>JAQYBD010000015.1 GCA_029338835.1 Selenomonadaceae bacterium | reverse complement strand
CAGAGCAACTGACTCTTAATCAGTAGGTTCACGGTTCGATTCCGTGGTGGGTCACCATTTTATGGGCGATTAGCTCAGCTGGGAGAGCGCTTGCCTTACAAGCAAGATGTCAGCAGTTCGATCCTGTTATCGCCCACCATTAAAACCTAATTTTATACGGCCCGGTAGTTTAGTTGGTTAGAATGCCGCCCTGTCACGGCGGAGGTCATGGGTTCAAGTCCCATTCGGGTCGCCACTTGTTTATTACACAGCAATGTGTTATAATATTATCTAACTTGTAAATGCCTCGGTAGCTCAGTCGGTAGAGCAGGGGACTGAAAATCCCCGTGTCAGTGGTTCGATTCCGCTCTGAGGCACCATTTTTCAAGCTGGTGTAGCTCAATTGGTAGAGCAGCTGACTTGTAATCAGCAGGTTGGGGGTTCAATTCCTCTCGCCAGCTCCACTTTGCATTATGCGGGTGTAGCTCAATGGTAGAGCTCCAGCCTTCCAAGCTGATCACGTGGGTTCGATTCCCATCACCCGCTCCATTAGTCAGCAATTTGATACTGCCGGGGTGGCGGAACTGGCAGACGCAACGGACTTAAAATCCGTCGGTTGGAAACAACCGTACCGGTTCGATTCCGGTCCTCGGCACCACCAATTGTATCAATACCTCTCATTTTTATATTACGCGGTCGTGGCGGAATGGCAGACGCGCTAGCTTCAGGCGCTAGTGATGGCAACATCATGGAGGTTCAAGTCCTCTCGACCGCACCATCAAAAATCTTCATATTGTATCATGCGGTCGTGGCGGAATTGGCAGACGCGCTACTTTGAGGGGGTAGTGTTCACAAGACGTATGGGTTCAAGTCCCATCGACCGCACCATTTGCTTAAAACAGTACATGGTGCTGTTCTTACAATTTTATATCATGCGGTTATGGCGGAATTGGCAGACGCGCTAGCTTCAGGCGCTAGTGGTGGCAACACCTTGGAGGTTCAAGTCCTCTTGACCGCACCATTTATGCGGTCGTGGCGGAATTGGCAGACGCGCTACTTTGAGGGGGTAGTGTTCACAAGACGTATGGGTTCAAGTCCCATCGACCGCACCATTTGAAAGGCAAGCTCAGATTTTATCTGGGCTTTTTCTGTATATGCATAGGAATCTGGAGGGAATGCTGCTATGGGCCGGTGGGAATGGAAACGATGGGATTTTGCGCTTTGGCTAGGGCTTATGCTGGGCATGGGCATCTTAGCGGGGAAATTCTCTGTGGCGGCTGCCGCTTCTCCTGCTGTAGCCATACAGGCGCAGGGTGCGGCTGCTGAGCCGGGAAAACCTGTTTCACAGTCCCTGGCTGCTGAAGATAAATCACCTGTGTCAAGCGAAAAGGACGCTTCTTATCTGACGGCAGCGGTGGTTTCGCTGGCATCGTATGGTGATGACCGCAGTCTCCTGGCCCGGGAATGGCTGAAAGATGCAGGCTGGTCGCTGAGTGGGCAGGAGACGGTATCTTCCGTTGCGGAAGGACGCTTCCATCTGGTGCGCAAGGTACTGGCGGATGGCAAGCAGCTCATGCTCCTGTCGTTTCCGGGAACGGAGCGCAGGAAAGATATCGAGGTAGACTTCAAGACACGCCGTGTGCCGTTTGGCGGCAGGAATCCACAGGAATTCGCGATTGCAGCAGCTGGCAAGGGACAAGGACTGCCCATGGTCCACAAAGGTTTTGATGATTATACGATGACGGCGCTTTTCACGGAGCCCTCAGCGGCTTTATCGGGCAAGACGGCAGGAGAGGATCTGGCGGCAGAGCTGCTGGCAAATCCTCAGGAACGCCTTTGCCTGACGGGACACAGCCTCGGCGGTGCGGCGGCTACTCTGGCAGCAGCCAGGCTGGCAGATATGGGCGTACCGCGGGAACAGCTCCAGGTCATCACCTTTGGTGCCCCGGCTGTGGGGGATGAAGCATTTGCCCGCCGGTATGAGACGCGGTTCCAGCTTACGCGTGTCGTCATGGAGGGGGATCCTGTGGCCAGTGCCCTGCAATCCCTTTCGAGACGTTTTGTGCAGTTCGGTGAAAAAGTGCGCTGGCGTCCCAATCGCAACAGTGACCGCTTCGCGCACCAGATGGTGGTGTATCTCGACGATGCGCTGCGACTTTATTACGATGCGACACCTGAGGGAACGCCCACTCCTTTGATGGCTCATAAAGCCAAGGTCTTGCCAAGCGGACTCTATCTTGCCAGTCCGGTGCTTGCGCTCGATGATCGTTTGACGAGCGATGAGGCATATCTTCGCCGTGCCTTGATGGAATCCCTGGTCATGCAGTATACCCCTGTGCTTCTTGCGCAGCAGGATGCGGATACGGCACTGCCCCTGCTCATCGCTGCGGCTCGTGCAGCTGACTGCCAGACGGTCCTGCTGACACATCTGCGTGCCGAGGCCAGCAGGACTCAGGCTGGGGCGTATCGGTTGATCCTTGCTGAAGAGCTTTATGACCTGGCGGGACATTTGCTGATGATGCAGTCACACAGCATGACAACACATGATGTCACGCCGCTTGAGGCCGCAAGCTGCCTGCAGTTCCTCGGCCGCGAGGGGCGTGACCGGGCTCTGGGACTGACCGGTTCCGGTCATTCTTGAGGGGATAGCAGTAGAATACATAATACATAAAATATTCTTATAATTATATTGACTTTTGACCTTCCTTCCGGTATAATAAAATCAAGCCAAAGGAAAGGCAGGGTTCACCTTTCCCGACAGCCGACCAACTTACTCAGGATGGGAGGTAATTCCGATGGGCTAGTTAACGAGTCCAAAGGGAAAAACTCAATGATCGAAAGGTTCCTATCTCACAGATAACCATCAGTGGTGACGAGAAAGCCGCTGATGGTTATTTTATATGTTTTTTTACTCTGTACGACAAGGAATTGTCAGAGTTGCGTCGAATAAAAGAATTAAGTTTAGTGTATATACAATCTGGAGGACTATCATGGAAAAAGCGAAAGTATATTTTACGGATTTTCGTGTGCCCGTAGGACGCAATCTCTTGCAGAAATTGAAGACACTTTGCGTGGCAGCTGGAATCAAGAATATGGATATGGACGGCAAGTTCGTTGCCATCAAGATGCATTTCGGAGAACTAGGCAACATGGCATTCCTGCGCCCGCAGTATGCGAAAGTCGTGGCGGATCTCGTCAAAGAGCAAGGCGGCCGCCCGTTCCTGACCGACTGCAATACACTCTATCCGGGCAGCCGCAAGCATGCCCTTGAGCATATGGACTGTGCAAATCTCAATGGCTTCAATCCGACGACGACCGGTTGCCAGATCATCATCGGTGATGGCCTCAAAGGTACGGATGATGTGGAAGTACCGGTCAAGAATGGTGAATTTGTCAAGGCAGCAAAGATTGGCCGTGCCGTCATGGATGCCGATGTCTTCATCAGCTTGTCGCATTTCAAGGGTCATGAGGCTACGGGCTTCGGTGGTGCCATCAAGAATATCGGCATGGGCTGCGGCAGCCGGGCCGGCAAGATGGAGCAGCATTCGTCCGGCAAGTGCATCGTGGATCCGGAACTCTGCCGCGGCTGCCGCCAGTGTGCCAAGGAATGCGGTTCGGATGCCATCCATTATGTCGACAACAAGGCCGTCATCGATCAAGAACTCTGCAAAGGCTGTGGTCGCTGCATCGGTGCCTGCTCTTTCAGCGCCATCAGCAATGAGCAGTGGGATGCCGGTGACAAGCTTGACCGCAAGATGGCGGAGTATGCACAGGCAGTCTGCCAGGATCGTCCTTGCTTCCATATCAACATGGTCATGGATATCTCACCGAATTGTGACTGCCATGGCGAAAATGATGCACCGATCCTGCCGAATATCGGCATGTTTGCTTCGTTTGATCCGGTGGCTCTCGACCAGGCGTGCGTCGATGCCTGCTTGAAAGCCACGCCGCTGCCGAACAGCCAGCTGGCGGATAACCTGGCAAAACCGGATTGGCATCATCACCACGATCATTTCCTCGACAATAATCCCAATGTGCATTGGCGTGAAACGCTGGAACACGCGGAAAAGATCGGTCTGGGAACGCGGGAATATGAACTCGTGAAGCTGAAGTGATTTTTTTAGAAAGAGGCGTATGGTATGGTGAAAGCAGTGCCGGAGCAGCCACAGCAGAAAAAGAAAGCCCAGAAGCGCAGCAGCATGCCGCGAGGGTATATCGTACGCCACTTGGATGAAGCCATCGAGAAAAAGTGGATCAAGGTATATTACCAGCCCATTGTGCGGACGATATCGCGTGAACTCTGCGCGATGGAAGCGCTGGCTCGCTGGGATGACCCGACATACGGGTTCTTGACACCTCCGCAGTTCATCGGCGTACTGGAGCAGCACAATCTCATCGATAAACTCGACCGCTATATGATTGAGGCAGTCTGTCGCAATTTTGCCCGGTTGCGCAAGGCTGGCCGTCAGGCCGTGCCGATATCCTTGAACCTCTCACGTCTCGACTTCATCACTTGTGATATCTTCGCTGTGGTGGAAGAAACCCTGCGCCGTTTTGATGTGCCGCGTGATATGCTGCATCTGGAAGTCGTCGAGAGCATCTTGACGGATCGCGTCAAGGTCATCGGCACGTCACTCGATAAATTCCGCAATGCCGGCTATGAGATCTGGATGGATGATTTCGGCAGCGGTTATTCTACGCTGAATTTCCTTAAAGATCAACGTTTTGATGTACTCAAGATGGATATGGCGTTCCTCAAGAGCGATACGCAGCGGGCACGCGATATCATCCTGTCCATCATCGCGATGGACAAGCGCATCGGCAACCGCACACTGGCTGAAGGTGTGGAGACGGAGGAGCAGTTCCATTTCCTGCGGGAAAGCGGCTGTGAGAAGGTACAGGGCTATTATCTCGGCCGCCCCATGCCGTATGACAAGAGCGTCGAGGAATGCTTGACGCAGGGCATCGGGATAGAGGAACGCAACTGGAAATCGTATTACGATGCCATCGCCCGGGTGGATTTCCTGGCGGAGCAGCCGCTGATGCTGCTGGAATACCGAGAGGGCAGTTATCAGCTGCTGTTTGCGAATGAACGCTGCGCGAAGATGCTCTGGGATTCTGCTCCGGATGGGGCTGCACGATGGGCCCAGGCGTTCAATCGCGCGCACGATCTCGATTTGCATTATCTGCAGAATGGTTTGCTTCGTATCGCGCAGATCGGCGAGCCGGAGGACTTTTCTTATGCCCGGGACAATACCATCATCCGCCTGGAAGTCAGCCTGGTTGTCAAGCGGGAACAACGTGCATTGTTTGAAGTGCGTTGCCGCAGCAAGCTCAAGTTCCGGGAAGAAGAACAGATGCGGCCGGAGCTTATCCAGAAGGCAATCTTTTATCGTTATGATGCCATCATGACCTTGAATGTAAAGAGCAGGCAAATCCTTCTGCTTTCGAGTCCGAGCAGCAAATCGAATCATTGCTGTTTTGCGTTTGCGGATGCCCTTGCGTTCTATAAGAAAGAATATGTCTATGAGGCTGACCAGCAGCGTTGCGATACATTTTTTGCCTGGGATGATCTGGCAGCACGCCTTGACGCGTCAGAAAATGGCATCCTCTGCAGTATATTCCGCGTAAAATGGCGCGGGCATTCGCTGGTCTGGAAAAGTCATACGATCATGCGCGTCCCGCATTTGAAGGATGAAGTATATCTCTGCTTGATCCGCAATGCCGATGTGCAGCAGCTTGAGGATGATCCCGTGGCGTGCGAGACCATGCGGTATGATAAGGCGCCAGTGATGACGCCCGGCATTGTCGGCAGTGCCCGGGCTGAACAGACGGAAGGCTCCAGTCAACGGTTGATGCTCTGGGATAATTTTGTGGAGAATTTCCCTTTGCCCGTGTTCTGGAAGAACAAGGATCGGCAGTTTGTCGGCGTCAATCAGGCATTCCTGGATTTCTATGGCTTTGATTCTGCGCAGGAGCTTCTTGCCCAGGATGATGAAGATATGCACTGGCATGTCCAAGGGGAGGATTTCCGTCGCCATGAACTCAGTGTCATCCAGGAAGATAAATCCTATCACCAAATGCAGGGCTCCTGCATTGCGCGTGGTGTACTGCACGATATCCTGGCAACGAAATGGCCGCTTTATGATGATGCCGGGCGCAATGTGGGCCTGATGGGATATTTTGTGCCGGCTGAATGCAGCAAAGCAGCTGAGAAACAGGTGGAAGCTGGACATTCTTTTACCGATACGGTGACAAAGCTGCCGGATATGCGCGGGATTATCTGCCTGATGGAGCGTTATCTGGATGAATACAGGCTTTATGATCATCCGTTCGTCATGCTTTTCTGCCACATCCCTGAACTCGTGCGTTTGCAGCGCACCTATGGGGAGGAATCTTGCAAAACCTTGCTGGTTGAGATAGCCAGGGCCATTGTTGGTGTCGTTAAGCAGTGCGGCGTGGTCGGCCGTCTGGATACGGATACGTTTATCGTTTTATGCCGTTATGATCAGCAGACGGAGGCAGAGACGCTCAGCCATGCCGTGCGTGAGGCCGTAGAGGCCATTCATCGTTTTGGCCCGTATACCTGCACGCTGTTTGCCCGCTTGGAAGCGGAGTATCCAAGCGAGGAAGGCGATTTTTACGCAAAGGTCATCCGTCATCTGAAGTGATGGTACAGATTTTCGTCCCGTTTGACAAAATGGGACGTTTTTCTTATACTATTAGTTAGTAAGCTAACTAATTTTGGAGGAACGATTCATGAAACGGGAAATGCTGCCGAGTTGGGAAGAACTCGAAGCGCATAAGAAAAGCGTGCCGGAGATCAATCCGGCGGCCGTCATCGCCATGCTCGAGATCAAGCAGGCCAGTGAGGAAGTCCAGGCGAGCATCCTCGATGTCCTGCAGAAGGAGTACCATCTGTCGGAGGGGAAGTTCTGCCTGCTCATTGTCCTGCATCAGAATCCGCAGGGCATTGCACCATCGGAGATCGCTGCGAAGATCGGCGTGTCGAAGGCGACGATCAGCAACATGCTCATGCGCATGGAACGCGACAGCCTGATCGTGGCGAAGCCGTCGCCAGACGATGCCAGAGCCAAGCTCATCTGCCTGACGCCGAAGGGGCAGGACTTCATGGATGAGATCCTGCCGCCGCATTATCTGCGCGTCACGAAGCTCATGGAACGCTTGAGTGAAGCGGAGCAGAAAGAACTCATCCACCTGCTCAAGAAGATGTCGGATCGGGGACATGTATGAGAGAGACGACGAAAGCGAGGATTTGAGATATGAATACGAGACAAAAGGCTCTGCGCACGGGAGCTATCTTTATCGCGGTACTCATCGTGGCGGGGCTGCTGCTGCTCTACAAGGGCAATGATGCCGTGGCAATCGGCATGGAGAAGAAAGAGGGCATCTTGACGGCGGAGCAGGTCAAGATGTCGTTCGACAGCGTGAGCGGCCGCCTGATCAAGGAGGCGGTCAAGGAAGGCGATGCGGTCAAGGCCGGCGATGTCATCATGGAGCTGGATTCGACGGATACGGATCTCTCGATTGAGCGCACGAAGGCACAGATCGCGCAGCTCGACGCGCAGATCCGCTCGACGGGCGGCACGCAGGCGGTCAACTACCAGAAAGCCGATTCGGATGAGCAGCAGAGCTTCCGTCAGATCGACCAGCAGCGCGCGGCCGTCTCGGCGGCGCAGGCCACACTCAAGAACAGCCAGATTGACTACAAACGCAAGTCGGCCTTGCTTGATGCCGGTGCCATCGCGAAGTCGCAGCTCGATGATGCAGAGATGGCCTTGAATGTCGCTGAGGCCAACGTCACGCAGCAGCAGCAGCTCCTCGACAAGCTGCTGTCGGGTGCGCGCGACACAGGCAATACGGATTCCATCAATCTGCCTACCATTGCGCAGCAGCGTGAAGCGGCGGGCAACATGAGCAATGATATCGATGCGCTCACACAGCAGAAGCAGGCACTCGTCGTGCAGCTCAAGCAGCTCGAAGTCCAGAAGGAGCGCCTGACATTGCGCGCACCGGAGGGCGGACGCGTCATCAAGGTTCTCGCAAAAGAGGGCGAGATGGTTGCCGCGGGTACGCCTGTCGTGCTTTTGGAGAGCGACCGCAGCTACTATGATATCTACATCAGCGAGAAGCAGGCACAGGGACTCTCTGAGGGCGATACGATTACGGGCCGCACGGTCGCGGGCGACAAGGCTGTGCCGGGCACGATCCGTCTCCTGACGAAAGCGCCGGGCTTTGCCGACCTCAAGCAGTCGCGTGAGAAGGGGCAGGCCGACCTCACGGCTTTCCAGGTCCGCATCTACGTGGAGCCGCAGGACGGCGTGATGCCAGGCATGACGATTGGAGTGAACGAACGTGAATTCACTAAGAGATGAGATCCGCTTCCTGTTTTCGGGACAGGGCATGCCGTACGAGAAGGTTTGCCTGATGGTCGCCGCCGTCGTCTGCATTGTACTCGGCACGATGCTCAGCAGCAATATCTCGCATGATGCGAAGGTAGCGGTTATCGACCTCGACAACTCGGCCTACAGCCATGAGCTCACGAGCCGCATCGACGCTTCAGAGTACATGGAGGTCACGACGGTACTCAACACGCCAGTCGACCCTACGACACTCTTCTACCGCGACCAGGCCGTCGCCGTCGTCTACTTCCCGCGCGGTCTAGAGAAGGATCGCTACACGGGTACAGCGAGCAACATCGGCGTGTTCTACGACAATACGAATACGGCGCAGAGTTCGGATATCAAGGTCGCGCTCAATGAACTCATCGGCCTCGACAATGCGGCGGCACAGGGCGATACAGGCAGCACGAACGACAGCCTGAGCGGATCCGTGGGCCTTGCAGATCGCAATCTCTTCAACCCGAGTGGCTCGAACTATAATGTTGAGGTGCAGGGCTTCCTATTCTTTTTCGGCTCGATGTTCTTCACGTTCGCGACGATCGGTATGGTGCCGCGGCTGCGCCTCGCGCATCAGCTCGACAAGATCCTGCTGGAAGGCACGCCCTGGGACATCCTCGTGCGCCTCGTGCCGTATGGCGGCTGCCTCATTGTCTCCTTCGTCTTCGGCATGACCATCCTGCGCCTCTTGGGCGATATGACGTTTTCGGGCAGCCTGCTGCTCTTCCTCGCCATCCAGCTCTTCTACGTCATGACGGTCGGCACGCTGAGTACGTTGTTCGGCTGGACGGCCGCGAATCCAGGCATCGCCTCGTCGCGCATGATCCTGTTCATCCCGGGCGGATTCATCTTGGGCGGGCCGACGGGACCGCTCTCCTTTTATCCGGACTGGGTCATCGCCATATCGCATCTCTTCCCGCTGACCTGGGAATACCACTTCGTGCGCGACATCATCGAGCGCGGCGCTGGCTTTGCGGATATCTCGAAGGAGTTTGGCGCCTTCCTTATTTACATGGCCGCCATCCTCATCCTGTTCTGCGCAAAGTTCTTCTCAGCGCGGCGCGCTCTCTTGAAGCACAGGGCACAGGACGAGAAGCATCGCCGGGATCTGCAGCAGCTGAGCTTGACCGATGGCACGACGATGGGACAGACGGAATAAGGAGGGATCCTGATGGAAACAAAAACGCTGATGGAAGAAATCCAGACCCGGGAGCCGCAGCACATCCACTGCGACCGTATCCTCGTGCCGACGGATGGTTCGGGGCAAGCGTTCAAAGCCGTGAATGAGGCCATCCAAATGGCCGCGATGACGGGCGCAGAGCTGACGCTCCTCATGGCCATCGACCTCAATAAGCATGTGGCAGCCTTTGAGCAGGTCAGTCTCAGCGGTTATGTGCCGGCGGAACTCAAGAGTACGGCCTATCAATTCCTGGCTGACCTCATGCACATCATCCCGCCGGAGATCAAGGCGCGCACGCGCGTCGAGATCGGCAACCCCGGCGAGGTGATCTGTGATGTGGCCGAAGAACTGCAGAGCGACCTCATCGTCATGGGCTCGCGCGGCTTCGGCACGTTCCGCAGCATGCTCGTCGGCTCGGTCTCCCATTATGTGCTGCAGTGCGCGCCGTGTCCCGTACTCATCGTCAAGGGGATGCCCGACGACTGGGATAGCGAAGATGATTATTTGACGAACTAAGAACGCAGCTGAAACATCCTCCTCCTTGACGGGGAGGATTTTTTGTTTGTATTTTTATATACATTGTAAGTTTTGTCTACTCAAAGTGGAAAATTATAGTATAATGAAAGGGTATCTGTGTATTTTAACGATTGAAGGACGGGATCAGGAGATGCATACAGAGTATTGGATGGGCAATGAAGCCATCGGCATGGGGGCGCTGGCCGCCGGTGTCAATGTGGTGGCGGGCTACCCGGGGACGCCGTCGACGGAGGTGCTGGAGACGATTGCCCGGCATAATCCGGACGGGAACGTCCATGTGGAGTGGTCAACGAATGAAAAGGCCGGCATGGAAGTCGCGGCTGGCGCGGCGTATTCCGGAGCGCGGGCACTCGTGACAATGAAGCAGGTGGGGCTCAATGTGGCGGCCGACCCTTTGATGAGCCTGGCGTATCTGGGCGTTAAAGGCGGCATGGTCGTGCTGGTGGCCGATGATCCGGGGCCGATTTCTTCGCAGACAGAGCAGGATACGCGCCATTTTGCAGCGTTTGCCAAACTGCCGTGCTTTGACCCCTCAAGCGTGCAGGAAGCGTATGAGATGATCCAGGAGGCTTTTGACTTCTCGGAGCAGTATCATACGCCTGTGTTCCTGCGCCCGACGACGCGTATCGACCACGGCTACGCATCGCTTCAGGTCAAGGATCCCGGGGAATACGTGCAGCATGCGGTGGAGGGGTTTGTGCGCGACCCGGCGCGCTGGGTCATCTTCCCGAAACTCTCGTACCGTGCGCATCAAGAGATCGAAGCGCGTAATGCGAAACTTTCCGCAACGTTTTCGGCATATCCGCGCAATGAGGTGCTGCCCTCTGCGGACAAAGGCTGCCGCCGGGGCATCGCGACGCATGGCGTCAGCTATCCGTATGTCGTGGAGACGCTGCAGGAGCGCGGGGAAAGCGCGCCGCGTGTCTTCAAGGTGTCGACGCCGTTCCCGTTCCCGGAGCAGAAGGCCGTGGAATTCCTGCAGGGGCTTGATGAAGTGCTTTGCCTTGAAGAACTCGATCCGGTCATCGAGCGGGAACTCACGTATGTCTGCGGCAAGTATCAGCTGCCGGTGAAGATCCGCGGCAAGCTCACGGGGGATGTCCATACGGCCGGTGAGAATACGCGTGATTCCGTTTATGATGATGTGGCACGTTTCATGGGCTGGCCGCAGGCACAGCAGCGGGAATTGCCACCAGCTCCCTGCGGGGTCGTGCGTCCGCCGGTACTCTGCGCAGGGTGTCCGCACCGTGCCTCGTTCTATGCTGTGAAACTCGCGATGAAAGGCCAGAAGAGCGTCTTCTGCGGCGATATCGGCTGCTATACGCTCGGCAATGCCATGCCGCTCGACATGGTGGATACTTGTCTCTGCATGGGTGCCGGCGTCAACATCGCGCAGGGCATCGGTGCGGTGACGCCTGGCATGAAGTGCTTTGCCTTTGTCGGCGATTCGACATTCTTTGCCTCAGCGCTGACGGGCGTCGTCAACGGTGTCTACAATCAGGCGGATATGACGCTTGTCGTACTCGATAATTCGACCACAGCGATGACGGGGCATCAGCCGCATCCAGGCACCGGTCATACGATGATGGGGCAGGTTGTCGATAGGGTATCGATTGAGGATAGTCTGCGCGGTGTCGGCGTTCAAACGGTGCGTACCGTGGATCCGCTGGATCTGCCGAAGGCCATTGCTGTTGTCAGGGAAGTGGCAGCAGAACCTGGACTGAAAGCAATCATTTTCCGTTCCCCCTGCATTGCCATCGTCAAGCCGCTGGGCATGGCAGGAATCCTGCAGGACAAATGCCGGAAGTGCAAGAAATGCATCCGTGAGATCGGCTGTCCCGGCATAGTCATCGAGGATGGCCGCGTGACGATTGATGCTTCGCAGTGTACAGGCTGCGGCCTCTGCCGTGAAGTCTGTCCGTTTGATGCCATCCGCGTGGAAGCGTTTGGAGCAGAGAGAAAGCCGGAAGGGGGCAAGGCATGATGCAGAAGAATATCCTTTTGACGGGCGTGGGCGGCCAGGGAACGGTACTCGCGTCGAAGCTCATCGCGGCAGCTGCCATGCAGAAGGGGCTGCCAGTCATGAGTGCTGAGACCATTGGCATGGCTCAGAAAGGGGGCTCGGTGTTCAGCCATCTGCGCATCGGTGCAGGCGTCATGAGTCCGATGATCCGCCGCGGTACGGCAGACCTCCTGCTGGCCTTTGAGCCTGCCGAGGCTGTGCGCATGCTGCCATATCTGAAGGAAGGCGGCACGGTCGTAGTCAATTCTCATCCCGTGATGCCGGTAACGGCTGCACTCAAGGGGACGGATTATACTGGCCGGGAAATGATTGCGTATCTGCAAGAGACGGTTCCGGATCTTCTCGTCATCGATGGTTGGCAGGCTATGCAGGAACTCGGGAACCCGAAGGTACTCAATGTCGTCATGCTCGGGGCAGCACTGAAGAGCGGCGCACTGGATTTCCTGACGGAGGAGGATCTCCTCGAGGCTATCCGCGCCAAGGTCAAGCCGCGTTTTGTCGCCCTCAATGAGAAAGCGCTGGCCTATTATGCCGAGGAAGAGAGACAGTAAGAGAGGGAGTCTTTATGGAAATCACGAATGAACAACTGGCACTGGTCAACAGCCGCATCAAGGCACTGCGCAAGGCGGACAGTTTCTATGGCAAACGCCTGGAAGAGCATGGTATAGACCATGTGGACAGCGCGGCGGATTTCAAGAAGCTGCCGTTTTCGGAGAAGAAGGATTTGCGTGATGCGTATCCGCTCGGCCTCATGTCGGTGCCGGAGGAAGAAATCGTACGCATCCATTCGTCTTCGGGTACGACGGGCAAACCTGTCATCATCCCTTATACGAAAAAGGATGTGGAAGACTGGGCGCTGCTCTTTGCACGCTGCTATGAGATGGCAGGTGTGACGAAGCGCGATCGCGTGCAGATCACGCCGGGCTACGGGCTTTGGACGGCCGGTATCGGCTTCCAGGCTGGCTGCGAGAAGCTCGGTGCCATGGCTGTGCCGATGGGACCCGGCAATACGGAAAAGCAGCTGCAGATGATGATGGACATGGAGAGTACGGTACTCTGCGCGACTTCTTCTTATGCACTGCTGCTCGCCGAAGAGATCGAGAAGCGCGGCATCGAGGATAAGATCCATCTGCGCAAGGGCATCATCGGCTCAGAGCGCTGGAGTGACAAGATGCGGAAATCCATCTGCGAGAAACTCGGCATCGAGGCATACGACATCTACGGCTTGACGGAAATCTACGGGCCGGGTATCGGCATCAGCTGTGAGGCGCACGATGGCATCCATTACTGGGATGATTATATCTATATCGAAATCATCGACCCGCAGACGGGAGAGCCGTTGCCGGACGGCGAATGGGGGGAGATCGTCATCACGACGCTGCGCAAAGAGGGGGCGCCGCTCATCCGTTTCCGCACGCACGACCTTTCGCGCATCCTGCCGGGCGACTGCCCGTGCGGCAGCAAGTTCCCGCGCCTCGATACGATTCAGGGCCGCACGGATGATATGGTCAAGATCAAAGGTGTCAACCTCTTCCCGGCACAGATCGAGGAAATCCTCAGGACGTTCCCCGAGGTTTCGAGCGAGGATCAGATCCATATCTCGCATCTCGACGGCAAGGATACGATGCGTCTCTATGTCGAGACAAATGGCAGCGTGGACTTCCTGGATCTCGCGAAGCGCATCGCCGAGCGCGTCAAGAGCCGCATCGGCTTCACGCCGCTCGTCAAGGTCGTCGAGATTGGCGTACTGCCGCGCTCCGAGAAGAAGACGAAGCGCGTGATCGATACGCGTTATGAATGAGGATGAGATGGAAAGGATTGTCACGATCTGGCCGGATTTTGCCCCTGGCTTTGCCTGCAAGGCTGGTGACTGCCGCCATACCTGCTGCCGTGGCTGGGAAATCGATATCGACAGTGATACGGCGCAGTGGTATCTCTCGCTTGACGGTCCCTTGGGCGATGAACTGAGGCGGAAGATCCAATACGATGACGGGACGTATTCCTTCCGGCTCATGGCAGACGAACGCTGCCCCTTCCTGCGCTCAGACGGACTTTGCCGTCTGATCCTCAGCCTGGGGGAAGAAAATCTCTGCGAGATCTGCACGATGCATCCGCGCTTTTTTGCGCTCTGCGGCAAGGTGGAGCTTGCTGGCTTCGGCCTGGCCTGCGAGAAGGCCACGGAGCTGTTGCTCGCGGCGAAGGAATTGCGCTTCCATGCAGAAGGGGGATATCCGTCCTTTGATTTTCCAGCCTTGCTGGCGTTCCTGGGGCATCCGGTGCCGGAGACCTGGCTGCAGCCGCCTGCACGGCTGACCGGGTTGCAGATGTCGTTCCTGCTGGCACAGATGGAGGAGACGGAGCCCATCGACTCTGCCTGGACGCAGCAGCTCGCAGCCCTGCGGGCGGCTGGCGGATCGCTGCTTTCACAATATGAGCAGCTTTTGGCAGCACAGGGCGGGGAGGTGGGCAACCATCTGATCTCGTATATCCTCTATCGCCAGCTCGATAAGCTTCCCCGGTATGGCACCAGGGCGCTTGCCTCTTATGCGCGCTGTAATGCGGCGTTCATTTATCTCATGGCTGTCTTGCTGCAGGATCTGCCCGAGGCGGTGCGCCGCTGGTCGGAGCAGATTGAATACGACGAAGAAAATACCGCACACCTCATCGAGGCGTGCGGCAAAGAGTCCTCGTCATTCCTGACTGGGAATGGCTGATAATTTTTCGAAGATGAATTTCATGACGAGCCGCTGGTCTTTTGATGACTGGCGGTTCTTTTTTGTCAGGATGGCACCGGTGAGTCTCAGGCCTTCGGCAAAGGGAATCGTAACGAGTCCCGGCATCTCGACCAGGGAACGTTCAAAGAGGATGGCAGGCAGCGTGTGATGGCGCAGCAGGCTGTAGAGTGTGGAGAGATGCGGCGAGAAATAGCGTACTTTTGGCGTAAGGTCATGCTGATGCATGGCGCGCAGGACGACGCGTGTCACGTAAAATTCTTCGGAGAGCATCGCGACTGGCATGCTGGCGGCTTCTTCGAGCGTTATGCTTGTGCGGCTGGCGAGTGGATGATCCTCCCAGACGACAAAGCCGATGGGACGTGAGGCGAGGCGGCGGTAGTGGATGTCCGGCTGGTTGCTGTCGTCGGAGTTGATGACGGCCAGGTCAACTTTTTCATCATGCACGAGCCGTACGGCTTCGAGACCGTACGGCTCCGTGATGTCAAGCTGGATCTCGGGGTGCTGCTGATGGAATTCGCTGAGCAAATATGGCATGAGATAAGAGGCTTGCTGCTGAGGGATGGCGATGCGGACCTTGCTGTGGCGCAGAGCCATGTCATGGATCTCACTTTCTACCTGATCGACCTGTTGCAGAAGACGTGCGAGCTTTTGCGCGAGCTGCTGGCCGGCCTGGCTGATCATGATTGTGCGTCCGGTGCGCAGGAAAAGATTGAGTCCCGTTTCGTCCTCGAGTGCCTGCATCGACTGGCTCAGCGTGGACTGGGCGATGTGGAGTTCGCCAGCCGCATGGGTGATGTTCTGGTAGCGGCAGACAGCCAGGAAGTAACGCATTTGCAAAAGAGTCATCCTATCCATCCCTTCTTGTTCTCTTAGGCTTATTGTAGCGCAGCACCCTGCTTGAATCAATCGGTTTTTCCGATACATAAATCAGATTTATCCGTTTTTCAAGCGGGCGAGCCTGTGCGATAATAAAGGTGTCGAAAGGAACGGCGCCGAGATAGTTCATAGAGAATAGGAAGAATGGAGTGTGATTGTCATGACGAAGAGGAAACTGCTGGCCTGTGCGGCCATTGCTGCCATCTGGATCATGGTTGTTTTCATGAATATCGCGGCCGCTGATGCCAGACTGGAAAAGGCGAATCCGGACACGCCGGTGGATCGGTATGCTGTACAGACGGGTACGACGAGCTATGTGAGTCTGCATAGCCCGGATTACCCCGATATCGTCCTCGAGCAGGACGGTACGGATCGTTGAGAGCAGGGAAATCGTGAGATCCAGGAAGCCATCGCTTAGGCGATGGCTTTTTTTATTTGCTCTCCTTCATGAGTTGCTTGTATTTGCGCGGAGAAGTCTCTTTGTAGCGGTGAAAGAGCTTGATGAAATAACTCACATCATTGAAGCCGCAGGAGAGGGCGATCTCTGTGATGGAGTCATTGGTGTGGGCAAGTTTGAGGCAGGCCATCTCGATGCGGTAGCGGTTGAGGTAATCGATGGGGCTGTGGTGTGTGAGCTTCTGGAAAAAGCGGCAGAAGTAATTGGGCGAGAGATTCGCGGCCTGGGCAAGGTCTGCAAGACTCAGAGGCTGCTGGTATCTTGAGTCGATGAGCTGGAAGATCTGCTTGAGTTGTGTGATGCGTTTGCGGCGATGTTCCCGCAGGGCAAGTGCTGCGGCTTCGTGATACAGACCGTGCTGGAAGATGAAGCCTAAAAAAGCGTAGAGCAGCCCTGTGACGATGAGTTCATAACCGGGGTGTCCTGCTTTCATGCTGCGGAAAAGCTGCTGTATGAGCGGCGAGATATCAGGCGTGGCGGCTGAGATGTGTTTGTTGATGAGGGTGATATGCTTGAGGACATCTTCAATCTGGGCCTGGAAGGTGTGGCTGCCGGCCAGCATCTTCTTCATGTCAAAGACGATACAGTCGTAAATCGTGTCTGCACTGTCGGGATGTCCGCCGTGAACGACGCCGTCGCGGATGAAAATGATGTCGCCAGCTTCAGCATGCACCTGGGATTCATTGAGCGTAAGCGTCAAAGACCCTTGAACGATGAGGTCGATCTCATATTCCATATGCCAGTGATACGGCATGTAGAAGCGCGGGTGATGCTGGTCGACATGGTGGAACTCTATTGGGAAATCAAAACGCCCGCGTTGACGAAATTCGTTATATCCGTCATGTTTCATAAAAAGTATGCCTTCTTTCAAAAAGATAATATCATCATAAAAATCGCCATTATCGTGCTATTTTATCTGATATATATTTTTATTTTACAATTTATCATTTATGATGGAATTGATTTCAGAATATATAAAATACATAAAAGATAATATAGTCCTATTTTACCATAAGATACAACGAGAAAGAAGACGCTTCCAATGCTATACTGAAAGCGTAATCAAGTTAAGGAATCTTCAGATAATAATAGGGAGGAAACAGGCATGGCAAAGAGCAGATTGATTGGTGATTATCCGGTGATTGGCATCCGTCCGACGATTGACGGACGGCGCGGTGTCCTCAATGTGCGCGGCTCGCTGGAAGCGCAGACTATGGGTATGGCACAGGCTGCCAAGAAGCTTTTTGAGGAGAATCTCTGCTATACGAATGGTGAACCCGTGAAAGTCGTCATTGCCAATACGACGATTGGCCGCGTGGCAGAGGCTGCTGCCTGTGCCGACCAGTTCAAGAAAGCCGGTGTCGATATCACGCTGACGGTCACGCCGTGCTGGTGCTATGGTTCTGAGACGATGGACATGGATCCGATGACGATCAAAGGGGTCTGGGGCTTCAACGGTACGGAGCGCCCAGGCGCTGTCTATCTGGCTTCTGTACTCGCGAGCCATGCGCAGAAGGGCCTGCCGGCTTTCGGCATTTACGGCCATGATGTGCAGGAAGCGGATGCAACGGAAATCCCGGAAGATGTCAAGGTCAAGCTGCTCCGTTTTGGACGTGCTGCGGTAGCGGCAGCGACGATGCGCGGCAAGTCTTACCTGCAGATCGGCTCCATCACGATGGGTATTGCCGGCTCCATCATCAACCCGGAGTTCTTCGAGGAATACCTCGGCATGCGCATTGAATCAGTTGACGAGGTAGAGATCATCCGCCGCATGACGGAAGGCATCTATGACCAGGAAGAATATGAGAAAGCTCTGGCCTGGACGAAAGCGCATTGCAAGGAAGGCTTCGACAAGAACCCGGACTTTGCGCGCAAGACGGATGAGCAGAAGAAAGAGGCTTGGGAATTTGTCGTCAAGATGATGTGCATCATGAAGGATCTCTACAACGGCAATCCGAACCTGCCAAAAGGCTGTGAGGAAGAGGCCGTTGGCCATAATGCGATTGCCGGCGGTTTCCAGGGACAGCGCCAGTGGACGGATTTCTATCCCAATGGTGATTTTGCCGAAGCACTCATGAACTCCTCGTTCGACTGGGAAGGTGCGCGTGAGAGCTATATCCTTGCGACGGAGAATGATACGCTCAACGGTGTCGCCATGCTTTTCAACAAGCTGCTGACGAATCGTGCGCAGATCTTTGCCGATGTCCGCACGTATT
Source organism: Selenomonadaceae bacterium (assembly GCA_029338835.1). GTDB lineage: Bacteria > Bacillota > Negativicutes > Selenomonadales > Selenomonadaceae > Mitsuokella. Next base: position 23,935 of record JAQYBD010000015.1, on the reverse strand, counting down.
GGAGCCCGGAGGCTGTCAAGAAGGCGACGGGCTATGAGCTGGAGGGCAAGGCCAGGGACGGCAAAGGCTTCCTGCATCTCATCAATTCGGGGGCAGCCTGCCTCGATGCCTGCGGTGAAGTCAAGGATGACGCGGGCAATTCGGTCATCAAGCCGTTCTGGGAGATGACGGAGAGCGACCAGGATGCTTGCCTGGAGGCTACTGAGTGGTGTCCGGCTGACAATGGATATTTCCGCGGCGGCGGCTTCTCGTCCCGTTACCTGACGCGTGGTGAGATGCCGGCTACGATGGTACGCGTCAATATCGTCAAAGGGGTCGGCCCTGTCCTGCAGCTTGTGGAAGGCTATACGGTCAATCTGCCGGATGAGGTTTCCGATAAGCTCTGGAAACGCACGGATTACACCTGGCCTTGCACGTGGTTCACGCCGCGTCTTACGGGAAAAGGTGCCTTTGCATCGGCTTACGATGTCATGAACAACTGGGGGGCCAACCATGGTGCCATCACGTATGGCCACATCGGCGCGGATCTCATCACGCTCTGCTCCATCTTGCGCATCCCGGTCTGCATGCACAACGTGCCGGAGACGGATATTTTCCGCCCGGCCGCCTGGAATGCTTTCGGCATGGATAAAGAGGGGCAGGATTATCGTGCTTGCAAGGCCTATGGCCCCATGTACAAATGAGGCAATACTTGAGTTGGAGGAGATAGGATGACCGAAGAAAAACGCGTACTCGCCTTTGACTTCGGTGCCTCGAGTGGCAGGGCGGTCATCGGCAGGTTCGATGGCCGCAGCATCCACATGGAAGAGGTCCACCGTTTTGCCAATGATCCCGTCATGGTACGCGGGACGATGTATTGGGATATCCTGCGTTTGTTCCATGAGATCAAGCAGGGGATGATCAAGGCACATCTTGCTGGTTCCTTCACGAGTGTTGGCATTGATACCTGGGGCGTGGATTTTGGCCTTTTGGATGAGCAAGGGTATCTGCTGGAGAATCCCGTTCATTATCGGGATGCGCGTACTTCCGGCATGGTTGAAGAAGCCCTGCATTGCATCTCACGGGAGGAGCTTTATCACCTTACCGGCAATCAGATCATGCCCATCAATACGCTCTTTCAGCTGCTCTCGCTGAAACAGCAGCGCCCGGAGATGCTGGCAAGGGCAAGGACACTGTTGTTCATGCCGGATCTCATGAATTATTTCCTGTCAGGAGTCCGCAAGGCAGAGTATTCCATCGCTACGACAAGCCAGATGCTTGACGCCAGGGAAAAGAGCTGGTCCAGGCGTGTCCTGGAGGCATTGGGGCTGCCCGTGGACATCCTGCCGGAACTCGTGCCGACAGCAACGCGTATCGGCAAGCTCGATGCTGCACTTTGTAAGGAGCTGGGACTTGAGACTGCCTCGGTGGTCGCGGTCGCCGGACACGATACGCAGAGTGCTATGGCAGCCGTACCGACTGAGCAGGAAAATTTCCTGTTCCTCTCGTGCGGGACTTGGTCGCTGCTCGGCACAGAACTTTCCGAACCCGTCATCAACGAAGCTTCGGCGCAGGCGAATATCACGAATGAAGGCGGCTATGGCGGCAAGGCATCCTTCCTCAAGAACATCATCGGCCTCTGGCTGATCCAGGAATGCCGCCGTCAGTGGCAGCGGGAAGGCAGGGAATATTCCTTTGGCGAACTCGAGCAGCTGGCAAAAGCTGCAGAGCCGTTCCGTTCCTTTATCCATCCCGATGCACCAGAATTCGTGCCGAGCGGCAACATGCCGGAACGGATCCGTGCGTATTGCCGGAGAACCGGGCAGCCTGTGCCGGATTCTATAGGTGCTGTCGTCCGCTGTATCGATGAGAGCCTGGCCATGCGTTATCGCCAGGCTGCGTTGGAGCTGGAGGCCTGCCTTGGCCGCGCGTATCCATGCCTGCACATGATAGGCGGCGGCATACAGAGCCAGCTGCTTTGCCAGATGACGTCAGATGCCTGCGCAAGGCCCGTGCTGGCTGGTCCCGTTGAGGCCACGGTACTCGGCAATATCACTCTGCAGCTGCTTTCGACAGGTGCCATTGGCAGTCTGCGCGAGGCGCGGCAGATCATCAAAGCTTCGGAAGGTATCCGGACGTATCAGCCAGAGCAGGCGGAACGCTGGCAGGCTGAATATCAGAGATGGGAGGAAATCACATCATGTTAAAGGGCATTCCCCATATTTTATCCCCGGAATTACTCAAGATACTCTGCGAGATGGGACACAGCGACCGCATCGTCATCGGCGATGGCAATTTCCCGGCAGAGTCGGTGGGCAAGAACTGCAAGGTCGTGCGCTGCGATGGGCATGGTGTGCCGGAACTCCTGGATGCCATCCTGCAGGTCATGCCGCTCGATGCTTATGTCGAGAAGCCGGTCAGCCTCATGGAGGTCATGAAGGGCGATCCCGTCAAGACGCCGATCTGGGATACGTACAAGGAGATCATTGCGCACCATGATGCACGTGGCAAAGACGCTGTGGGGACAATCGAGCGCTTCGCGTTCTATCAGGAAGCCAGTACGGCTTATGCCATCGTGACGACGGGCGAGCGTGCTGTCTATGCGAATGTCATGCTGCAAAAAGGTGTCGTGCAGGATTGAGGAGGAAATTACGTGAGTTACGAAGAAATCAAAGTAGGAATCTGTGATGTCTGCCATAAGATGTGGCAGCTGGGCTGGGTGGCGGCCAATGACGGCAATGTGACCGTCAAGCTTGATGACGGGACGTTTTTCGCGACGCCGACCGGCATCAGCAAGAGTTTCATTACGCCGGAAAAACTCGTGCGCATCGATGCAGAAGGCAAGGTCCTTGAAGCCAATGATGGCTATCGTCCATCCTCGGAAATCAAGATGCATTTGCGCTGCTACAAGGACCGTGAGGATGTCGGGGCGGTGCTGCACGCTCACCCGCCTACGGCTACGGGGTTTGCTGTGGCGCATATCCCGCTGGATCGTTACGATATGATTGAGACGGTGGTATCGCTTGGCTCCATACCCATCACGCCGTATGGCACTCCGTCTACGTATGAGGTGCCGGAGGCCATTGCCCCGTACATCCAGGAACACGATGCCGTGCTGCTCGAGAACCACGGTGCATTGACCGTGGGCGCAGATTTGATCAGTGCCTATTACAAGATGGAGACCCTGGAGCTTTTCGCCAAGATCAATCTTGTAGCATACCAGCTTGGCGGGCCCAAGGAGATCTCCAGGGAGAATATCGATAAGCTCATCAAGCTCCGCAGCTATTATGGTGTGACGGGACGCCATCCCGGCTATCGTCATTATGCGGAAGACGGAAAGCTCGATGATAAGTGACCGATTGAAGATAGAGCGATAGAGCGAAACAGGAAAGGGCGCTCGCCCATTTTCGGCGGGCCGTTTCCCGAAGGAGGGCTAGTATGAAAGAAGAAGGGTTAGCAGCTGTTGTGCAGCCAGAGATGCAGGAAGCTTCCGCACCCGTCGTGCCGAAGGAATACCGATTCTATTTCGGACTGCTCGTCACGTGCTTTGCACTTTGGGGCCTGCTCAACAATATGACCGATAATCTTGTGCCGTCATTTGCCAAGATATTCATGATAAAAGCGGTGGATTCGTCCCTGGTACAGGTGGCCTTTTATGGAGCCTATGCCGTGCTGGCTCTGCCGGCGGCCTTTATCATCAAGCGATATTCCTATCGCGTGGGTGTCCTCGTGGGCTTGGGGTTCTATATGATCGGTGCCTTTGGCTACATCCCGGCGGCCATCCTGCAGAGCTATAATCTGTTCCTGGTTTCGATTTTCATCCTGGCCGGCGGGCTGTCGGTCCTGGAGACGACCTGTAATCCTTTTGTACTCTCTCTTGGTGCCGAATCCACGAGTGTCCGCCGCTTGAACTTTGCGCAGGCATTCAATCCGCTCGGTTCGATGGCCGGTCTGTTCCTCGCGAAATACGTCATTCTCTCGCATCTGAATCCAGCTACGCTTGAGGATCGCCTGGCCATGGCGCCGGATCAGCTCGCAGCTGTGCGCGATGTCGAACTCTTCTGGGTCTGTGTGCCGTATGTCGGCCTGATCCTCATCGCATTTGTCATCTGGTGTGCATTCTTCCGCAGCAAACTCAACGATAAGGATGCCGGCGAAGAGATTACGGTCAAAGAAGCACTTTCGCGTCTCATCCATCTGCCTCGTTATGCCTTTGGCGTCGTGACGCAGTTCTTCTACGTTGGTGTACAGATTGCCGTCTGGACCTGGACAATCAAATATGCCATGGCAAACCTGCATGTCATTGAGGCAGAAGCTGCCAATTTCTACATCTATTCGATTTTCCTCTTCATCGGCTGCCGCTGGATCTGCACGTGGCTCATGAAGTACATTACGCCGGCAAAAATGATGGCGGTATTTGCACTGGGCGGCATCCTCTGCTGCCTCGGTACGATTTACCTGCCGATTGATGTCTCGATTTACTGCCTGATCGGTATCTCGGGCTGCATGTCGCTGATGTTCCCGACGATTTACGGTATTGCGCTGCGCGGGCTCGGTGCTGAGGTCAAGTTTGGCGCTGCTGGCCTCATCATGGCCATCCTCGGCGGTGCCATCATCACGCCGCTCATGGGCGCACTGGTCGACAACAGTACGTTGGCATTCCTGGTCAGCGGGTTCACTCCAGAACAGACGGCCATCCGTTCGGCCTTCTATCTGCCGGTCCTCTGTTTCGCCGTGGTCCTGGCCTACTCCCTGGCCTTCCACAATGTGAAGGACTGAAGCTGACATTTCCCAGATATGCATTCCCCTTCTGAGCTGTCCATGCGGGCAGCTCTTTTTTTAGGATTGGCTGGCTTTATGATACCAGAGGGCATCGAAAAGCAGCAGGCAGGCGACGAAGAAGAACATATGGCGGATGCCGAAGAAAGCGGCAAGATGCCCGCCGAGGAAAGCGCCGGTGAACATGCCGATGAATTGGAACGACTGGTTGAAGCCGTAGATGCGCCCCAGGCAGGCAGCTGGTGCCAGCTGGCGGATGAGGTTGTTGATCGAGGGCATGAGTCCTGCGATGGCAATGCCGTGGATGAAGCGCAGCAGCGCGAGCTGCCAGGGCGCTGTAACGAGACCCTGAGGGATGGAGACAAAGCCTGCGAGTGCCAGGGAGGCAAAGAGGACTTTATGTGAGCCGATGGTATCGGCCAGATGACCGATGCGGGAGGCAAAGAGCATGCTGGCAAAGCCGGCGCTTGAGAAAATGGCGCCGGAGATCAGAGCGAGATGGTCATCCGTGAGGGAGAGTTCTTTCACGTAGACCGTGAGGATGGGCTGGATGCAGGTCAGGGAAAAATGCATGATGAGCGTGGTCAGGAAAAGACCGAGGATTGCGCCGCGGTGGGGCAGGGAAGAAAAGGCCGTTTTCATTCCGAGCGCAGCTTTTTGGGCTGCCGGGCGCATGGTTTCATGGACCCGGGTCAGCGCGAGGAAGCCGAGCAGGCAGCAGCAGCCGATGAGCAGGAACGTGTGGCGGATGCCGATGATCTCCGACAGAAAGCCGCCGAGCAGCGGCCCCATGAGCCCGCCCGTGACCTGTGCCGTGAAGAACATGCCCATGGCCCAGCCAGAATGATCCTTTGGCGTTTCCTGTGCGATAAGTGGTACGACGGCTGCCTGGAAGCCTGACAGGCAGCCCTGCATGAGGCGCAGGATGACGAGATGCCAGACGGACGTCGCAAAAGACATGCCGATCATGATGAGGCCGAGCCAGCCAGAGGCGCGGAGGATCATGGGCTTGCGGCCATAACGATCCGCGAGGCGACCCCAGATGGGCGAAAAGATTGCCAGACTGATGAAATTGCAGCCGAAGACGATACCAGCCCAACGGGCAACATCCCGCGGGTCTGAGACACCGAGTTCCTCGATGTAGATCGGCAGGATCGGGGCCATCTGGCTCATGCCGACCGACACGATGAAAGAAGCCAGGCAGCAGATGAAAAGGTTGCGTTTCCATATTTCCATAATGTTTCATTGCCTCACAAAAGTATTGTTCTTCTCATTATAACGTTCTTTTGCCATGTTTTGCTTGATTTTTTTCTGGGGAGCCGGTAAAAGACCGCTTGAGGAAGCGGTTGCCGCTGGCCGGGGTCTTGCGCTACAATAAGTGCAGGATTGAAGGGAGGGACACGTATGGGTCGTCTGGTGATGCATGTGGATATGGATGCGTTCTTTGCCGCGATTGAGCAGCGTGACCATGAGGGATACCGTGGGCAGCCGGTAATCGTGGGCGGACTTTCCGGGCGCGGCGTCGTCTCGACATGTTCGTATGAAGCGAGGCGTTTCGGTGTGCATTCGGCCATGCCGATGGTGCGCGCACGCAGGCTCTGTCCGCAGGGGATTTTTTTACCCGGGCGTTTTGAACGCTATCGTGCCGTATCCCGGGAGATTTTTGCGATTTTTGCCCGCTATGCGCCGGTGGTGGAGCCGCTTTCCATCGATGAAGCTTTCCTTGATCTGACGGGCATGGAACATCTCATGGGGACGCCGCTCGCTTATGCCAGGAAGCTCAAGGCTGAGATCCGTGAGAAAACGGGACTCGTGGCTTCGGTCGGGCTGGCGCCGAACAAGTTCCTCGCCAAGCTGGCTTCGGATCTCCGGAAACCGGACGGGCTTGTCATCGTGACACCCGAGAATATGCGGGCGATACTCGATCCGCTGCCGGTCGGGCGTATCTGGGGCGTGGGCAGGAAGACAGAACAGGTGCTGCAACGGCTGGGCATCCGTCATATCCAAGAGCTGCGCGGCACTCCTCGTGAGAAACTGGCTGCAGCCATGGGCGAGCATATGGCTACCCATCTCCTGGCACTGGCTGACGGGCAGGATGACAGGCCTGTGGCTCCACGCGAGCCAGCCAAGTCCATCGGCAAGGAAGTCACGTTCCCTGTGGATCTGCAGTCTCAGGCAGAAGCCGAGCAAGTGCTGCTGGAACTGGCTGAGAAAGTCGGCTATCGTCTGCGCAGGGAAGGCGTGAAAGGGCGTACGGTGCAGCTGAAACTCCGGCTGGGGAATTTCAAGACGTATACGCGGAGCAGGACGCTGCCGGAGGCGACGTGTTACGATGAGGAAATCTATCACGTGGCGCAGGCACTCTATCGGTCTCTTGGCATCTGTCAGGGCATCCGTCTGCTCGGCATATCGGTCTCGAGCTTTGATTGTGATGCGGAGCTGTCGCTCTTTGCCGAGCAGACGCAGAAAAAGGAACGGCTTTATGCGGCGATTGACCGGATCAAGGACAAGTTTGGCGAACGGGGAATCACCAAAGCGCAGTTGTTGCGGAAAAATAAATGAAGCAATGCAGGAGCAGGAGTTTTCCTTTTTTTGTCGAAATATTATCTATAGGTTATGATTTGTGATTTGTCGTGTGATGCCAGCGCCATTTTATCTGACGATGTCATTGCAAAGAAAGAAGGGATCTGTATGATCTGCAGAAGATGTGGCTGCATGCTGGATAAAGGGACGCGGATCTGTCCCTTCTGCGGCGAACCGGTTGTTTTTGACGAAACGGGCCGCCGCTTGGAGAAACAGGATGATCAGGCCATGGAAAAGGGCGATATGCCCGAACTCGTGCCGCTCAAAGAGTTGGCGCCGGTGCCGGGGACGCGGGAGGAAACCCTCGCGGAATTGCGGCGCCTCCGGCAGTATTTTTCCGCTATGGATGAGAAATACGCCGTGCTGGAGGATCTCTGGCTCATGGGGTCGCGCTGGCGCCAGCCGTCCCGCTCGCATTGGCTTGCTGGCGGCGGCCTCCTGGCTCTGCTCTTGTACCTCCTCATTGGTATCCATTTCCCTGCCGGGGTCATCGTGCTGTTCTTCCTCCTCTGGGGCGTGATTTCCTATGCTGGGTATCAGCGTTCCTGGCGCGCGTACGTTGCGCACAAAGCGAAGACGGAACTCGACATCCGTATGACGGAGAATCAGCTTCGCACGTTCTACAACGAGGCAACGCGCTGTTTCCTGCCGCTCGATTATACTTCGCCAGGAGTGTTCCATGAGCTGATCCTTGGCCTCGATTCGGGCATGATTACTTCCTTTGAGGATTATCGCATCAACAATTGAGAGCGGCTTTTCGGGAGCGTTTGCAGCAACTGCTGCTGACTGGGATGCGTACCCACGTGAAGCAAAGCAAAAGGCGGTCTGCCGGCTCTTGTGAGCCGACAGGCCGCCTTTATATGTTGAGGCTTGCTTGATTCTTGCAACGGATACCGGGTCAGTGGACAATCCAGCTGACGAAATAGATGGCCAGAGGGATCGTGACGCAGGCGATGCCGATGAAATCGATATAGACACCGGTGCGGATCATCTTGGTGATAGGGATGTATCCTGATGCATAGACGATGGCATTGGGGGGCGTAGAGACCGGCAGCATGAAGCCGAGCGATGCGGAGAGCGCAATGGCAACGGAGACCGGGATGGGATCCATGCCGGCAGAAATTGCAGCCGTGATGGCCAGCGGGCCAATCATGTTCGTAGCGGCCGTATGGCTCGTGAGTTCGGAGAGCAGCAGGGCCATGACGGAGAAAATGGCAATCATGGCGATGGCCGGGGGATTGCCGCCCATCATGCCGATGATGGCATCGCCGACCCATTGTGAAAGGCCGGTCTTATACATCATGCCACCCATGGCAAGTCCGCCGCCAAAGAGGATCAGCGTACCCCATTCGATACCTTCCTTGGCATCTTTCCAGGCCAGTGTGAACTGACGGCGCTCGAAATTGATGGGCATGAGGAAGAGCAGCAGGGCGCCGGCCATAGCGGCAACGGCTTCCGGAAAGAGCCGGTTGTACATCTTGAGGACCGGCGAAGTGCCGCCGAGCGCGATGGAAAGGAAGCCTGGCAGGATCCATAGCAGGACGGCAACACCGAAGCAGAAGACGGTGTTCTTCTGCGCACGGGTCCATTCTCCGAGTTCTTCGATCTTGCTCCGGACAAATTCTTCTGCGCCGTCGATGCGCTTGACATCAGCGGGGAACATGCGGATCAGCACGATATAAGCGATGATGAAGTATAAGACCATGGCGATGAAGCCCCAGGTCATCCATTGGAAGAAGGAGACATGGATATTGCACATCTGGTCGAGGAAGCCCAGCATGATGAGGTTGGGCGGGGTGCCAATCGGCGTAAGGACGCCGCCTATGGAGCAGGAGTAAGCTGTCATCAGCATGAGGCCCGTGGCGTATTTGTATTCGTGCAGATCGATCTCACGCCCGTTGGCGGCGAACATCTCCTTGATGGAGGAGAGCAGGCCCAGGCAGATCGGGAACATCATGGCAGCAGTGGCTGTGTTGCTGACCCAGCCGGAGCAGAGGGCTGCAGCGAGACCTACGGCCAGGAAGATGCGCCGCGGATTCGAGCCGACCCAGGAGCGTGAGAGCAGCCAGTAGGCAAAGCGCTTGTCGATGCCGTGGGTCATCATGGCCTTTGCCAGTATGAAGCCGCCCATGAAGAGGAAGATCATCGGGTTGGCAAAGGCGGCAAAAGCTGTGCCGGCGGGCACGACACCCGTTACGACGGCCAGCGTCGGACCAATCAGGGAGGTGACGGGGATTGGGACGGGCTCGGTGATCCACCAGATGGCGACGAGTACCATGATGGCCAGGAGTTTGTGTGCTTCCAGCGTCAGCCCGGCGATGGGAGTGAAGAATACGAGCAGGGCGAGGATGGGGCCGCCGAAGAGTCCGATGGTGCGACGCTTGCGGTCAAAGGCTTGTTCTGCTCGTTTTACGGCTAGTGCTTCTTGACTCATCTTGTCCATAAAGATTCCCTCCTGTTTCTGTGATTCCTGGTGTAAAAATGAGCAGACTGCGCAGGTCTTATGGTTTTATGATAAAGAAAACTCAGAAATTTATCAATAGAAAAATGCTATCTTAATGATTCTTTTTTTGAATCATTCAGATAGCATGAACTCTTTGGCCGTCAAGGCGGCCATCATTCGTTGGTGTAGCGCTTGGCCAGCAAGTCTTCTACGGTGCGCTGCCTGTTGTGTTCGATATAACGATGCAGGAAGATGTTCGGGATGGCCACGCCGATGGCGATGCCGATGATGATGATGATGGCGAGAATGCCGCTGCGCAGTCCGTCAAGCAGCATCGCAGGCGTGATGGTCTGGATGTTGAGGATGGCGAAGAGCAGGCGATAGAGCAGGACCCCGGGGATCATCGGGATGGCCGACGGGATCGTCAGGACGATATTCGGGGTATGGAACCAGTGGATGGCCTTGAGGGCAAGGAGTCCGACCACAGCGGCACCAAGGAAGGAGCCGGCTGCCGGCGAGAGACCGAACTGCATGACGCAGATATTGCGCAGCAGGACGGTGATGATGCCGCCGACTGCCACGACGGGCAGCAGCCGACGCGGGACATTGAAGATGATGGAGAAACCTGTGGCAGAAATGGCGGCGGCGATGGCCTGGGAAAAGTAGATGGTGTCAGGCTGCAGGCTTACGCTCGTGAAGTCTGCGACATTGCCGAGACGGATGGCGATGACGATGCCGAACGTCATGCTGCCGACGACGAGCAGCGTATTCATGGCTCGCGTCATGCCGGAGACGATGAAGTTGTTCAGCAGGTCATCGACGGCATTGATGAGCGGGATGCCGGGCACGAGAAACAGGGTGCAGGCAATCAGCGGATACCAGTTCATGGTTCCCGTGAGGAATTGCGTACTCCAGGCCAGCATGGTCGTGACAAATGAGGTGATGGCGATGACGGCATAGATGTTGAAGCCATAGCTTGTGCAGATGCGCTTGACGTAGAAGCCGAGGAAGGCACAGATGGCAGTCAGCAGGAAATCGAGCCAGCTGCCGCCAAAGAGCTTGCAGAAGCCGCCGCAGGCAGCGCCTGCGCCGAGTGCCGTGAGCCAGAACGGGTAATTCCGGGGGCGCTCCCTGATGGCCATGAGCTGCTGTTCGAATTCTTCGAGGGTGTAATTCTTGGCGAGGGCTCGCCAGGTCAATTTGCTGACGGCAGAAAGCGCTGTCATATTGATGCCGTGCTTCTTGCATTTGCGGAATTCCGTATAGGAGTGTGTTTCGTCATTGACATTGAGCATCAGGGTCGTGTACATGACGTGCTGATGGATGCGGTCCTCCGGGATGCCCATGTAGGCAGCAGTGCGCATCATATCGCGGACCGTCCGGTCACTGTCCGCGCCGCTTTCCATCAGCAGCTGCCCCGTGTGCAGCAGCAAATGCAGTTTGGCACTGATCTCGGCAAACGGTTTTGTCAGGACGGTTGTGTCCGGATCCGTGGCTCGTTGTACTTGCGATTTTTCATCGGATACCATTGGCTTACCCTTCTTTCAGGAAATTCTAGATGGCTCTCAGCTATCATTATAACTTGAAGGCATGGTTCTTTCAAGAGAGGGCCTGGCTGCCAGGCGGCATCGCATCTGCTGAAAGAGCAGTGCTGATTTCTCCAGGTGTTCTCGCTGAATTTTCAGAGGCGTGTGGTATGATGATATAGATTGGATCAAAGGGGGAAGAGATGATGAAAAGTTGGAAGAAGCAGGCCAGTATGGTGCTGGGCAGCGTCCTCTTGGGGACAAGCCTGCTGGTGATGCCGGCCGGGCGCGCGGAAGCCGTTGATGCCTGGGCAGTGGCAGCGCAATCCCTTGGCGTGCTGGCTGCTTATAAATCGAGCCTTTCGAGTATCCTGGCGCTGGGCAATGATGTCCATGCACAAGTCGCCAGTGCCCGTCAGGACCGCCAGGAGAACGGCCTGGACGACAATGAGCATGATGTACAGGTCGTGAACCGTGTCATGCAGCAACTGGTCACACAGGGGAAGTATGTGCTTAAAGCGAATTCCCTGCCGTTCATCTGGGGTGTCAACAACAGCAATACGTTCAATGCTTCGTGTTTCCCCACGGATTACATCAGCATCAACCGGGCTCTCGTGCGTGGGCTTGAGTGTGATGAAGATGAACTGGCGGCCGTACTCGGCCATGAGATGACGCATGGTATTGAGCAGCACAGTGCCAGGAATTATGCCAAGGCCGTTGCACAGTATTACGGCATGAGCTTTCTCAACATGGATGCAGGACTCATGGATTGGAATAAGCTCAATGCTCTGGCAAACTATTCCATCGCGAAGAACGTGACCTTGCCTACGGAGTATGACGCCGATGAAGGCGGCTTCTACATCATGACGAGTGCTGGCTTCAATCCTGGCGGCCCGGCTGCGGCGATGTACCGCATGGCGTACTACCTGACGTATGAGACGAAGGATGTCCTCGAATATCAGGATCTTGATGGTAAGAATAAGGATCAGGAGAACTTCTCTGATCATCCGGAGACGGAATTGCGTGAGCAGCGGCTCGCGCAAATGATGACGGATTATGGTTGTGGTCATGTGACCGTCAAAGACAGGAAGACCGTCTATATCGATGGACAGGAACTCCTGACGGCAGACTGGACACGCGACGATTTTGACAATACCGCGGAGAATGCGTATTATACTGCCGGCGGCTTAGCGAAAGCCTTCCATGATCATGACTCGCCGGAAGCCTGGAATTTCCGCTCTGATGGTAAAGGCGGTGTGGATTTCCTCGATGACAGCCGTGTCTATGCGGTCTTGCGGGAAGCTGTCAGGAGCCGCGGCCTGGGAGCGAAGCTGGAGCAGCTGGTCCGTGCAGCCTATGCGGCAGAAGCACAGTCCGGAGCCCGTGCGGCCATGGAGAAAGCGCAGGCAGAGCGCGAGGCGTCCTGGCAGGCCGTACAGCAGGAAGTACAGGATGCAGATGCCAAAGCCATCAGGAAGATGCGGGAAAATGGCGATGCCTACAGCGATTACGGTATGGGCAACCAGGCTCTCTGGGAGTTTTCGCGCGTTTTTACCGCCAGGAACGTGGATGACAAAGCGGCAAGCTACGTCATGCGCGGCCGGGCCAAGGCCGTTGCGGGCGATTATGCGGGAGCGCTGTCTGATGCAGACAAGGGCGTGGCGCTCGATAGCAAGAATGCCTATAACTTCCTCAATCGTGCAGACATCTACCGCATGGCGGGCAATCGGGAAGCCGCGCTTTCGGACTGTGCCAGCGCCAAGAAGGTCGATGCAGAGAATCCGTTCAGCTATCTGATCAGCGCAGAGATTGAAGACGAGCAGGGCAATAAAGACGCAGCCCTCAAGGAATACCAGAGATTCTATGAGCTGCGCCCTGCAGCGTTCCGCAGGATCCCGCCGGAATACCTGCAGAAAATCTCGGCTAAGGATTACAAGACCTGGCAGAAGGAGAAAGCCGAGCAGGACAAGAAGAAAGCGGAGGCCAGGGCCAAAGCGAAAAAAGCCAAGAACTGAAATGGAAAAACGGAGTTGTCCGCAGCGAGCCGCAGGGCTCGCGATGGATAACTCCGTTTTGCGTTATGAGGTGAAATACTCCTTACCAGCAGCCGCCATTGTAGCCGCAGCCACCGCGATAATGGCCGCGCTGGCCGTTACCGCCGCAGTAAGCCTGGCTGTCATAGCAGGCGGAGCGGTCACCCTGGCAATAAGCACCGTTGTTGCAAGCTGCATTGTTGGACCAGCAGGACTCAACAGGACAGGTGTTTGCATCTTTGCTGGCAGCAGCGAATGCCGGTGCGGCAATGGCCAGCAGCAAACCAACGATGAATGCAAGGCTGATTTTTTTCATGGCTTATCCCTCCTCGTGGTAGACGTGGAAAGGCAAAAACCCTTCCTGCCATCAGTATAACAGAACAGATGACAGAAAGGGAGGGGAAGGAAGATTAGAATTTGGTCAGAACCAGGTATGCACGATGGCGATAGCCAGGCTCATGATGACGATAGAACAGAGGAATGCACCGATCATCGGGCGAAATCCTTTCTGCAGGATGACGCTGAAGTTCACGTTGAGGCCGAGTGCAGCCATGGCCATGCCGAGCAGCAGGTAAGCGAGCTGAACGAAGGATGGCACGAAGGAATCGATGGCCGGTACGTAGGAACCGACGGCACTGGCGAGGATGAACCCGCCCATGAACCAGGGGATGGGGACGGACATCTTGCTGTCGTCGCCGTCGCCCTGCCTGCGCGTGCGGCGTGCCTCCAGGATGCCGACGATGATGGCGACGGGAGCAAGCAGCAGGACGCGGGAAAGCTTGGCGATGATGGCGCTGTCGGTGCCGGCGGGACCCGCTGCGCCGCCGGCTGCCACGGCGTGGGCAATCTCGTGGAGGCTCAGGCCAGCCATGACACCGAATTGCGTATCACTGAATCCGAGGAAGGGCTGCAGCGTGACTTCGATGAGTGTGAATACCGTGCCGAGGATGGCAACGATGGCGACGGCCAATACCGACTGATCCGTCTTGGCTTTGACCGCTCCGGAGATGCCCATGACGGCCGCGGCGCCGCAGATGCTGCAGCCGCAGGCCGTGAGCAGCGAAAGCGTGTGTTCGACCTTGAAGAAACGAGCCACGAAATAATTGAGCGGGATCATGACGGCAACAATGAAGATGGCAGCTTCCAGGCTCTTGAGACCGGCACTCATGAGTATGACGAGATTGAGCTTGAAGCCCAGCAGGATGATACCGGCACGCAGGAATTTGTTGGCGATGAACGGTGTGCTTTGCTGAGCAGAAAGTGCCACGGGCCGCAGCAGCTGCAGGCACATGCCAAGGATCAGAGCCAGGACCAGATGGCCGATGAGCGTGAGCCCTGGAAGTTTGGCAAGTGCCTGCCCGGCAAACGAGCAGGCCAAGGTGACGAGCAGGCCGACGCTGGCGCGCCGCCAGTAAAGACTATAATTGCGGATATTCATGACAATCTCCTATATCGAGAAATGTATAACGGGAAATCAGCTGACGTACTGATTATAGGTGGGATTAGCCAATATGTAAAATTATGTATTATAATATATCGATTATAAAATATTATCGATATTTCTGTTATAATGCAAAAAAAAGCAGAATTTCTCACTGGGAAGTTTTTAGGGGGTTTTGTTTGTATGTTGGATTTTCGTGTGGCAACGTTTCTTTGCGTCTGCCAGACTATGAATTTCACCCAGGCAGCGAAGAATTTGAATATCACGCAGCCAGCTGTGTCGCAACATATCCGTTTCCTGGAGGAAGCCTATCAGGTGCGCCTCTTTCACTATGAGAACAAGAGACTCTCATTGACGGCGGCCGGCTGCATCCTCTACAAGCGGCTGACTGCACTCAAGAACGACGAGCAGGCTCTGCTTGCAGAACTTCGCAGCCGGGTGACGGAAATCGAGGAAATTTCTCTGGGCGTGACGATGACGGTCGGTGAATACGCCATCATAGAGCCGCTCTCTGTGATGCTGCGCCGTCATCCTGAGCGCAATGTGAAGCTGCGGTTCGGCAATACGACACAGCTTTTGCAGATGCTGGCAGAAGGCACGATCCAGATGGCGCTCGTCGAAGGATATTATCCCAAAGAACAGTATGGGCATCGCCATTACAGCACGGAAGATTTCATCGGTGTCTGCGCGGCTTCGCATACGTTTGCCCATGGGGAGCCGCGTACCTTCAGCGACCTCTTGGGAGAGCGCCTGCTCGTGCGGGAGGAAGGCTCTGGGACACGCAATATCCTGGAACGCAATCTTTCCTTGCGTGGCATGAAGATCGAACACTTCATACATTTTACAGAAGTTGGCAATATGCATACGATCATCGGTCTCCTGTGCCGGGACTGCGGCATCTCGTTCCTCTACAAGACCGCAGTGGAGCAGGAGCTGGCTCGTCATGTCTTGCGGGAAATACCCCTGCGCGATTTTTCCATGCAGCATGATTTCGATTTCATTTGGGAGAAAGGCAGTATTTATACGGAGCAGTACCAGGCGTTCAGTAAAGAACTGGCTGCTTGTGCGTGTGCAGCTTCTTGCGGGTCTGCAGGAAACGGAGGGGAATCTGCTCTTCTTTGAGTGCGGAGAAGGTCTTTTCGGCAGTGCCGGCAGAGAGATTCGGACAGGTGTCCATTGAGCCGTTATTTTTCTCTGTCGGCACATTTTTATTTTGTTAATATGTAACAGAAAATTTAGAAAATATAAAATACGGTGGTGTCGGATTTTGTCGGATTTTATAGGATATACTGCATTATGTGTACATAGACATGTTTTATCCATCGATGGGAGACAAATCAAGTGCCTGGTAAAGGAGAGGATTTATTTGAAATCGAAACTTTCTATTGCAGCGGTCATGCTCTCGGCAATGATCTTAGGTACGCAATGCGGTTTTGCGGCTCCGGCTGATCAGAAACCCGGCGTGAAAATCTTGGCTACGGGCGGCACGATTGCCGGCAGTGCCGCTTCCAAGACGGCGACTTCCGGATATAAGGCCGGCTCGCTCGGCATCGATGTGCTGATGGAAGCAGTGCCGGAAATCAAGGATTATGCCCAGGTATCCGGCGAACAGGTCTGCAATATCTCCAGCAACAATATGACGGATGAGCTGTGGCTCAAGCTTTCCAAGCGCATCAATGAACTGGCTGCGCAGAAAGATGTCGGTGGCATTGTCGTGACACACGGCACGGATACACTGGAGGAAACAGCATATTTCCTCGATTTGACGGTCAAGAGCGATAAGCCCGTAGTCATCACGGGCGCCATGCGCCCCGCAACGGCCATCAGTGCCGATGGCCCGATGAATCTGCTGAATTCCGTGCGTCTTGCTGCTGACAAGAAAGCTTCGGGCAATGGTGTCATGGTCCTCTTGAATGACGAAATCGACAATGCGCGCGATGTCACGAAAACAAATACGACCTCGGTCGATACGTTCAAATCGCATAACGGCCCGCTGGGCTTCATGAATGATGGTGTGCCGGATTTCTACAACAAGCCGCTGCGCCTGCATACGACCAAGACCCCGTTTGATGTCCGCAACCTGACTTCGCTGCCAAAGGTATATGTCATTTATGGTACGGCAGGTTCGGATGGCAAGATCGTAGATGCTGCAGTCAAGGCTGGTGCAAAGGGCATCGTCTATGCCGGCACGGGCAATGGCAGCATCCATCAGCAGGATAAGGAAGCGCTCATCAAGGCCGCCAAAGCCGGTGTTGTCGTCGTGCGCAGCTCGCGTACCGGCAGCGGCATGGTCGTACCGGAGCCGGAGTATGCCAAAGAAGGATTCCTCGATGGCGATTCCCTGAATCCGCAGAAAGCACGCATCCTGCTGCAGCTGGCTTTGACCAAGACGCATGATCTTGGTGAGATCCAGGCCATGTTCCACAAGTATTGATTCTATCTTTCATGATCTTTCCTTCCCCCTGCGGGGCGGTTCCGGCCGTCCCGTTTTTCTTTTGCCTTTTATTCCCATTTTGTTTTGACAAAAGAAGCAGGGAATTGCGCCGTCAGGATAGAAAGATTATAGTAAAAGTAAGTGCCTACAGAAAGTGATTGATAAAGATTCATTAGGGAGAAGTGCTATGATCGGGTTAGAGGATAAAAAGGAAATCTGGCTCGGCTTGCCGCAGGATACACCGGAGCAGCAGGTCTGGGCTGATAATTATTACGATGCCGAGCTGGTTCCCATGGCTCAGGAGCGTTTCGTCGGGCATTATGCGACGGAGAAGAAAACGTCTTATTACGGCATGTTCCTGATGCTCGGCTCCTCTTGGGAGCAGGTAGCGTTCAATGTCAAATTGCTGGTTCCGCAGAATGTCCATGTACTTTGCGGCCGCGATCACGATATCCAGCTTTCGCTGCTCTGCAATAATCTGGGCCTGGATGAAGGAAGCTTCTGTGTCACGACCATCCAGGAGGGAGATGCCGCGGCTCTGTATCGCGTCATCCGCAAGCAGCATGACATCTGGGATTCCATGGGGAGGAGTGCCATTGATATCACGGGCGGCTCGCCTCTGATGCGTACAGCGGCTGCTATGGCCGCTGCCTATCTTGACATTGATGTGTATCGGCTGGAGAGCCATTACATGCCGAGGTACCACCGTTATGAGCCGGGCTCTGAGCGCATGCAGAAGCTCCCGTCAGTGCAATCCGTCCTGCTTTGAGGCAGGATGAAACGGAATCCAGCAGGAAAGGGATGGCAATATGAAGCAGATGACGGAACTGCAGCAGAAAATCGTCGATTTTTACCACCAGAATCCATTTGTCGAATATATCCACGCACAGGTGGTGCCAACGCCGGATGGCGAGATCCGCCTGGAACTCGATGTCGAAGAGGAGCATACGAATCTTTACGGCATCATCCACGGCGGAGTACTCATGACACTTGCCGATACGGCCATGGGCGCAGCAGCTCTCATGCACAATAAGCGTGTGGTCACCATTGAACTCGGCATGGATTTCATGCATTCCGTTCCGTTGACGACGCATATCTACGCACAAGGACAAGTCCTGCATGATGGACGGCACAACATGACGCTCGAATGCACTATTACAGATCGTGACGGCAAGCTCTATGCCAAAGCACATGGGACTTTCTATGTGCTGGGACGTGTTGATGATTAGAACAAGATTAATTTTACTAGACTAACAAATAATAATTACAAATTACTATGGATATATTGGCAGAAGGCTGATATAATAGAGTCATAAGAGATGTTATTACGTATTATCTTTAGGAGGAAATGAAATGGCTGAAGAAAAGAAAACTCAGTATGCAGGAACTCAGACGGAAAAGAATTTGTGGGCTGCTTTTGCCGGTGAAAGCCAGGCGACGAACAAATATACGTATTTCGCATCGCGTGCCAAGAAAGACGGCTATGAGCAGATGGCAGCTCTGTTCCTGAAGACGGCGAACAACGAACGGGAACATGCCAAGATCTGGTTCAAGGAGCTTGCAGGCATCGGTGATACGCCGGCCAACCTGGAAGATGCCGCTGCTGGTGAGAATTACGAGTGGACGGATATGTACGATGGCTTTGCCAAGACGGCAGAGAAAGAAGGCTTCAAGGTCCTGGCTCAGAAATTCCGCATGGTCGCTGCCATCGAGAAGCATCATGAGGAGCGTTATCGTGCGCTGCTCAAGAACATCGAGACGTCGCAGGTCTTCGAGAAGAGTGAAGTCAAGATCTGGGAGTGCCGCAACTGCGGTCATATCGTTGTCGGTACCAAAGCACCGGAAATTTGCCCGGTCTGCGCTCATCCGCAGAGCTTCTTCGAGGTCAACGCTGAGAATTATTAAGCCATTTGTATATCTTTATTCATGGCAAAAAAATCAGGAGGACAAGTATCCTCCTGATTTTTTTGTGCTTTTGTCTCCAGATCAATCCGACAGGACTTCTTTCTTTTCTGTCAGATGCTGCAGCAGGGACTGACAACCCTTGAATACATCATCATATGTTGCCGAAAAATCATTCGTGTACCAGGGGTCGGCGACTTCGCGCTGCTCGCCGGCGAAGGAGAGCAGCAGATGGGTCTTGTGGTCGGGATCGCCATGCGTCAGGTGCTTGAGGTCGTGCATGTTTTCCTGGTCCATGGCGATGATCCAGTCGTATTTCTCGTAGTCGGCATCTGTGATCTGGCGTGCATGACGCGGCGTGAAGGGGATGCCCATCTCGCGGAGCTTCTGTTTCGTGCCCCAGTGGGTATCGGAGCCAATCTCATCGCGCCGGCAGGCTGCTGAGGCAATCGTGAAAGCATCGGCGAGCCCGGCTTTCCGTACGAGATCCTTCATGACGAATTCTGCCATCGTTGAGCGGCATATATTACCGTGGCAGACAAAAAGAATGTGTTTCATGACGCGTTCCTTTCTATGCGTTGATGTACTTATTATATCATGTATGCTGGTTCTGTCATATTGGTGCAGCTGTATTCATGAGGTAATCGTTTACACATACACTGTTACAAGTTGACCGTTTTGTGTGTATCCTGTGTACATACAATAAAATTATCAAAACCTATTGAAAGATAAATGAAATCTATATAAAATAATAGCAGGGGGAATCAACAGAAAAATCATAAAATGCGAATGGAGGTTTTTATCATGTTGATTGTTGGAGGACTTATTGTCATCCTGACCTTCGTGCTGATCGTCAAGAAATACGAGGCACGTCTGGTATTATTTTTAGCAGGTCTTTTGATGTGCCTGATCGGTGGCCTGCCGGGGGACGTCATGAAGGCATTCACGAAAGCAATGGTCAACAATTCGCTGGTGCCGACAATCTGTACCGTCATGGGTTTCTCGTATGTCATGCGCCTGACGGAATGTGATCAGCATCTCGTCCAGTCGATCTCGGGATTGCTCAGGAAAGGACGCGCCGTACTTGTGCCGCTTTCGTTCCTTTTGACCTGGTGGATCAGCCTGGCCATTCCTTCGGCTTCGGGCTGCTCGGCTGCTGTCGGCAGTATCCTCATCCCGACGCTCATCGCAGCAGGTGTTCATCCGGCCATGGCGGCAGCAACTGTTCTTGCTGGCACCTGGGGCAGTGCCATCAGCCCGGGCAACGCACATAATCCGTTTGTCGCCGATCTGGCTGGTACAGATATGATGACGGTCATCATCAATGAAACGCCGGCTTCCATTATCGCTTCGCTGGCCTGCGTGGCCGTCATGACGGCTTATGCCGTGATACGCCGTGAAGGTGCGACGGAAGAACGCCGTGTCGCCTATATGGCTTCGCTCGGGGAAGATAAGAAGCAAATGGAATCCTTCCATGTCAATCCGCTGCGTGCCATTGTGCCGCTCGTACCACTGCTTCTCCTGATCGCCAGCTCGAAGCAGGTCGGTCTCCTCCCCGAAGTCAGCGTACCGCTCTCGATGCTCATTGGTGTCGCTCTCGGCTTCCTTGTCACGCTCACGGATATCCAGGAAGTCTGCCGCAAGTTCTTCCAGGGCATGGGCAATGCTTATGCGGATGTCATCGGTCTTATCGTCTGTGCCAGTGTCTTCACGGCCGGCATGACGGCCATCGGTCTCACGGGCGCATTGACGGATCTCATGAAGGGGTCGCAGTCCGCAGCCGCTGCTGCCGGTACGTTTGGCCCGTTCCTCATCGCTGTCATCTCGGGTTCCGGTGATGCCGCTGCTTTTGCTTTCAATGGTGCCGTGACGCCGTTTGCCGAGCAGTTCGGCATGAGCATCATGGATCTCGGTTCTCTCGCCCAGATTGCCGGTGCGATGGGTCGTTCCATCTCACCGGTCGCCGGTGCTGCCATCATCTGTGCAGGCCTGGCAAAAGTCAGCCCGATTGAAGTCTCGAAACGCAATGCCCTGCCGTGCTTTGTCGCAGCTCTTGTGTTGATGATCATGCTCTGAGCCGGATAGGAAATTTTCTAGGGAATCTCGTCTTATGCTATAATGAACGATGAAAGGAAGTCTTTATGATGATTAATCGCGAGCGTGTTTTGCAGGAATTTCTCGAATTGGTGCAGATCCGCTGCTCCACGCGCCAGGAGCGCGAGGTGGGCGATCTCTTGACCAAACGCCTTGAGGAACTCGGTGGCACGGTCCATGAAGATCAGGCTGGGGTCAAGCTCGGTGGCAATTGCGGCAATCTCGTGGCGGATTTTTCGGGCACGATTGATGCGCCGACCGTCATGCTGACGGCTCATATGGACTGTGTCGAGCCCTGTGGAGACATCCATCCGCAGATCGAGAACGGCATCATCCGTTCCGATGGCACGACCGTGCTGGGTTCGGATGATAAGGCTGGCGTCACAGCTATCCTCGAGACGCTGCGCCAGCTCAAGGAACAGGAAATCCCGCACGGACCGCTGCAGGTCGTATTCACGATTGCTGAGGAAAACGGCGTGCATGGCTCGCAGAATCTTGACAGCAGCCTGCTGCATGCGGATTTCGGCTTCACGCTCGATACGCACGGCCATCCGGGCGTCATGAGCTACAAGGCCCCGGGCAAGAACCAGATCCATATCGCCATCAAGGGCAAGGCTGCACATGCCGGGGTGGAGCCGGAGAAGGGCATCAATGCCATCCAGGCTGCCGGCATCCTGCTCGCGGATGCTCCGCAGGGGCGCATCGATGAAGAAACGACCTGCAATGTCGGACGCATCCAGGGCGGCAGTGCCACGAATGTCGTAGCAGATACCTGCGATGTCTTCTATGAGTCGCGCAGCCGCGACAAGAAGAAACTCGATGCGATCACGCAGCGCATTGTCGATCATTTCGAGCAGGGCGCCGGGAAAACCGGCTGCCAGATCCAGGCGGAAGTCAGCCCGGACTATGGCCCTTATGAGATCCCGCAGGACAGCCCGGCCATCCAGGTGGCCAAGTGTGCGGCGGAGAAGCTGGGCTTCCCGGTGGAACTCGAGGAATCGGGCGGCGGTTCGGACGCCAACCATTTCAACACGTATGGTGTGCCGACGGTAGTTTTGGCCGTAGGCATGACGAATTGCCATACGAAAGAAGAGTATATTGAAGAAAAAGACCTTTACGATGCTGCAGAGTGGGCGCTTGAGATTGTCAAGCAGGCCGCTGCGTGCAAGCGTTAAGTCTGATTTGGAGGGAGGGAGATCGTGACCTGGGTTTTATTTGACTGGGCCGGAACCATTGCTTTTGCCGTTTCTGGTGCTATGGTAGGGCTTTCACGCCGCATGGATATCTTTGGCGTCATCGTCCTGGCATTGCTGACGGCTGTGGGCGGCGGCATGGTCCGCGATGTGCTGGCCGGCATCACGCCGCCTATGGCCATGACGAAACCGACGGATTTGCTGATGTCCATCGTGACGGCAGTGCTGGTATCTGCAGCCTACTCGGTCATGCATTTTGACAGTCGGCGACGCAGGAGCATGACTTTCCTCTATAATCTTTCCGATACCATCGGCCTGGCTTCTTTTACGGTTACGGGCGCTCTGACCGGTCTCTCGCAAGGGACGGGAGCGCCGTACGTCTTTCCCGTCACACTGGGCGTCGTAACGGCTGTGGGCGGTGGCATGCTGCGCGATCTTATGGCTCAGCGTGTCCCCGTAGTCCTGCGCATGGATGTCTATGCTGTGGCTTCGCTGATCGGCGGGATTGTCATGTGCTGGAGCTGGCCCCTCTGGGGAGCGGAGATATCTTCCTGGCTTTGTTTCCTGGTGGTCTTGCTGCTGCGTGGCTGCGCACTGCACTTCGGCTGGCAGCTTTACCATCCGCACCCGGGAGGACGGCTTTTCCAGCATCGGGCCAAGCAGCATCAAGGCAGAGAGCTTTGATGGGGCCGTATCTTGAGTAGGGCGAGGAGCGAAATCCTCGCTCTATTTTTATATTTTTGCTGGTTAGCAAAAAAAGTCCTGGATTTTCGTAAAAAAATAAAAAAATGGTTGACAAACGAGAGGAAAATGAGTAAAATAGTTTTTGTCAGTCAGCGAGAGGCACGGCAGATGATTCTCGGAAAGCTGATATAAGATGCGGAAATAGCTCAGTGGTAGAGCACCACCTTGCCAAGGTGGGGGTCGCGAGTTCGAGCCTCGTTTTCCGCTCCATATTGCGGAAATAGCTCAGTGGTAGAGCACCACCTTGCCAAGGTGGGGGTCGCGAGTTCGAGCCTCGTTTTCCGCTCCATTTGTTTGATGCCGCTCTGGCGGTTCAATATATTCATGGGCCTATAGCTCAGTTGGTTAGAGCAACCGGCTCATAACCGGTCGGTCCTTGGTTCGAGTCCAAGTGGGCCCACCAAACAATTTCATAGCCAACACAACATGACTCAGTAGCTCAGCTGGATTAGAGTATTTGACTACGAATCAAAGGGTCGGGGGTTCGAGTCCCTCCTGGGTCACCATTTGAAATCAAAAAGCACTTGCCTCGGCAAGTGCTTTTTTCGTACCAGCCATCGGAAAGGATGATTTCATGCTCTACATCGTCACAAAACTCGTCACAGAGGGCCAGCAGAAAGCCTTCTCCATCATCGGAGCGTCCGAAGACAAGAAGCGCGCGGCCTCCATCGCCGCGGATGTCTACAAGGACTACAACAAGAATGCCTCCTTCCAGAACATCGAGATGATCACAGAGTGGCTCGCCACGCGCCAGAACTACTCCTTCCGCAAGGACAAGGACCAC
>JAQYBD010000014.1 GCA_029338835.1 Selenomonadaceae bacterium | reverse complement strand
GAGCTGGATAAAATGCTCGATTCATTCTTGGAAAATCTGCCAATCCTATGGCACAAGTGTTTGAAACAGTGTACATGAGGTTGGCATTTTAGAAGTCATATCCCTAGGCCGTGCATGGCTGCAGGCTTATTTTGGATGTGCGAAGTTTGAGTATTATAATTTTTATTAAAAGTCTATTATTCATTATTGAAAGGAGGAGGCGGGCATTCCTCCACAACCTAAGAGGTCGGGGTCTCCTGCCCGCGATATGATGAACTGGAGTTCCAGATCATTTGGCAAAAACCGAGTTTCTCGGAGCTGATGAATGTACAGATGGAACAGATGGGCATCATCTACGATCTCGTATTCTCGATAGACCGTACAGCATGACAAATGATATGATACCCCTAGATAGGATAGGAAAAAACAAACTGTCTTGTTTGGGGTATTATTATGCCACAAAAAGAGAAATATCCACTAGAATGCAAATCAGCAATATGCAATGCGATTCATGACGAAGACACGCAAAACGACCGAAGAGGAACGACTGGAGATTGTAGAGTATTGTATTTGACAGGTATTTTCCAAGCGTGTAACATTAAGAGGTAAACAGTTCCTTAAATTTATTTCTCAACGCTCTTGCCATTGGCGGCAGGGTGGGTCAGAAAGGATGGGTTATTATGTTAGGAGGATATTTGCGATGAGTGGAATCTTTTATGGTATTGGTGTCGGCCCTGGTGATCCGGAACTCTTGACGATGAAGGCAATCCATGCCATCCAGAAAGCGGATGTGCTGATTGCCCCGAAGACGGAGAAAAAGGATGGCAGCGTGGCTCTTTCGATTGCAAAGCCGTATTTCAAGCCGGATATTGAGATCGTCTATCAGGTGTTCCCGATGGTCAAGGGCTTTGAGACGGATACGGCGGCCTGGGAGGCCAACAAGGCGGAGATCCTTGAACTCTTGAGGGCCGGCAAGAACGTGGCGTTCCTGACGCTCGGCGACCCGATGTTCTTCAGCACGTACATCTATATTTATCGCCTGCTCGAGCATGAGGATGTGAAGATCGAGACGATCCCGGGCGTGCCGGCCTTTGCTGCCATCGGCAGTTATGTCGGTTATCCGATCGTTGAGGGCAATGATATCCTGACGATCATCCCGGCTACGGCGCCGGAAGACAAGATCGAGAAAGCCATGGATGCGGCAGATAATGTCGTCTTGATGAAGGTCTATAAGAATTTCCCGGAAATGGCGGAGCTGCTCAAGAAAAAACAGCTTTCTAAGCAGGCCGTGATGGTCAGCCGGGCGGGGCTTTCGGAGGAACGTATCATCCGGGACATCGAAGCGCATAAGGATGAGCCTGTCAATTATCTTTCGACCATCCTGACGCGCAAGCAGTAAGGGAGGGGCTTTTCATGAAACGGTTCGTTGTTTTATGCCTGGCTCTCCTGACGCTGCTCGTGGCGGCAGGCTGCGGCTCGCAGGCGAGTGCGCCGCAGGCTTCTTCGGGCGATAAGGTTTTTGCCGTCATCCACGATGCCATGGGCCGCGAGGTGACGCTTACAAAGAAGCCGGAGCGCATCGTCGTGACGTCGGCGTCGTTCCTCGAGCCTTTGCATGAGGTCGGTGGCGATGTCGTCGGCCGTCCGGACTCGAAGACGAAGATGCCGGAGTATGCCAAAGACAAGGCCAGTGTCGGCAAGGTCTACCAGATTGATGTCGAGAAGGTGCTGGCCTGTGAGCCAGATCTCGTCATCGTCAACAAGGGCATGAACGAGAAGCTTGTCGATACGCTCGAGAGCAATGGCATCCAGACGGTTGTCCTCGATATGAAGAGTTACGACGATGTCAAGAATGAGGTGCAGGTACTCGCGCAGATCACGGGCGAATCGCAGAAGGGCGAGCAGCTCATCCATGATATGGACGCCAAGATCCAAGCCATAAAAGATAAGATCCCGCAGGATGCGCATCGCGTATCCATCCTCCATACGACGAATCAGGGCCTTTCTGTGCAGCTTGAGGGCAGCATTGCCGGCTGCACGGCTCGCCTGCTCGGCTGGGACAATGTGGCAGCCGGCATGACGCCGCTCGAGAAGAATCCGGATGCGGCACCTTACAGCCTCGAAACGCTCGTTGAGCAGAATCCAGAGATCCTGTTCATCACGAGCATGGGGAAGCTTGAAGAGGCCAAGGCCGGCATGGAGCAGACCATGACGGAGAATCCGGCCTGGCAGACGGTGGATGCCGTCAAGAATGGCCGGGTCTATTACCTGCCGCAGGATCTTTTCCTGCTGAGCCCGGGCATCCATTATCCGGAAGCCGTGGAGACGATGGCGAAGTGTGTTTATCCGGAGGCCTTTGCCAAATGAGTGAAGGGCAGAAACAGGGACGCAGCTTCTTGACGCGCAGCATGTTTTTTCTCGTCTTTGCCATACTGGCTGTGACGGGTGGCATCGTCAGCGTTATGCTGGGCTCGGTCGAGATTCCCGTGCAGGAAATCTGGTCAGCACTCACGGGCGGCGGCGCGGGGACACACGGACAGATCCTCATGAATATCCGCCTGCCGCGCACGCTCGTGGCTGCGCTTGTCGGCATCAATCTTGCGCTTTCGGGCGCTATTCTGCAGGCTGTCATGAAGAATCCATTGGCGGATCCGCATATCATCGGCATTTCGTCGGGTGCGGGCCTCATGGGCATTCTCGTCATGCTGTTGCTGCCGGAGTACGCGTATCTCGTGACGCCGGCGGCCTTTGTCGGCGCGATGGGGGCGGCCATCCTCATCTACATCCTGGCCTGGAAGAACGGCATCCGGCCCATCCGGATCATCCTGGCCGGTGTGGCTGTTTCGGCATTCCTGGGGGCGGGGATATCCGCACTCATGATCCTCTACAGCGACCGCGTACACAGTGCGCTCATGTGGATGGTCGGCGGACTCTCTGCCAGGAGCTGGCCACATGTGGCGATGCTCTGGCCGTATACGCTCGTCGGCAGCGTGCTGGCATTTTTCTCGGCTCGTCATCTGAATATCCTGCAGCTCGGCGATGAACTCGCGAAAGGCCTCGGGCTGCGCGTGGAACTCACGCGCCTGCTGCTGACGGCGGTCGCGGCGCTCTTGGCGGCCAGTGCCGTCTCCGTGGTCGGGCTCTTGGGATTTGTCGGCCTTATCGTGCCGCATGCAGCCAGGCTTATGATTGGTTCAGATTACCGGTATCTGTTGCCGTCTTCTGCGGTGCTGGGCGCCGCGGTCGTCATGTATAGCGATACATTTGCGCGCGTGGCCTTTGCGCCCGTGGAGCTGCCGGTCGGCATCATCATGGCGGTACTCGGCGCGCCGTTCTTCCTGTTCCTCTTGAGAAGGGAGCTTTGATACGATGGAACTTACTGCCAAGAATCTGCAGGTGTCCATCGCAGGGCACACCATCCTGGAGGATCTGTCCGTCGCGTTTGCCGCGGGGAAACGCACGGCTATCATCGGTCCAAACGGTGCGGGCAAGTCGACGCTCCTGAAAGTCCTGACGGGCCTCAATGATGCGTATCACGGACAGGTCACACTCGACGGCGAGGACATCCGCACGCTCGGCCGCCAGCGGCTCGCACGCCATCTGGCTATCCTGCCGCAGGGCGCACAGGCGCCGCCGGATACGACGGTGGAGCGGCTTGTGGATTACGGGCGCTTCCCGTATCGCAGCTGGTTCCGCGCCGGGGATCCCAAGGCTGACCGTGAGGCTGTCGCCTGGGCCATGCAGGTCACGCACCTGGAGCGCCTGCGTCATCGCCAGGTCCAGACGCTCTCGGGCGGCGAACGCCAGCGGGCGTTTCTCGCGATGGTCCTCGCGCAGCAGCCCGATATCCTGCTGCTCGATGAGCCGACGACGTATCTTGACATCGCGCATCAGCTCGAGGTCATGCAGATCGTCTGCGAGGTCAACCAGCGCTACGGCATGACGGTCATCATGGTGTTGCACGATATCAACCATGCCCTGCAGTATGCCGATGAGATTGCCGTACTCAAGGACAGGCACATCGTGCGGCAGGGTGCGCCGCGCGAGGTCGTGACGGTCCCGATGCTCGCAGAGATCTTTGGTGTCCGTGCCGATATCTTCACGAACCGGAACGGTGCAGCTGTCCTGTCGCCGGTCGCGCTCGTGCGCAATCCTTCGTGAGAAGATGTCAATACAATCCTTGAACAAGAAAGAATCGCATGCGTATGCGGTTCTTTTTTTGTTTGTTTTTTCTTGTATGGATGTGTTTGTGATTGTAACTGAAAATGTTTTTCAAATAGTTCCTTACATGCTTGACAAGTGAGAATGAGATGATATATCATAATCAACGTAGAAACAATCTCATTATCATTATCAATTTGTTTCCGCAATCATACCAAGGAAATGGCCACTCAAGGAAATGGCAACGAATGGCAGCAAGGAGGCGTTCTGAAATGACATTGAAAGACGGTAAAACCGGCATGACGCTCAAGATCGTGAAGATCGAAGAATCCGAACTCAAGCAGCGCATGATGACCATGGGGCTGATTCCCGGCACGAAAGTCAAGATCCTGCGCTCAGCTCCCCTGGGCGATCCCATCGCCATCGGCGTCCGCTCGTATAACCTGGCTCTGCGCCGGGCTGATGCGGAAAAAGTACAGGTCCAGCAAATCGGCTGAGTCAGGGAAAGGAGACACAACCTCTTATGTCTACATTAGCAGTCGCACTTACCGGCAATCCGAATACCGGCAAGTCCACCATCTTCAATGAATTGACGGGTGCGCGCCAGAAAATCGGCAACTGGCCGGGCGTCACGGTCGACAAGAAAGTTGGCTACACGCGCTACAACAACCGCGCCATCTCGATTGTCGACCTGCCGGGTACGTACAGCGTCAACGCGCGCAGCCCGGAGGAAAAGATCGTCATCGATTACCTCATGAACAACAAGCTCGACCTCGTCATGGACGTAGTCGACAGCTCGAACATCGAGCGCAACCTGTTCCTGACGGTGCAGCTCCTCGAGGCCGGCATCCCGCTCCTCATCGACCTCAACATGCAGGATGATGCGAAGCGCCGCGGCATCAAGATCGATACGAAACGTCTCGAAGAAGCGATCGGCATGCCGGTCGTCGAGACGGTCGGCCGCGACAGCAAGAGTACGAAGAAGCTCCTCGACGTTTTCACGAGTACGGTCATGGCCAACTACGAAGTCAGTCCGCAGGTGCAGGCACACATCGACAAAGTCAATGCTATCAAGGCCAGCAGCAAATCGGAAGATGAGAAAGAGGAGGCTCTTATCGAGGCTCGTTATGCGCTTATCGACAAGATCATGGCGCAGGCCGTCGATACGAGCAATGTCGGCCAGTCGAGATCCGAGAAGATTGACCGGTATCTCGCCAACGGCGTGCTGGCTCTGCCGATTTTCCTGCTCATCCTCTATGCGGTATTCCAGATCACGTTCACCTGGATTGGCCAGCCGATTGCGGA
>JAQYBD010000013.1 GCA_029338835.1 Selenomonadaceae bacterium | reverse complement strand
TTTGCCGTCGAGATGAGGCCGCTGACCTTGCTGCGTTCGAGGATCGGCTTATTGTTCGCTACGAGCGGCCCGTAACTCGGTGCCTGCGATTTGATGCGCGCAAGCTGTGCTTCCTTATCCTTGATGGAACCGTGGTGGATGGACTTCGTGTCCTTGAGGGCACGCCAGGTTGCATTATTGACGATGCCCGTGGCCCGAAGGTTGTTGTCTTTCTGGAACTGAGTGACGACGCGCTGCGTTTCCTCGCCAAAGATACCGTCGATGTCCTTGATCGTGTAGCCGACGTTCTGGAGCTTTTGTTGCAGCAGCATGACATCCCGTCCGGATGAATTGAGCTTGAGGACGGGAGCGGCCAGGGCAGTCGTATTCAGCAAGAGTGGGAAAAGCACGGCAAAGACGCCGGCCCGTAAGAAACGCAGTTTGTGCATGATGGGTCCTTCCTTTGTGAAACGCACAAAACAAAACAGAGCAAGCTTCAGGATTCTCGAACGTGTTCGAGCCCCTGGTTGATGAGCTTGACGACGTGGTCATCATCGAGGGAATACCAGGCTTCCTTGCCCTCCTTGCGGAATTTGACGAGGCGGGCGGCGCGCAGGACGCGGAGCTGGTGAGAAATGGCAGACTGACCCATCTGCAGGGATTGGGCGATGTCACAGACACACATCTCCTCCTCGGCTGCAAGCAGCGACAGGAGCTTGATGCGCGTCCGGTCGCCAAGAATCTTAAAAAGCTCCGCGAGCCTCAGGCTGGTTTCATCATCGAGGCGGTGCAGGAGCGCATCCTGTACTTTGTCGGGATGGGGATGATGGATTTCGCAGAGATCTTCATTTTGGTTCATGTCTTACCAATTTCCTTCCTTGTTAGTTCGTTATTTATATTATATCAGTTTGTTCTGGGAACTGGAATGAAAATTTTCTCCCGGGGGTAATATAAGGCATGAGCTGCAAGTCTTCCGGCATGAGCTGGGCGGCAACATTGGTGCGCGGGTCTTCCGGCTGTGCCTGGCGGATGATCTGCAATTCTCCCATGTAACGGCCATAGTTTTCGTTATCGATGGTAATCGCACCGACTGGACGCTTGCAGGTATGATCCGGAAGGATGCGGTTCCCGCTTTCCTTCAGGAAGGTGCGGCTTTCCTGGGCACGGATGGCATCGCGCGCTTCGTCAAGACGCGCGGTAAAGGAGTGCTGGAGCAACTGCTGTTCCGCCGTATTTTTGGTGAGCAGACGGGCTTTGAGGGTTACGCCATCATTCCTGAGTGAGGCGAGAGCTGCGATTTCCTGTTCGGCAGGCAGAGCATCAGCGAGGAATACGGCGTCGCAGCCGAGGGCAACGAGATGGCGGGCGGAAAAATCCGTTGAGACATCGCGATGGTCTTCAAGGGTGGGAAGTCCGTCACGGAGCGGAGAGCGACGGCGTCCTTCCTGACTGGGGACGAAAGCACTGACGCGTATGCCGAAGTGGTGCAGCCGGATATTGGCGTGGACGAGCGCTTCTTCACTG
Source organism: Selenomonadaceae bacterium (assembly GCA_029338835.1). Classification (GTDB taxonomy): domain Bacteria; phylum Bacillota; class Negativicutes; order Selenomonadales; family Selenomonadaceae; genus Mitsuokella. The sequence continues at coordinate 10,563 of JAQYBD010000013.1, read as the reverse complement.
ATGCCGGTGCCGCGGCGCGGGTAGAAATTGTGCAGTGCTTCGATGCGCGAGAAATCCGCATTGGCTTCGCGCAAATGCTGTAGTACGGATCTGGTGGTAGTCGAGGCATTGAGCTGGATGCGCAGTTCCGGATAGCGGCGTGTCAGTTCGGCAATTTCCTGCCAGGAAAACCCGTCATCGAGCCGCAAGGTGGTGATGCCGAGCATGCGCAGGGCCGTGGGATTGAATTCCTTGAGTCCGAGCAGCGGCAGCATGGCAGGAGAAACGTCGGAAATGATTTCCATATCATGACGATGCGCCGCCTGAAGGAGCAGCCCGAATTCGCGCTTGAGTGCTGTTGTATCGGTTTCCGGGATGTGCAGAGAGGTGAACAGGCGGTGGATGCCGTACCTTGCTGCCGTTTCAATCAGCTGGAGATTTTCTTCCAGTGTATTGTCAAGTCCAGGGTAGATCGAGATGCCGTTTTCCATGAAAATCCTCCTTTTATTATTCATTGGCAGTATCGGGGGTACGGTCTTCTTCCGGTGGGTCGTCAAAGCCGAGCAGCCAGGTCGCTGCGAAGCCGCTGATATAGGCGGTCACGAGTCCCAGGAGATAGATGGGGATCTGGTCGGTGGCGGCTGCCAGCGGCAGTCCCGATATGCCGAGTGTCGCGGCACCGACCATGAAGGAAGCCTGTACAGCGCCGCCGAAAGCACCGCCGATGCAGGCGCCGAGGAAGGGCTTGCCGAGAGGTAGCGTGACGCCGTAAATCAGGGGTTCTCCCACGCCCATGATGCCGACGGGCAGGGCAGAAGCAATGGTCTTTTTCAGCAGGTGGTTGCGTGTCCGGCAGTAGACGGCAAGGCTGGCGCCGACTTGCCCGCCGCCGGCCATGGCGAGTACGGGCAGCAGGATGGTCACGCCGTAGCGGGAGAGGAGTTCAGCATGGATGGGCGTAAAGGTCTGGTGTATGCCGAGCATGACCATGGGCAGCCAGGCTCCGCCCAAGATGAAGCCGGTGATGGCGCCGCCCGAGCCGATGGCACTCGTCGCAGCCGAGCCGATGGTGTCAGAGATCAGGCCGCCCAGAGGCTGCAGGATGCAGATGGCAGCCGTTCCAGCCAGCAGGAAGGTGAAAAGCGGCGTCAGGAACAGGCTGAACATGTCGGGGATGATGCGTCGCAGGCACTTTTCCAGCACAGCCTGCAGAGCGGCAACGAGCAGTACGGCAATGACACCGCCGCGCCCCGGCACCAGGGCTTCGCTGCCCAACTGGACGGAAGCCAGTGCCGGATGGCTGATCAGAGCGCCGAGGATGCCTCCGATGATCGGTGTGCCGCCGAATTCTTTGGCAGCATTGTAGCCGACAAAGAGATTCATGCCCCAGAAAACCGTATTGCCCGCAATGGCGAGCAGCTGGTACAGTGAGGTCTGCGTCAGGGCGGGATCGGTTTTGCCTGCCACGTTCAAGAGTCCGCTGATGAGGCCGCAGGCGATGAAAGCGGGAATCAGCGGGATAAAGATGCTGGCAATGCGCTTGAACAACAGCTTGATGGGGGTGGCATTGCGCGCCCGGATCTTTTCATGCAGAGCCTTGCCATCACCAATGACAGGAGTCTGACTAGCGGGCATTGATCTTTCTGCCTCGATATGATTTCCCGATTGTTCCGGCGATGCAGCAGGAGCGGAGCTTTTCTTTGCTGCCAGGGCTTCATAGGCCGAGGTCACTTTATCGACGCGTCCGGGACCCAGGATGACCTGGAGTTCCTCTCCTGCATCGTGGACGCCGAGTACGCCCGGGAGTTTGCCGAGTGATGTGATCATGGCGGCATCTTTGTGTTGGAGGACAAGGCGCAGGCGCGTCATGCAGTGTGTGACAGAAAGGATATTTTCCGCGGGGCCCGTCAGCAGGAAGATCTGCCAGGCGAGTGCTTCAAGATCCATGGGTCAGTCCTCCTTTGCTTTCGCCATCTGGACAGGGCAGCTCGTAAATGACCGGATGGCTTCACGCAGATGACCGTGACTTTCCTGCAGGGCTTGGCGGCCTGCTGCTGGCGTGCATCCTGCCACCAGCAGCAGGATGGCAAGTTTGGCCTGGCCTCCGGCTTCCTGCAGGGCCTGTACGGCTGCTTCACGGGAACAGCCGCTGCCCTGCATGACGATACGGCGGGCGCGTTCTTCCAGTTTATGGTTGCTGGCTTTTACATCGACCATGAGATTGCCGTAGACTTTGCCGAGCCGGATCATCGTACCGGTAGAAAGCATATTGAGTACGAGTTTCTGAGCCGTGCCGGCCTTCATGCGCGTGGAGCCCGTGACGATCTCAGGTCCTGTGACTGGTGTCAGGGCAATATCAGCCAGAGGGGCAATCTCAGATCCCTCACTGCAGGACAGAGCGATGGTCAGAGCGCCAATCCCCTTGGCGTAACGGAGTCCTCCGATGACATAAGGGGTGCGTCCCGAGGCGGCGATGCCCACGAGTACGTCATCCTTCGTGAAATGGCGTGTTGCCAGGTCTTTCCCTGCGAGCGTCTCATCGTCTTCGGCACCTTCCTGCGCGCGGAACATGGCAACCGTGCCACCCGCGATGATGCCCTGCACGAGTTCCGGGGCCGTGCCGTAGGTCGGCGGGCATTCCGAGGCATCGAGAACCCCGAGCCGGCCCGATGTGCCGGCACCGATGTAGAAAAGACGGCCGCCGGCTGCCAGGCGTGCGGCCGTGGCATCAATGGCCCTGGCAATCTCCGGCAGGATTTTCCGGATGGCTTCTGAAACCTTGGCATCCTCCGCCTGCATGATGGCTACCATTTCTTCTGTCGAGCAGCAATCGATTTGCGTGGTGGCAGGATTGCGCTGCTCGGTCGTCAGCTTTCCTAAATCAATCATGATGTTAACTCCTTGTTTTCCTATTTACTTAAGTATAACACAAATGGTAAAGAAAAAGCCCTCCTGCCGGCAAGGCGGGAGGGCTTGAGGAGAGCGCTGGGATGGTCAGACGACGATGTGCTGGCCAAAATAAACGATGCAGCCCATGACGATGATGAAGGGAATGTAGAATTTGACGGCGAAATGCAGCAGCTTGCCTTCGCAGCCGACCGTACCGATTGAGGCGACGGCGATGGCGATGCTCTGCGGCGAAATCATCTTGCCGGCGCAGGCTCCCGTGGCATTTGCGGCGGCAATCCAGGCCTGAGCAGCCGGCGTTGCACCGATGGCAATGGCAGAATCTGTCTGGAGCTTGCCGAACAGCACGCAGGAGGAGGTGGCTGAGCCCGTGATGAAGGTACCGATGGAGCCGATAAAAGCGGCAATCAACGGGTAAGCTGTGCCTGTCGCCGCTACAGCCGTCTCGGCAATCTCATGCGTCATGCCGGCGTAACCCATGACCTTGGCTGTAGCGATGACCGTGATGATCGTGATGATCGTGAAGCGCAGATTGTAGATTGTGCGTCTCAGGCACTCCAGGATCTCTTTGCAGCTGGCTCCCTGAACGCTGCCGCCGATGAAAGCCGCGAGCAGGATCAATATGCCAGGCGTGGCGACCCAGGTGAACGTGTAGGGTTCACCGCCGGGACCATCGTAAATGAGTACACTGCTCTTGATGAGGTTCAGCGGGTCGTGGATGGCCGGAACGAGCTTTGAAGTCATCATCAGGAAGACGAAAATCAGGATGAATGAAAGCCAGGCCTTAAGGCCCGAAGCAGCTGTGATCGGATTTTCATGCTCGTGGGGCGGCATTGCATAGGCCGGGTCGTTTACCGGGGAGAGCTTCGCGCAGGCCACGATGGCTGCCATGGCACCGATGGAACCGGCAACGACGGCAAGCTCCGGCCCCATGAACATGGATACTGCCAGTTCAGGGATCACGAAGCAGATGGCTGCCGCTGCACACGTGAGCAGCATGCCCTTGAGGGCTTTGAGGGAATGTCCGGCCACGATGACCATGAGGAACGGGCAGAGCAGCGTCAGCGGGGCAAGCTGCAGAGCGGTATATGTGGCAAGCAGCACGGGATCGTTATCGGTGACGCTGCCAAGCGTGACGAGCGGGATGCCGATGGAACCGTAGGCCGTCGGTACGGAATTGGCGATGAGGCAGACCATGGCCGAGAGTACCGGGTTGATGCCGATGCCCGCCAGCATGCCGGCCGGGATGGCGATGGCCGTGCCGAAACCCGCCATGCCCTCAAGGAAGCCGCCAAAGCCCCAGCCGATGAGCAGGATGAGTACGCGGCGGTCATTGCTGACCGACGTCAGCATCTTCTTGATGATATCCATGGCTCTCGTCTGCAGCGAGAGATTGTAGGTGAAGATCGCGGCGATGATGACGAGGAGGATTGGCCAGCAGGCCAGGGCTACACCTTCCAGGGTGGCCTGTACGGCATGCGGGATGCTCATGTCATTGACAAAGATGCCAGCTGCCAGAGCGATGAGGAGTGCCAGCGGGCAGGCTTTGTAGGCAGCCATCTTGAGTACGCTCAAGGCGAGGATGAGCCAGAGAATCGGGGAGAGGGCGATCAGAAACATGGGGTCAGTCCTTTCTCATCGGATAAAATGATGGATTTCATCTGAAAAAACGATGAATGAGATAACTCATTATATAAACAGGATTGGCAGAAAGTCAATGGATAAAATAAAGGTTCTATATTCTTTATTGAGAGAATATTCACTTTTCCAAGTCCGGGATTTTTTGCTGAAAAATGGCCCCATCCGGCAAAGGCCGGATAGGGCCATTCTTGACGCTTTATGTTTGCGGTCAGTATACTTTCTTCACGTCGTAGCCGTTCTTGTTGAGGGCAGCGATGATGTGACGGATGTGTTCTTCGTTGTGTGTCTCGACGGTCACAGTCAATACGACTTTCTTGAAGCTGTCAGTGACTTTTGTCTGGTCGTGGTCGAGCTTGATGACATTGGCATTCTCCTCGGCGAGGATGCGCGAGACATTGAGCAGCTGTCCTGGCTTGTCTGGCAGCTGGACGGCGAAGCAGAAGACACGGCCACGGGCGATGAGGGCCTTGTCGATGAGGGCAGAGATCGTGGAGATATCGATGTTGCCGCCCGAGATGATGGCTGCGACTTTCTTGCCCGTGAACGGGAGCTTGCCGAGAGCCGCGAGGGAAAGGACACCGGCTCCTTCGGCAACGAGTTTGTGCTTTTCGATGAGGGAAAGCAGGGCGTTCATGATATCAATCTCGGATACGGTGATGATATCGTCCAGGTATTTCTTGCAGAATTCGAACGTCAGTGTGCCTGCTGTCTTGACGGCGCAGCCATCTGCCACCGTATCGGCAGATGGCAGTGTCACGATCTTGTCCGCCTGCAAGGCGGCTTTCATGCAGGCGGCATTTTCGGGTTCGACACCGATGACTTTGACCTGCGGGTTGACGAGCTTGGTCGCCAGGGCTACGCCTGAGGCAAAACCGCCGCCACCAATCGGTACGAGGATGGCATCGATATCCTTGAGTGCGTCGATGATCTCAAGAGCCGTCGTGCCCTGGCCGAGCAGGACCTGCAGGTCGTTGAACGGATGGATGTAGACATAGCCGTGTTTCTTTTGCAGTTCGAGGCTGTGGGCATAGGCATCGTCGAAGCCGTCGCCGTAGAGTACGACTTCGGCGCCGAGCGCTTTCGTGCCTTCGACTTTCAGGATTGGCGTAGTGGCCGGCATGCAGATGACTGCTTTGACGCCGAGCTTTTGCGCTGCGTACGCGACGCCCTGGGCATGATTGCCGGCAGAAGCGGTGATGACACCTTTCTTGCGCTCCTCGGGCGTCAGCTGGCTGATCTTATTGTAGGCGCCGCGCAGCTTGAACGCACCGGTATGCTGTAGGTTCTCAGGCTTCAGCCAGACTTCATTGTGGCAGAGTTCGGAAAAGAAATCGCTGTGAATGAGACGTGTTTTTCTTGCTACCCCTTCGAGCTGCTTGGCAGCGTGGTAGACATCAGCAATCGTGGTTTCTTCTACGATTTCGGCATACGTTTTCGCCGGTTTCTTGGTTTCTTCAGACATATGGGGCCTCCTTTGGTGCAGAACGATGGGATGAGCGTGAAGAAAAGGTTTACAAGGTCACACCTATCTCATTTTATTTTTTTCAGTCTATCATTTTCTTTGGAAAACTGTCAATCCAAAATTCTTTGAAAACGGACATAAGTTTTTTGAGAATTTGGAGGAATTTGCCCCTGGCTGAGCGAATTATAATCATACATAGAAATACTACGGGAGGGGTTGCGTATGGAAAGACTGGCTCGGATCCTGGTGCCGGTGGATGGTTCCGGGGCTTCCGACCAGGCGGTGCGGTTTGCCGCAGCACTGGCCGATTGCACGGGAGCTTCCATCGATATCCTGCACGTGTCGTATTTTGACAGCAACACGGACGCGCAGGAGGTGTCCTGGCTCCCGGACAGCGTAGCAAGGCCCATCGGCCCCGAGGCGCACGCCATTTTAGAGCGGGCAGGAAGGCTCCTGCCGGAGGTGGCCGTCCATGAGGTATATCATCGGACGGGCAGTCCCGCAGAAACCATCCTGGCCTTTGCCAAGGAGCGTCACAGCGATATGATCGTCGTGGGCAGCCGCCGTATGGATGCTCTTCACGCAGCTCTGCTGGGCAGTGTCAGTTCTGCTGTGCTGGAGGAAGCCGAGTGTCCGGTGACCGTAGTGAAAGAAAATCCTCATCGTTGATTTGGATTACCAATTAAGGGGGTAATACTATGATGAAAAATATCCTGGTACCAGTAGATGGTTCGGAAGGTTCGGATCGCGCCGTGACAGAGGCCATTTCCCTGGCTGAGGCATGCGATGCCAAGCTCAATTTCCTCTATGTCGCCAACATCAATCAGCTGGCCATCAATGCCTGCTTGTCGGATGCCATCCTCGAAGCCGTGACGAAAGCCGGCAATGTCATCCTCGACCGTGCGATGGAGATGGTTCCGACTGGCATCGAGAAAGAAGCTTTCTCGGAGACCGGTTCGCCGGCCGTCGTCATCCTTGATTTTGCGACGAGCAATGATATGGATCTCATCGTCATGGGCAGCCGTGGACTCGGCGTCGTCAAAGGTGTCCTGCTCGGCAGTGTCAGCCAGTACATCGTCGAACAGTCGAAATGCCCGGTCCTCGTCGTCAAATGACCGCTTGAACCCTGGAACAGCAAAGCAGCCAGTGGCACATGTGATGCATGTGCCGCTGGCTGCTTTTATGTTTTACGTTTGATGGAGATCAGTCCTCATAAAGCAGGATGATCTGTCCCTTTTGGCGTGTAGCGTTCATGTCGATGACACGCTGATTGCGTGAGCCTCGGAAGTGCAGGGTGAGATCGCGTTCTTCTTCGCGGTATTCGCCGTCGACGAGTACGTCGATATTGGCCAGCAGGTCATTGGTGGCAGCATCGTGGCGTGCCTGCAATTCTTCAAGCGTATAGCCGCTGTAGCACCAGACATCGAGATGATGCTCATGCACCAGCCTGGCCAGGGCAGCCAGTGGGGCGGGCTGCAGGAAGGGCTCTCCGCCGCTGAAGGTCACGCCCGTCAGCAGGGGATTTTTCCGGATTTCCTCAAGGAAATGCGCGAGCGATTCTTCCCGGCCGCCTGCAAGTGGCTGCGTTTCCGGGTTCTGGCAGTTGTGGCAGCGGCGCGGGCAGCCCTGCACGAAAATAGTATAGCGGATGCCGTCGCCATCGACGACGGAATCGTCGACGACACCGGCGATGCGTAAGGTCTTTTGCATAGTCATCATCCTTTTCCACTCGATGTTTGTACTGGTCCTGGAATGAACCGGGTGAAAACATGAAGAAAGCCGCTGCCGGGGGGATGGCAGCGGCTTTTTATTCCTGCGATCAATGCAGGCTGTGCTTGACGCGGTCGTGTTCTTCCGCGCGTTTCGCATTGTTCCAACGATCGATCGTACCTACGAGATAACCCGTGATGCGGCGGATGCGTTCAAATTTCTGCGGCTGGAGTTCGTACTGGATATCAATCTGTCCATCCTGTGCTGCGGAGAGCTGCAGGCTGCTGACTTTTTCCTTCGTCTGCCGTTCGACATAATCGATATAATTCACGATTTCCTGCTCGGAAACATCGGAAAGTCCGTTTACTTTGACATCAATGCCGTTGACTACCATGTAGGGTCACCTGTCCTTATCTCGTATAATCTCGTGTGAAAACTGTTGCAATCTGTATGTTTAAGCATCTCCGGAAAACAATCTGTTCCTTTGCGCTTGACCAAATTATACTATATCTATTGTTTGACCGTCAATACCTACACTACATATAGTTTTCTGACACTTTTGCTTATCCACAAGGATTTCTGAATATATATTCATAATAAGTTGTAAATATTCATATTGACAAATGAAGCAGCAGGAATGTAATGATGGCCTGCAAGGATGTCTCGTTCTTTTTCTTATTTTAAAATGAATAAAGATTCTCCAAAAGAAAATTATCCACAACAGGGAGTGGATGAATCCTGGCCTGCTGTGGATAAGTAGACACAATATATGGGGGCGGAGTTATCCACAGCCCCATTATTTTGGCAGATCTGGCTGCAATACCGTGCGCATTGGATAGGGGATATCGATGCCTTCCTCGCGGTAACGACGCGTCAGAGCTTTGATGAATTCATGCTTGAGCAGGAATTGATGCTCAAAATAACTGGAATGCAGCACCACATTGAAATCGATGCTCGATTCGCCAAAGGTGTGGAATCGTACAGCGGGTTCGATATGGACATCTTTATCCACACGGCTCATGACCTCACGAGCCACTTCGAGCGTGATGCGTTCGACCTTGTCGAGGTCGCTGTCGTAGGAAACGCCGACGGGGATACTGATGACGATATCCTTGCGCGGCATGCTGTAATTCGTGATATTGGATGAGGCAATCTTCTGGTTCGGTATGACAATCATGTTACCGCCGCCGGCCGGCACGATGGTCGTGAAGCGCCAGGTGATGTCGGTGACGCGGCCTTCTTCGCCAGTGCTGAGCTTGATGTAATCATCGAGCCGCAGCTGCTTTGAGAGGATCAGGTGCAGGCCAGAGAAGATATTGGCGAGCGTTTCCTGCAGGGCGAGGGCGACGGCCATACCACCGACACCCATGGCTGTGAGGATTGGGGCAATCGAGATGCCATAGTACTGGAGTACGATGAGTACGCCCATCGCGTAGATGACGACGTTGAGGATCGTATTGAGCAGCGTCGTCTTTGGCAGCTTCTGCTGCGAGCGCTCGATGTGCAGCGTGATGAAGCCGTTGATGGTGCGGGCTGCGACGCGCGTGATCGAGAGGATGATGACCGTGAAGAGGATGTAGGAGAATAGGCGCGTCAGTGGCTCGATGATGTTGATCGTGTTGACGATCCAATAGAGGCCGACGACGAGGCAGAGCGAGACGGGCACGCCGCGCAGTGCGTTGATGAAGATGTAGAACCACGAACTCTCGTCGATGTTCAGGTGGTTCTCGATGCGGCGATTGATGAGTTTGTTGAGCATGATGCCGATTGTCAGCGATGCCGCGAGGATGCAGATGGAGATGAGGAGCATCTCCATCAGGTGTGTCCAGTCAATCCAGGACAGCCAATCATAAGACAAGAAAATGACCTCCTTTTAGATAAAAGCACATCGGCTTTGACGAATTGCCTTGCAGTACAGAGTATTTCTATTATACTATAGCTATGGGAAAAGAAAAGTCTAAAATCACAAGATACAGTGATCTGTCACTTGTATAAAAAGGAGTGTTTTTCATGGCAGAGATCCTGCATAAAGGCAAACGCCTGCAGCTGCGCAAGGCGACAATGGATGATCTCGATTTCATCATAAGACTCGAATACGAACCGGAGAACCTCAAGTTCATCGTGCCGTTTGATCGTGACTTCCATACGAAGATCATCGAGGAGGGCAAGGCAACGATGGATGTCATCGTGGAGGAGATCGATACCAAGGAGCCGGTCGGCTACCTCATGATCAACGGACTGACGACGCCTGCCAAGGAACTTGAATGGACGCATGTCATCATCGCGAAGAAGGGCATGGGCTATGGCCACGAAGCGATGAAGCTCCTCAAGGCATGGGGCTTTGATGACCTCAAGTTCCACCGCGCGTGGCTCGACTGCAAGGACTACAATGCACGCGCGCTGCACCTCTACGAGTCGGAGGGCTTGCAGCGCGAGGGCCTGATCCGCGAGACGATCCTGACGAACGGCGTCTACGAGAACCTCGTGATCCTCGGCATCCTCGACCGCGAGTACCAGGAGCGCAAGGCAAAGGGCCTCGAGCTCTGATACAGAGAAGAGAAAAAGACAGCGGGCTGGAACGCTCAGATGAGCGTCCCGGTCCGCTGTCTTTTTTCATGATGACGTGCGATGGCGTGTGGCCGTATCTTCGAAGCAGAAGCGCTCTGGATGATGGCGCGAGACGGTGTACTCCAATACCACGACATCCTGCGCGCATCCGGCCGGTCGGAGGATGAGACGATGAAGATCATCGGGGCGCGCTCGCGCGACAACGGCCGCACGCCGATGCAGTGGACGGCAGGCGAGTCGGCCGGCTTCACCACAGGCACGCCGTGGCTCGGCGTCAATCGCAACCATGCCGTCAT
>JAQYBD010000012.1 GCA_029338835.1 Selenomonadaceae bacterium | reverse complement strand
ACGCGGCCTTTTCATGCCCCAGACACCGACAAAGTTCTCAACAGCTTCCTCCTTCGCAAAGAAACGCTGCGGCGCGTCGACAACCGAGAACTGCATGGCATCGAAATTCTCGTCCTGCATGTGCAGGGCCATGTCTTTCATGCCCGCAGAAAGGCTCTCCTGGATGTTCTGCAAAGGTGACGCATACGGATTTTCCGGCAGATACGATGTATCGAAGCGCACCAATATGGCGTCATCTTGCGGCTCAATCGCTTCTTCTGGAACATCCTCAACGTGGCCGAGCTCAATGCGGCACCTGCCGTACTGTGTGAAGCGCGAGCGGCCTGCATGGCACTGCCAGGTGCTGCCATCAAGCCCCTCGAGAAGGGCACTCAGCTCTTTCTCCGCTCCATAGATGGCACCCTTGAAATCCTGTCCCGCGTCGATGGCTTCATAGTTATAGATGCCACCAGCCATCGAACGACCTGCCAGGCGCTCTTTGCCATCCTTATTCTGAACATCACTGCGGCTCATGTGCAGATTGATGGTCTTGCGGACCGTGACGGGCCGGATGCCGTCTTTTCCCTCGACAGCAAAACCTTTGAAGGATTTATATCCCGCCTTACCATCCTGACTCATAAGGTCCAGGACCTCGCTGCCATCTTTTTTCTTCTGCAGAGACAAAGGCAGTGCAAATGACCGCGTGCCGTCCTCTGCTGTCGGATAGGCCGCGACAAAACGCAGCTGACGGAAGAAGAGCGATAAGAACTCCTCATCCTCCTCAGCATGCTCGCCAAGTCCGCGTGCCTTGATGTAACGGCTTGCCACAATACCGCGGACGATGGAGCCACTGAAATACGAGTGAGACTCCGTCATGACGGTCGCATTGCTCATAGCAGAGAGCACAACCGGTGCCAGTGTTCGGATATGAACGGATATCTGTTTCATCACTGTCTGCCTCCTTCTGCCTGAGCCAGTACATCCTGCAGGATGGGAGACAGGATATCTTTGCCATCCCTCTCCAGCGAGCAGGCAATATGGCCAAAACCGCGCGTGCGCTTGAGTCCCGCTTCGCTCAGATTGCGCAAGGCGAGGACAAGGATCTCCCAGGCACGCCGGTTGCCGTCGACGATTTCAATCTCACCCTTGAAGCAGAGCCCCGCATCCACAACGCGCATATTGTGAAGCGATGTGTCCGCAGCCGTTCCCGTCTCTCGGTCGATCTTTGTCTGATAGCGCAGACTCGTGTATGATTCAAGCACGTCCGATGGCTGGAAGAGCGCGGGGAATGCCTCTTCAAGATAAGCCCAGCTCTCATGCATCGCCGCCTGATCTTCAAGATAGAGATTGGGGATGATGAGCTGCGCTTCGCCTGCGCAGCCACGATGGAAAAGCGCATCAATCTCCTCCTTGGCGAGCAGATTCAGCCCCGATAACTCTGACATCTCTGCCACCTCGAGTGCACTCTCATAGAGAAGGCCCTTGAAGCGCTTAGCCGGAAAATACGGCAGGCCTGCATCATCATGGATGACCTCTGCGTCGACGTTGACATCCGCCTGTCCCGATCCGAGATGGAGAGGAGAGAGCGCCTTGATGTAAAGCGTCGCCGCCTCATCCTGCCTGGCTGCGTTTGCTGCATGTTGATCCTTCATTCTTCCATTCCCTCCTCACTTGACGGGATATAATCGATAAGCTCAATGGCATCGACGTAAGGCGTTGCACCGTTCCGCCAGAGATTATTCTCGTAGGCAGCCCACGCCTCGACCTGTGGCAGATGGATGGATTCACCGGCCTGGTGCAGATAGTGAATCTGTGCGAGGAATTCCCGCTGCTCGTGCGCGCCTCTTGCCAGTACGCGGCGCAGTTCCTTGATCTTGTTGCGCGGCATCGACTGGCGCAGCGATGAAACGCCCTGGAGAAGCGCCGCCAGACTCTTTTCCTGCACTGCCGGTGCATCAACGCGATACGGGCCGAAATGCATATTGCCAAGTGCGCCATGGTATTCCTGCTCACGGATCTGCTCGAGCGTCGGTGCCTGCTCGCCATGCAACAAGGCAAAATCAAGCCAGCACGAATCCTGCTTTGTCTCATTGTAGAGGGGGCGCATGCTCGCTTTCGCCGCACCGCAGAGCTGCTCTGCCATCTCGTAGCCGCGGAAGAACGGATACGAGGATGGCAGAATCGCGATGCCAGCGCAGCTGGCAATACCATCGCAGCCTGGGATGTGTTTTTCCATCAGCGCCTCTATGAGGAACTTCGCATACGGAATCGCGACCTTGGCCGCACAGACAAAGGTCATATCATCGCCGCCGAGTACGAGCGGGCGCACCGGCAGGAATCTCTTCCCGTCTTTCATATGCAGCGTCAGATAACTGCCGTACGTATCGTATTCCTGCTCGACTTTCTCGAGCAGCTCCGTAAAGGCGGAAATCGTCGCCTGACGGATGGACAGCGACATATTCTTGCGCTTCGTCAAGGTGTCACAATCCGCAAACTTTTGACCCATGTTGTTGCCATCGATGTGGACAATCGCAATGTAATCCTCCGTCTCGCGCTGGCCAAGTTCGCCAATCTCCATCGGGAAGGCAAAGCCATCCAAGAACGATGCAGCCTTATCGGTCGGCAGCACGCTCTTGAGCTTGCGCCAGAGTTCCGCCTCTGCAGGTGCTTCATGTCCGTCCGACTTACGGTCTGCCAGCAGCTTCGCCTCGACCTCCGCCGAGAAGAAGCGTTTCTCATCGCGGTCATAAGAGATTGCCGCTTCACCGTTGACTTCACAGCTCAGCGTCAAGCCCGTATATGGCACATTGACGAGCGGGAATACCGTGTTCTGCTCATCCTTGAGCTGATGCACCAGAGCCGTCAAATCGTGTGGCGATGTCATCCTGCCCGCAGCGTCCAATGAAAGTATCCCGATGGCTGCGCCCGTCCGCAAGCCAGGATATGCTGCCAGTAAATGCCTGGTGAAGCGGGCAACGATATCGCGCAGCGTATCTTCCGTCTCATCCGGGCGAAAGAGGATCAGCGCATTGCCGCCGCCGATATAGCCGACACGAGCCCGCGTCTCCATCTGGCTCCAATCCGGATCTTCCACCGTCCGCCAAGTCACATCATCGAGTTCCCCTTCTCCCAGGGCTTCGCGAATCACCGGCAAAAGGGCATCCGAAAAAACGCGATCTACCAGATACGATGCTCCGATATTCGTCTTAAGACGATTGCCGGAGAAAATATAGTTCTGGATTGATCGCGTATCAAAGAGTATGGCTCGAAAATCCATGAAAAAGCTCCTTTCCTTCCCATTGCTGCAATCCTTGCTTCCACTATCAACCATAACGGCGGAACTGCGTGAACCGGAATTGCGAGATACGGCGCGTTGAACCATCCGGCTCACGGCGTTCCTCAACCACGCGTTCGCTGCAAGCTGCCATGACGCATATCCCTCGCGCGAGCAGCTTCGTCACCAGGGCATACGTATACGTATATTCCCCCTGGCAGAGTACCGCAGCTGGCTCCTGCGCTGCAATCTGCTGCGCCATAGCCTCTGCCAGCTGTTCAATCTCCGCTTCCGACGCAGAAGGCGGAATGTCCGGGAAAGCCATATCAACAATCCGCCCCAATGCCGCTGCTGCGTGCCGTTCCTCCTCCGACCAGTATTCGGAACAATGATTCGTATGATTGATAAAAACTGCATCCATAACATCATCTCACTTCTAATACATACCCATTTTCCTGAATAGTATAATCGGAATTTAATATACAATTCAACATCTTTTAACCGAACTCCTGCCCGATTGAAAAAAATAAACAAAAGAATCGCACAAAAAATCCCCGATGCTATCGGCATCCATCATGATGCTCTCATTATAGCAAGCGGGGATTTTTATCGTGTGTCAAAAAAACTGTGAAGTTGTAAATAAACATCTGTTTGGAATCATACCTGAAGGGTATCAAAAGGATTGCAATCGCTTAAAACCACTTTTCAATACCGATAACGGTATTAGGAGGGCTACAACGAGGGCTATATCATGAAAGACATCAAATTCGAAAAGTTTCAATACCGATAACGGTATTAGGAGGGCTACAACTCCGTGGTTACCTCATCCAGTGCCGCCCGCAGACTTCAAAGTTTCAATACCGATAACGGTATTAGGAGGGCTACAATAGGTAGTTGGCGGCCGCCTTCCGGAGGGAGCTACGACCCTGTTTCAATACCGATAACGGTATTAGGAGGGCTACAATCAATGGCGAATTCGGTAATTCCGGCTACAGCGACGGTCAGGTTTCAATACCGATAACGGTATTAGGAGGGCTACAATTAAGCAAGTCGTTGAGGCATTGGAAGCATTCTACACGTTTCAATACCGATAACGGTATTAGGAGGGCTACAACGATCTTTCCCTGGGATGCCGCAACAACGGTCGCTATGAGTTTCAATACCGATAACGGTATTAGGAGGGCTACAACAGGTCGAGTATGTCGACGCTTGATGGTTGAACTTAGAGTTTCAATACCGATAACGGTATTAGGAGGGCTACAACTTGGTAAGAATCAGAGCATCGTTACTGTTGCTGAGGCGTTTCAATACCGATAACGGTATTAGGAGGGCTACAACTCGTTAATGCGTCGAATGCCGAGGTTTATTCGATCAGGTTTCAATACCGATAACGGTATTAGGAGGGCTACAACGATACGGATGGTGTCGAGGCTCGCATCCGCAACCTCGAGTTTCAATACCGATAACGGTATTAGGAGGGCTACAACACTGTGCCCCTGAGCCCTTGGGGTTACTGGCCCCAGATAAGTAAATGGGAAAACCTCTGCGGATTTCCGGTTTTTCGGCCGATATCGTCATGCGTTCTGTTCGCCTTTTAAGCAAATCAAGACTACAAAATCCTTGTCATGCAAGGGATGACGGTGTTCGGTCAAGAAGCGGAAAACCTCCGGCCTTTTTGATCCTCAAACAGGTTTTCTACTTTTTGCATTATACCATCCTATGAATATTTTGTCAAATTTATGCAAAAAGATCAGCAAGCGTCATTGGCTTGCTAATCATCACGTATCCGATTGTCAATCGTACATATAGCAGAGTCGTCTCACGATCTCTTCGTCGCTGAACTCACTGCCAGGCTTGCAGAAGTCCTTCACCAGCTCACGCTCTGCCTGAGAAGATGCTTCCTTATCACCAATAAGCTGCGCGAACTCCCGTTTTCCATTTGCAACAATAGCAGCGATGATTGGACCGCCATCTTCGATGATGGCCGCCGATTTTTCCATGTACGCTTTAGCGATATCTTCCTTCCCCTGCTGCTGGGCTAGGATGGCAAGATACTTATAGATGATTTCCCACGGATGCCCATTGATCTGCTCTTCCGCATGATAACGCCGGAACGTCTTCTCGATATCGAGCAGATCTGTCCGCAGGCTGCCCTTGATTCTATCACGATGCAATTTGCAGAGTCCCTTGAGGAATACGAAAAACGCAAATTTCAACGTGAAGCGCGGCTTATCGCCCTGCCCCATTCTCATCAGGAAGTCGAACTGCTTCGGCGCGTCCTTCTCGTCCCCGAAGTAAATGGCGGCATATTTATCGTATTTTTCTTTATCTCCCTGATCGATATAATAATGGAGCAGATAGGACAGCGTGATGAAGTAATCTGCGGATGACTTATCGAAATGTCCCAATGCTTCTATGAAAGATTCTTCTGCCTGCGTATCTTTCAGGAAAGCATATGCCTGACCGCATTGGCTCAGTGCGCGGCCATATGCCACGAAGCCGGCGGCTTCATTGCCGAACAGCCTGCCACGCATCTGGCGGAGTTCATCGGCATAGATGACGACAATCTCGGCGACTTCCTTCGCCGCCTCAAAATCCAGCACATCATTGCGCCAGACTGCGTATTTATTGAGGGTGCGCAGATACATCTCGATATCGACAGCCGCGGCCAGTTCTTTGCACTTCTCAAAGCACTCCCCCGCAATCTCGCTGTGCCCCATATGATTGCAGGCCGAGAAACCAGCATCGTAGAACTCAAAGGCCGCAGCCTTGTCCAGCTGACCTTCTGCCAGCCTGGTCTCCACCGTGTCACGCAGCTTCTCGAAGATATAGGCAAGGCAGTCCTGCTGGAGGTTCTCACTGTAAGAATACTGCTGGAAGCGTGTAAGGGACGATACCAGAGCATCTTTTTCCGCATGACGGCAGAGAGCATTCTCGAGCAGCGGGAACCAATGCTTCTGATAGAACGCTGCGAATTTACTCTTGGACTCCTTCACTTTAAATGATAACTGCAAGGCTGTGAAGTAATCCCCATGCTCATAGGCGCGCCAGGCCTGATCAAAGAGGACATCCACATCGTCATAGGCAAAGAAGAGATTCTGCGAGGAACCATTCAGGTCATGTGCCTGCTCTGCGAAACAATTGAGCCAGTCCACCGGGCTGTTGCCAGTCCGATGCCAATTGAGCAGCGAACAGATAGAATCTGCCATATAGAGGAATGCCATGCGTTTGGTTTTCTTGTCGTTGGCCGGCCCGTAGTAGATGGAATTGACGCCCATGCGATCTACTTCGATATCGGTCCGTCCCTCTGCGATGATCTCACGGCTGATTGCGGCGCGGTAGTTATTGTCGTTGGCAATCTGCAGATATTTTTTCTTGCTGCTGTCGCGCGGCTCTTCGTCATCGAACTTATAGTCCTTATACCCTAGCTGATAGTACTCCTCGATTTTGTCATGCATATCATTGTCGAGAACTACCATGCGTGTCGGCAAATCAAAATGGACCTTCTGGATAGCAGGACGATGCGGATTATGGAAAATCAAGCGGGAAACCACATCTTCTGCCATATGCATATAGAGATTGCTGGCAAAATCGTCTTTGACGAGCTTGCAGAGATCTTTCCCCTGCAAGGTGCGTTTGCCCTGATTGCTCTTGATCTGCATGAAAAGCATGTATTTGCCGCGGCGCGGGAACCGCGTGAGGGCTTTCTTCTGATACGTGCCATTGCGCAGGAATTCTCCTAACGATGCGCCCACTTCTTCCTTGGTTTTGGCAACATAACCACCGTTATTCCCCGCATGGCTGATATGGAGGGATTCTGGGAAATGACCGCCCGCCTTTGCGCAGACATGCTGATAATAAGCAATGATCCGCTCCCGCTCATTCTCGGTATCCATCTCATCGCCATTGTCATCATAGAGCAATCCTGCCAAGAAGGTTGCCTCATCGCTCTCGCGATTCAGGCCTTCGAAATCGCCATTCTCATCTAATGCAATCGTAATCATATTATTTTTCTCCTCGCAATGCGCACAATGACTCAATATCCTGGATATTCTCCTGCATATAAGCAATCAGGCTCTCTGCCGTATCGAATACGCCCTGCTGCTCTTTGGCATGGTTTGCATGATTGCGTTCGCTCTTGATGACAGCATAGGCATCGATGATATGATTGAATTTCTCAGGATCTGTATGGAGGACGAAATCTCCAGGATCAAACAGTCTCCATTTCACATTGAACGAGCCTCGCTCACCGATACCGCCAGCCAAGCGGACAATGTCCTGTGGCTGGATCTGCCCTTTCAAGAAACCGATAACAGCTTTCCTCTTTTTGTATGCATCCACGTCAGGCCACTGATTTTTGGGAATCGCACCTTTATTTTTCCAGTACATATCAAGGATGAGATTCTGCAGGATACGATATGGACCAGGTGCATTGATGCGCTCTGCATCATCCCACAGCGAGCAGCTCCAGCTGAATACATCTGACAGTACATCGATATTCTGTATATGAACAATATCCGAGGAGCTGTCCAGTTCATGAAACGCCTCTTTTGCCTCCTCGAAAGTCGCATGTTCCTTCACCAGACTGCTGAACAGTGGTCGCAGTGATTTTTTCTGGTTTTCCAAAGCAGACTGAACGGCCTTTTCGCTTTTTTTCTTGGCTGCTTCCTCACCATAGCCGAAGCGATTCAGGAAATAGAATCCTTTGGTATATTCTTTGCCGTGTTCTTTGTATTCTTTCTCCAGGACTGCCCGACGTTCTTCGTCTTCTGTCATCGTGATGAAGCCATTATCGGGGTCGAACAGGAAATCCGGGATGCTTTCCGTATACAATGTCAAGGCCTGTTGCAGCAGCCCCTGGTTGAGACACCATTTGATCAGGGAAAGCGGGCCATGTTCTCGCAGGAGGTCGCTGTAGTCCTTGTGGATCTGCGGCAGCAGCTGGAACATCAGCATGTCATTGAGGCGTATATCATCATTCGATTCAATGACTGTATCCAGCCGATGCTCCACATGCTTCCATTTCTCTTCAAAGGTCTCGATGGCCTGTTTCAGATGATCGATGGCAGCGACGAAGCGCCAGCGGCGGCAGAGCTTGACCTCATCTGCGAACTCTCCCATGGCCAGCAGCAAGTCATCGAGTTCAGCAGAGATGTTCCGATGCTGGAAGTACCCCTGCAAGTCCTTGACACTGCCGAAATTGACAAATTCCTCTGCACCGGCAATCAGGTTATAGAATTTATATACATCATTGATTCTTTCAATCTTGCCGGCACGCTCACTGCTGATCCAGTTGGAATAAAACAGGGAACCAATCTCGACATCATTGTACTGCAGCAAGCGGATGATGTTGATGAGCATCATGATGGCATGGCGCGGGCCGCCCGTGCAGTCTGCATGCAGGACAATCCTGACGTCAGGGTTCTCCTTGCGCATCTGATCGATATCGTCCTGGATCTGACCTGCAATCCGCAACGTGTAGGATAAGGTCCGATTCATGGCCAGGGAAACATTATCTTTACCGAGATGCGGCTCAAGGATGATGCGCCATTCGTCCTCACCGAGGATGTCGCTCATGCACTTCCTGGTATAGTCCAGATGCGTGATTTCCTGCCCTTCGTAATGATAAGGCAACGATATTGTTTTGCCATCCTTTTCCTGCCGATACGTGATACATCCCTGTACCGCCTGTGTCGCAAAGGCATAGACACGATCCAGCTTTTGCCCCTGTCCCTGCAGATCCTGATAGAGCAGACGCACAGCTGATTCATTTGTCGTTTTCACGCTGCGGTTGATCTGCGGATATTTCGATATGCGGACTGCTCCATCCTTATCCGTCTTGACATCACTGAGAACCATGACCATGAGATTCTTAGTAACGGGATACTGTCCCTCCATATTTTCTACCCCCTTATTTCAATGGATTGATCCTCAATCCTGTGTGACTGTAATCTCTACCGCATTATCCGACAAGCGGTTCTTCTTGCGGTCCAGGCGTTTTGCGAGCGTGAAATGGACGGATGAACCCTCGGTCAAGTGCTTGCGGCCGGACTGCACGTCGGCAAACGAGAAATAATAGGATTTCCCATCTGCCGCATCGATGAAGCCGCTCCGCCCGGACGGCAGTATTTTCTTGACCTGCCCCTCAAGGAACACCTTATCTTTATCGCGCTGCGTACGCCAGAACCCCCTGAGTTCCCGCAAGGTTTCCTGCTTGTCCAGCGCAGCGATGTCTTCTGGGATTTCTCCCGAAAAACAATGTGGCTTGAGCTTCCATTCGTTTTCCTTGCGGAGGAGGTCAACGAGATGGCAGTGCAGCATGGCCATGCGTTCGCAGCCGGCTTCATGCAGGAAAGATGCTGTTTCCTCATAGAACTGCACACGCATCCCATGATTCGGGTCGAGCAGTGCAGCCGTACCGATATACTTCAGTGCCGCATCCTTATCGTGTTCCATCCTGGCAATCTGATAGCCGAGCATGTACATCTTCCAATGACGAGCAGAGCCCTGCAGCAGATGCGCCAAGGCTGCCTTCGCATCAGCCGCACGGTTCAATTCGATGAGTGATTCGATTTTCCTGAGCAGGATCCAGGCATCATTATTGCCGTGGAAACGACGTATGACGGCCAGAGCCTGGTCACAGCAGGAAATGCATGCCTCATACTGCTTGAGCTTCAAGAGGATCTTGCTCTTATCGGCATACCACTTCTCCTGCTCGGATGCCGATCGCCTCACCTTGCCGTCATTCTGCTGATACGTCCGCTCTTCCTGCGGCAGCTTCTTCGGATCCAGATGATCCAGATAGTCATTCGCCAGCTGAAAATTGATTTTCTGTCCAAGCTCTCCCGACAAGATTGCCTTGACGACCTGACTGACGGTCAATGCCACTGGCGAGTACGGCCCCTGCTGCCCATGCTGCAGGACAAAATCGACCTGCTTGAGATAGCGCGCATTGTCTCCCTGCTTGAAGTCATGCCCCTTCAAATGGACATGATAAACAGCCCAGCCCATCCTGTCATCGAGCAGGGTCGATGACGGATAGGCGTGATGGAATTCACGATAGAGCTGCAGGCAATCCGCATAGCGTTTCATCCTGTAGAGTGCCGTCATCGCAAAAACATAATCCCACTCCTGCCAAGGCTGTTCATCATCGCCCTGGCAGTGCCTGTCCCAGAACGAGCATATCTCTTGATAGGCATGTTGCTGATTCAATACTTTCAAATCCATATATCCATCCTCTTCCTCTGCTTTAACGATCTGCACAAGGCATCCCTGCCCCAAGAGCTGCCCATCATCCATAACTTTCTAATATTACTGACATTACTAATAATTCCACAAAAAACGCTCAAATCCTCCGTATTATTTCACGACAGCTTCAATCACATCAAGGGAATGTTGAATGATTTTCTCTATCTCTTTTGCACTTTTCATCGTCTTCGCATTGGCATGATTGATCTGATTGCGCTCCGCGCGCAGTTCAGAATATGCATGCAGGCACCGGAGCATTTCCTCTTCGCTATAAGCGGACTGGTAAATCCCCATCTTCATGAGCTTCTGATAGCGTTTTAACGTTGCTTTCCACAATTTGGCGTGATCACGCATGTCCTCATCTTGTTGAGCTATCAGTGTGACCTGTTTGCCATCCGGTGAATTGCCATCCTGCGGATGGAGGTCAAATAATTTAAGCTGCCAGTCACGACCGATGATATTGTAACGTCTGAGGATGGTTCCCTTGTTGTATTTGCGTACAAACTCTGGATACGTTTTTGTATACGTTGCCAACCTGCTATCGATATCATAAAGGATATGTGAAAGAGCCGAAAGCATTGGCTTCCGCTTGGAGAACTCCTTATCTCCGATGCGGTGTTTCTGAAGAAGCTCAAGATCTCGATCCGATGTGCGATATTCTTTTACGAAATCACAGATACGAGGATAATTTTGGCAAAGACTGTGTTCTAATTCTTTTGTTCCCGCAAGAACTTCGCCGAGTTCCGTAAACAGTTCCCGGAGCATCGCTTTCGATGAGCTGGTTTTATCCGGAGCTTTCGGATCGTACGTCGTGATGAAGAATACCTGCCAGCTCTTCTTTTCTCTTTTCCCTTGGAGCTTGCAAGCTTCGATGACCGCCGTATCCTCTGTATACGCGATTTTATGATTGATAAAATAGAGTGGCAGCCATTCTGTGCAAAGCGTCATAGTCTGCTGGAAGAATCCTTTCGCCGCACACCAGCGGATAATGGAGATTTCATCCGCATCATCACCGATCAGTGCGCCGTACTCACGCTCGATGACTTCGAGAATACCAGCAAATAAGGTCTCTTCCAAGCCCTGTCCATGATCATCGCGGAAATTGATGATAGCTGTCCTCAATTTCATCAACGTTGGCTGGATGAGACCAGTACGGCAGATCTTGATTGCGTCCGAGAATTCCTGCATGGCACTCAGCAAGTCGATCAGGCTCGGTGACAAATCCTTATCGGAACTGCCAAAATAATCCTGCAGAGACTCCACGCTGCCGAATTTGACAAATTCCGCTGCGCCGCTGACCAGCTGGAATACACGCTCCAAGGAAGTAGCATCAAATACATCCCTCTTGTTGAAATCCGTATAAAAGACATGGCCAATCTCAATGCCCTCATATTGCAGGAGCTGCATAGCAGCCAGCATCATCATCGTGCTGTAACGATACCCGCCTGTCATATCAACAGAGAGGATGATATTCTCTGAGGGATGTTCCTTTGCATACGACATGATGACCTGGGAAATATCGGTAACGCCACGCAAAGTCTCGTCCATATCATGCGAATCCCGGTAAGGAATCTCCGATATGCATTGCGCAAGCCCCGGATTTTCCTTGCAAAGGCGTTTTTTCAGATAATCGAGATGTGTGACGCGCCCAAATTCGGAGGCAAAATCCATCTCACTCGCCACTTTCTCACTGGCTACAAAAAAGAGGTGATCCAGATGAAAGAGCCGATCTGCTTTCACGATAGCTGCTTCATTTGTTTGGATACCGGTATACGACTCCCCCGCTAAATCCGGATACGTCACGGGTTCATCAAAGACTTTCTTATTGACGGGGCTAACGAAGGCCAGCATGATATGGCAGTTTTTCTTTTCCATGGGGCAGACAACTCCTCTTATTAAAATTTCAATGCCGTCGCAAACGACCAAACGACCTTAGGCTTTTAAATATTTTAATATTTTACTAATTCAACAAAAACAGTTCGAGTCCTGCCTGGATCATACAAGGGTTTGCTTTGCTTCGTTGACATGTTCATTGTAAGAGAAAGGGAAAGTCCTTTTGTGTCAAAAAAACTGTGAAGTTTTGCCAGCCAAGTTCATGCAGGATGCTGCGAGGTTGAAATCATCCTATCTCTAAGCTATACTGATAAAATAGAACGAATTGTCCAGGAAAAGGGATAGGGAGATGACACATGTGGCGAGCAAAAAAAGCCGTGGCCGTGGATGGAACAAGTACATCGCGGACTATGACAAGCTGAGGATGTTCCTGCGGTATATCTCATACGGCTGCTACCATAAGCAGTACCTCGCGCAGCATCTCGGGCAGAGTGCCCGCAGTTATGAGGATAATTGGGCGCGGGTCCGATTTTTCCTGCCGGAAGACCGGCTGCAGGCCGTGCGGCAGGGACATCGTGAAATCCATAGTCTCAAGGGGGATTCGTATCACAGTGCCTTCAATTATCTGGCGCAGACGTATGCTATCAAGTCTCTGACGGCTTCTGCAGCCTTTACGATCCTCTGCCTGCTGCAGGTATTCTCAGACAGGGCAGCGAGCGAAAAAGATGCAAGGTTCCTCGACGAAACGACGCTGCTGCAGTACGAACTCATCCCCACTGACCGACCCTTCCCTGCACAGATTGAAGATATCAGCCGCAGTACGTTGCACCGCTATCTGAGCGACCTGACAACGCAAGGCCTGTTGGAGCGACGTCAGGAGAACGGTCGCTACAGCTACCGGCTGGCACCGGATCTCCTTGACGGGCTCAGCACCAAGGAAGTTTCGACACTGCTCGCGGCCATTGCCTTTTACCGCAATATCTCATTGCTCAGTGTGCCAGGATACTTCCTTGAGCAGAGCCTGCTTACCCAGTACCCCGAAGCTTCCCGCGGAGAGATTCCCTGCCAGTTCAAGCACATGACAATCACGCGCATCCTTGACGACAATGTACTCTATGGTCTTGCCTATTGCATCGTA
This sequence comes from Selenomonadaceae bacterium, assembly GCA_029338835.1. Taxonomy (GTDB): domain Bacteria; phylum Bacillota; class Negativicutes; order Selenomonadales; family Selenomonadaceae; genus Mitsuokella. Next base: position 108,281 of record JAQYBD010000012.1, on the reverse strand, counting down.
CAGCATTGCGCCGTGCATTTCACATACCGCGGCAAAAGCATCTCCGCTGTCCCGCTGCGCCTCGTGACAAATTTCGAAGCGGGGCGCCAATACCTGCTGGCCATCCGCAAGCGCCGCACAGTCTCCCGGAACTTCACGATTGCGCAATGGTACCGCATCGATTTCATACAAGAAGTCCGCCCCGCACGTGTCATCCGGGAACAGCCAGCAGTCACGCCATCAGAACGCCATGCACTGCGGCTTGCCTTCCACTACGATTCCGTGCAGGAGCGCGAACATCTCATCTACCGTATCCGTGAACACGAACCCGAGGCTGTCATCTGTGACGCTGGCAATGGCACGCTGCATGTCACCCTTGAAGTCGTCGACGAACTCAAGCTCATGCCCTGGCTCCGGACCTTCTATCCCGTCGTGCGCATTGAGCAGGATGGTCCCGCACATTTATCCAAGCGCATGAAACGCGATATCGAGGAGGCACTTGATCACTATGGCATACGCCCCACTCTTCCATGAAATCCACTCTGAATTCTTCCAGGCTCTTTGCCGCATCATCAATGCGATTGCGAAGGGGAAACACATGACGCGTGCAGAAATCCTTCAACATCTGCCGAATCTTGACTGGAACGGCCAGGAACGCGCCAATGAACTCATCGATACCATCTTTCTTTTCCATCCCGATGGCTATGCCTGCCTGTTCCTTGATAAGCCAATCGCATCACGCGCAACGACAGCTGAACTCATCTGGCTGCGCGCAATGCTCGACGATAACGAAGCAGATTTCCTGCTGCCGGCATCGCTTCGTGAGAAACTGCGGGCCAAACTCGCCAACGTTCCCAGCTGGCCACTCGGCAACATCTGGCAGACGGTACAGGAACAGGGTGACGACCGCACCACCTTGCAGCAAAGCCTCAAAGTCATCTGGCAGGCTTTGCGTGAAAAAAGGCAGCTTGCCTACAGCAACCGAGATACCAAAGGCAAGCTGCATGAAGGGACCTGTTCCCCCTGCCGTCTTGAATATGACGCAGCAGCCAACCGCTTCTATTTGATTGTCTGGCACCTGGAAGAGTCTCGTGCCATCAAGATGCGCGTGGCGAGCATCGAATCGATCCGCTGCCTCGATACGCCGATTGCCGCAGGGACAAAGGAAGCATTCCAGACCTTCCTTGCCAGTCGCCGCCAGAGCGTAAAGCTGCGCATCGAACGTCAGAATAATGCTGTCGAGCGCAGCTTCATGATGTTTGCGAGCTACGATAAAGAAGCCAGTTACGATGAAGAGACCGATACCTATACGATCCAGTTCTATTATTATGACTTCGACCGACATGAGGTCCTGCGGCAGATTCTCTCCCTAGGCAGTGCCGCCACCGTCCTGGAACCCGCCGACATGCGCGAGGCCATCATCGAACGCCTGCGGGCAGCATGGCAGTACATTCAGCAAGATTCAAGATAACATAACGTGAATGATACCACGGTAGGGATTTATTTTATGTTCTTACTCAATGCGTGAGAAATTATATCTGGACTTTGTACCGATTGTTGTGCTATACTGGGCATAGCGAATGAGGATTCGCATCCAATCAAATACATGAGATTGCGGACATACTTCCGCCTGTTTTTTGGATAATGATAAAGCAGGCTCGAAGTATGTCCTTTTTTGCTTGCTTGAATATCCATTGTACTCATGTATTCAAAGGAGGAATCATCATGTCAAGTACTTGTTGCACGTGTTATAAGCTGAAAGGCGAATCGGCTGGCATTCATCGGCTGGCCACTATTGTACGTCGGATTCTGCGTTGGCGGGGAAGTTATTGGGGAGATTATTTGAAGCATTGGCCGTCCTGGAGACCGTTCGATATATATGGCATCAATTGCCTCAACTCTAAGATTCAAACAATCTGCTGGTCTGTGCTTGAAGATGTCCGCGATGACGATATTGAGGATTTGCCGGATGGCAAGAGTATCTGGACCTTCTGGACAGGGACATCGCGCTGTCCTTGGGAGGAGATGTGGGAAGAACTTGCTGCACGCTATGTGCCGGAGGCACAAATCTATTATTTTGCTGAGAATATCTATGATGGATTTTCTTTTACAAATGATGTTCTCAAGCAATATTTTCCGCAGGATTACGTGCTTTGTATCGATGCTGGTAGCTCTGCGAAAGCAGAACCGGGATGGGCAGCCAAGCTCTGCAGCTATCTGGATCGACCAGAATATCGTCGCGATCGGCCAGAGGAAAAATGGCTGTGTGTCTCATACTGGTCCGTTTACGGATTGCAGCAGATGTTTCGCGATATTCTCGGGCTTCCACAGGGAGCTATTGTGGAAGCAAAGAAATACCTAGAAGAATTTTTCGTGCAGTCAGCTATCAGGGAAAAACTATATTTCCGCTACCTGCCAGTCGAACGAGTACAGCTGATGCCGGATCCTTGCGATAGCTGCTCGGATTTCCTTATGATCGATCGGGAGAATGATTTCCTGGAGGAGAAATGTGAAGGATTAAAACGTTGTATTGGAGAACTGAGGAAAGCTCTCTATAACTTGCAGTAATCGAATCAAGAAGGAGAAATTGTCATGACGAATTATGCATGCTATAAAATAGAAGGTCCAGTAAGAAGCGTTAAATGCCTGGAAAAGTCTTTGCAATGTCCCTGCAGTATACAGGCGTTGTCCGGTCATTGGCAAGTTTTGACTTTCACGGCCGTATGGAATCCAATTGTAGGCATGAGGCCATGGCTGCAGTTGCAGCGGCGTCTCGTTCCTGATGGTGCCTTTTATTATCGTGTAGAAAGTCTCGAGCAGCATCGTGTCTTGACCAATGATTGGTACAAGAAATATTTTCTGGAGGACTACATGCTCTGTGTGACGCATGATGCCGGACGTAAATCAAAAAAGTTGGATATTCTTCATGAGATGCTTGTGCAGGAAAAATTCGCCATTCCTGAGGCAAATGGTAGTAAGGAATATCGCTCTTATTGGGAAGTTGCAGCTGTACGTTATTATTTGCGTCGCCTTCTTGGCCTGCGACGCAATGCACCACTGGATGAACGCCAGATTCTCTGGCAGCAAGTTTGGGAGTGGGATGTTGATTATGGCTTTACCGTAAACTGGGGCGTTGTTGAACGCAAGAAGGAGGATGTGCCCAAGCATTGCCAGCAATGCTGCAAACTGCTTGAGATGCAGAAACACAATCATGACCTCCATCGGCGATACGAAGGATTGAAACGGAGTCTGATAAAAAATCTCCATGAACTCCAGACATATCAAGCTGCCAGTGGACAGCTCGATTCGCAGATTTTGAAACGAATCGAGCAGGGAGAACAACTGTTACGAGAGATAAGACATCTAGAAATGCAGAAGTGAATCAAGCAGGGAAACCGACTTTTGCGGGAAATCTCACAGTTTTTTTGACAAGCCTCTGCTCGTTGTATCCTTTATGATAAAGCCATGAGCCGGATACAAACACACCGGCAGGAATCATCATTCTGGAATCGCGAAAGGAGATATGCAACATGAAATTCTGTAGCAAATGCGGCAAACATTACAAGGACAGCGACACGTTCTGCAAGGACTGCGGCATCAAGCTGACGCAGGGAGCTGCTGACAGCTCGGGGCTGGCGGATCTCAAGGAAAGTGCCTCACAGGCGCTCTCGGAAGCCAGCAGCAAAGCAAAAGAAGCATTTTCGGAAGAAAACCGGCAGAAGCTCCAGGAAAAGGCTTCGGCTGCAGCAGGCAGCGTTGGCCGCTTCCAGGCACTTTCTGCCAATGCCAAGAAGATCATCGCCGCAGTCTTTGTCGTCATCATTGCCTTTGGCTGCTACGAATACGTTTCACCGGAAAAACAGGTAGAACGTGCTTTGAACAACAGCATCCAGGTACTGACGGAAGTCAGCAGCAAATCGCCGGATGAATATACAGACAGCGATATCAAGAAGCTCGCATCGATTTATCCCGAGGCGAAACGAGACACCATTACCAGGGCCATGCAGAAGACGCGTGACTATGTCCTCCAGCATCCTGGAGAGAAAGCCAATTCCGATTTCATGCGCGGACTCGGTACCGACCTGCTCTCAAACGTCAAGGTCAAATCGGTCACCATCCAGGGCAACCGGGCAAACGTAACACTGGTCAATAAGAACGGCGCACGCATTGGCGTCCAACCAATGAAAAAAGTCGACGGTGATTGGTACATGATGAATCTGCCAGGCGATCGCGATTAAAAAATTGATACAGCAACGGGCAGGTATCCCTTCTCCACAGGATACCTGCCCGTTGCTGATTCTATCTATTTTACAAATCATCATCGTCTGACCAAAAGTCACCGTACGCACTGCCAGATAGATCAAGGTTCACCCTTCTTTATGCAGAATAGACGCCTCATCGACTACACAGAGGACGCCTTCTGGCAGCACGTACAAGATTGTCCCTTTTGCCTCATCGCCGATTTTATCATACAGTCTGCCAGCACTCAGGCTTTTCCCCTGTATCGTATGAGGACTATTGGCGACATAACCGACTTTGCCCAGGCCCTCCATGCTCACGCAGATGGCTTCTGGATCGTATTCGTTTTCGGGTTCTTTTTTCAATGTGACTTCCATCTCCGGCTTCATGAACGCAGTGCCAAAGCGATATTTCGTTCCCGTGATGGTAAAATACAGCTTGTCCATAGAAACACCTCCAACCAAGTTTTTCCTACCTGTATTGTATCACAAACTTGCAGCTTACAGCCCATAAAATCCAGTATTCCTGCTGGTGCCGAATGGATGTGTGATATAATGGATGTATCATTTTGATAAGGAAGTGTCTCCTCATGCTATCGAAGATAAAATGCGGCGCGCTGCTCTGCTGCAGCCTGCTGCTCAGCGCTCCTGTGGCGCTGGCCAGGACGCAGACCATCCAGGCGACGGGAGTGTACCAGATGGGCGAAAACGACAGCATTGCCGCCGCCAAAGAGAATGCGCGGAAAGATGCCATGCGCAATGCCGCGGAGCAGGCAGGCGTTTATGTACGCTCTTACTCGAAAACCAAGAATCTGAGACTGACAGACGACCAAGTGGAGATCATCAGCATCCAGACCATGCAGGTCAAGGACTGCCGGTATACGCAGGATTACCGCAACAACACGCTTGTCATCCAGGCATCTATCGAGGCCACGATTGACGATGCAGATTTCCAGAAGCGCATTGATGCCAATGACAAGATCCAGTCTCTCCAGGCGCAGTTGGCGCAGGAAAAGGAAAAGAACCGCGAAGAGCAGAACCGGAGAATGCAGAAATCCGGCAACGATCCCTACGCTGCACTGCTCATCCGGGAAGAATTGCAGAAGTTCCAGAAGAACCCCCAGTACGCCGCTGTCATCCATAAGGAATTTGCCGAATTTGCCGACCAGCGCAACGGCATCGTACCGGCCGACATCTATGGGCGCATGGCCCTGCTCGACTTATACAACGGATCCGCACAATTCCAGCGCGACCTGGATAAAGCGCTGGAGATTGCCCCCAACGACCCGCTTTACTACACCATCGAAGCGTTGCAGACGCTCTCGACCCGGGATTATTACGGCGCCGAAGCCCTTGCTGACCAGGCTCTGCATCTGAACGGCCGCTATTGGCCCGCCTATTACGTGCGTTCCATCGCCAAAGGCTTCCGCGGCTCTACGCGCAAGGCCATCGCCGATTGCAACACGGCCATCAGGCGAGGCGGCCAGGATCATCCCTACGTCATGAAGTACCGCGCCAAGCTGGAACGCGTCTTCGCCGGCCGCCACGATTTCGTCGAGTTTGACAGCGATGACTTCGAAGAAGTATTCCAGGACACCGTAAAAGGCTTCTACCGCGATCTGGAAGGAATCAAGCTGCACCAGAAGCGCTGAAGATGCAAAAAAAATCCTGTGATGAGTGCGTTCTCTCATCACAGGAAAAAAGTTAGGAGACCAGGAACGGAAAATCCGCAGGCCCAGTCTCCCGGAAAGAGACTGTGGCTGTCCTCCTCATGGCAGTTCAGAGGACAACTTGAGTAAGACCGAACAAAGAACTAGAACTGTAGAGAATCGGGTAATTTATGGAATCACTGGATGACCTGGGGGATTCAGCAGGTCAATCCATGTGAGAACCACCGTTGATATCCACATCCTCACCGGTGATGTAGGATGCTTCCGGCGATGCGAGGAAGACGATCGTGTTGGCGACTTCCTGCGTCTCGCCTGGGCGGCCTGCAGGAATGTCTGCGATGATCTTATCAGCAGCTTCCTGCGGCAGCGATTTCCAGATTTCCGTATTGATGAGGCCCGGGCATACGCAGTTGACCGTGATGCCATCGGCAGCAACCTCGCGGGCAAGATTCTTGGAGAAGCCCAGCACTGCAGCTTTCGATGCAGAATAGTGCGCACCGCCGAAGATGCCGCCGCCGCGTTTTGCGGATACCGAGGAAAGGCTGACGACACGGCCATAGCCTTTCTTCTTCATCTCGCGTACGCAGGCCTGCGTAACGAGGAACAGGCCGAACATGTTGACGCGGAAGATGCGCTCCATGTCAGCAAGCGTCATATCCTCCACCGTGACCTTCTGGGAAATGCCTGCGTTGTTGATCAGGACATCGATGCGGCCATATTTTGCCATCAGGTGTGCGACGAAAGCATCGACGGATTCCTTGTTCGTTACATCAAGGACAACACCTTCTGCTTTGCCGCCTTCCTTCTGGATGATGTCCACGGTCTCCTTGAGGCCGGCTTCATTCAGATCCGCAATGATGGCCGTTGCCCCCTGTTTGGCAAACGTGCGTGCAATGACGCGGCCGATGCCTTTCGGAGAACCACTGCCCGTTACGACGACAACCTGATCTTTGAAATCCAACATAGTGAATGCCTCCCATAATCTTTATAAGCAATTCTTGTGGGAACGACGCATCGTTCCGAAATAACCTGGCGTGTGATTTGTGATTTGTGATGTGTGATACGTGTGACGCTTAAAGCGCAATATAGAACATCCTACCTTTAAATGTAAAAGTAAGGAATGTTTACGACAATAACGATTTGGCCGTCTCGATGATATTCTCGACCGTAATGCCATTCTTGGCCAGCAGGCGCTGATACGGAGCGGATTCGCCGAAGTGATCCTGGATACCGATGCGTTTGACCTGACCTTTGCCCAGTTCTGCTGCGACTTCGCAGACGGCACTGCCAAGGCCGTTGATGATGTTGTGGTCTTCGACCGTGATGATCTTGCCGATATTCTCAACGCAATCCTTGACGGCTTCCACATCCAGCGGTTTGATGGTGTGCATATCGAGGAGCTTCACCGAAACGCCCTGTTTCTCGAGTTCCTCTGCGGCTTCGAGTGCGAGGCAGACCGTATCGCCGTTGGCGATGATGGCGACATCCTTGCCGTCACGCAGCTGATGTGCCTTGCCGATCGTGAATTCCGTATTCTCATCATAGATGACGGGGATGGCATCACGCGTGAAGCGCAGGAACATCGGACCGTATGTATTGGCGGCAGCAGCGACGAGTTTTCTTGCTGACCAGTAATCGGCCGGCATGATGACCGTCATGTTCGGGATGGTGCGCAGGACGCCCATATCCTCGATGGCCTGGTGGCTGGCACCGTCGTTGGCCGGCGTCACACCGCCATGCGAGCAGGCAATCTTGACATTGAGGTTCGGATAGCAGATTTCCTGACGGATCATCTCGCACATGCGCAGCGAACCGAACACTGCATAGGTGACAACGAACGGCGTCTTGCCCGTCGTAGCGAGGCCTGCAGCCACACCTGCCGCATTCTGCTCGGCGATGCCTACATTGAGGTGCTGCTTGGGCAGCGTCTGGGCAAATTTCGTCGTCTTGCAGGATTTGCCGATATCGGCGTCGACGACATAGATCCCGTTATCTTTTTTACCGAGTTCGACGATTTCTTCACCAAAGCCGGCTCTTGTTGCTTTCTTTTCGCGTTCCATATCAGAAGCCCTCCTCTAATTCTTTCATGGCCTGCTCGTATTCTTCCTGGTTCGGGGCTACGCCGTGCCAGCTCACCGAATTCTCCATGAACGACACGCCCTTGCCTTTGATCGTCTGGGCGAAAATGCATTTTGGTTTGTGATCCTTGCGCATGCGAATGGTATCCAGCGTGCGGACAATCTCCTCCATATCATTGCCATCGATGTTGTACACATCAAAGCCAAAAGCTTCAAATTTCTTGCCGAGGTCGATATTCGGCATGACCTCATCCGTCGTACCATCAATCTGCAGATTGTTATTGTCGACGAAGACGATGAGATTGTCGAGTTCATATTTGTTGGCCGTCTGGCAAGCTTCCCAGATCTCGCCTTCCTGGCACTCGCCATCGCCTACGACAGCGAATACGCGGTAATCTTTGCCGTCATTCTTGCCGGCAATCGCCATGCCTACGGCGCAGGCAAGGCCCTGGCCAAGGGAACCCGTGGAGATATCGATGCCCGGGCATTTCTTCATGTCCGGATGGCCCTGCAGGATGGAGCCCTCCTTGCGCAGCGTATGAAGCACTTCTTCGGGGAAGAAGCCCAGCGTCCCCAGAGCTGCGTACTGGATGGGGCAGACATGGCCTTTCGACAGGACAAAACGGTCACGGTCTTCCCATTTCGGGTTCTTGGGGTCGATGTTCATTTCCCGGAAGTAACATGCCGTTACGAAGTCTGCTGCGGAAAGGGAGCCGCCCGGATGGCCGGACTGTGCTTCATAAATCATGGTGACTGCTTTCTTGCGAAGATCCTTCGCAATCTCTTTCAGTTCTGCTACACTTGTTTTTTTCATGATGACACCTCATTCTTAATCATCGTTACTTGATAAACATCAGAGAAAAAGTAGGAATGTATGTGACCAAAGCGAGTACAACCAGACTCGTCAGGACTAGCGGAATAACAGCCAGCGACATCTGCTTCAAATCGATCTTGCCGATACCGCAGCCGACGTAAAGGTTGACGCCGACCGGAGGCGTGATGAGGCCGATGGCCAGGTTGACAATCATGACAACGCCGAAGTGTACAAGGTCGATGCCGAGTGCCGTAGCAACTGGCACGAACAGCGGCGTGAAGATGAAGAGTGCGGAGGTCGAGTCGAGGAAGCAGCCGGCCAGGAGCAGGATGATGTTGACGACGAGCAGGAACAGCACCACGCTGCCTCCCGTCAGATCATTCAAGCCATTGCTGATGGCGATATCCAGGCGTGCCCTCGTCAGGATGTAGGCGAACAGGCTGGCCGTGGCCGTGATGAACATGACGACTGCCGTCGTGGCGGTCGAATCCACCAGGATATCGTACAGGTCGCGAATCTTGAGCGTCTTGTAGATGAAGAAGCCGACGAACAAGCCATAGACGACGGATACGGCTGCTGCCTCGGTCGGTGTGAAGATACCGCCGTAGATGCCACCGAGGATGATCAGCGGCATCAGCAGCCCCCAGAACGCTTCGCGGAAGGCTCGCCAGCGCATCAGCCCCGAGGACTTCGGGATCAGCTCGATATCCATTTTCCTACCGAGCCAGAGTGCTGTGAGGACAAGCCCAAGACCCATCATGAGGCCCGGGATGAGACCTGCGATGAACAGGGTACCGATGGATGTATCGGCAATGGAACCGTAGACGACGAAGGTGATGGATGGCGGGATGACGACACCGATGGCGCCCGCTGCCGCCATGAGGGCTGCGGAGAATGCGGCTGGATAACCGGCATTGACCATGGCAGGGATCAGAATCATGCCGAGTGCTGCGACCGTAGCCGGACCGGAACCGGAGATGGCTGCAAAGAAGCAAGCAACGGCAACCATGACGACGATGAGGCCGCCCTTCAGATGCCCGACGCAGGTCTGGGCAAAATTGATGAGACGCTCTGAGATGCCTGCCTTCTCCATGATGTTGCCGCCCAGGATGAAGAACGGGATGGCCAGCAGGACGAACTTGCTTGTCGAGGAAGAAAAGATGCGCGGCAGCGTCGTCATGATGGTCTCGATTGGCTTGCCAGAACCATCGACGAGCATCGCACCCACACTCGATACCCCAAGGCAGACCGCAATCGGCGTACCCATGAGCAAGAGTATCGCGAAGCTGATAAAAAGTACTGCACCTGTCATTTGGCGACCTCCTCTCCGTTATCCCGGAATGCATCAAGAAACAGGAACAGGAATTCCAGGGTGATGAAGAAAGCACCAATCGGCACAAAGGAACCGAAAATCCATTCAGGCCACTGCAGACCGGCCGTGATCTGGCCGCGATGCATCTGGCTCAAGGTCATCTGGATGCCGTAGTAGAACAGGGCTGCAGAGAATACCGTCGCCAGGCCGAAGCTGATGAGAGAAAACCCTCTGCGCACCTTGGGCGGTGCCATATCGATCAGGGCCGTGAAGCCGAGATGTGCTTTGCGTCTGGCCGCTACCGCCGAACCGATCAGGCTCAGCAGGACGAAAAGATACGTCGTGATCTCCTCCGAGAAGGAGAAGGATGCACTGAACACATAGCGTGCAATGACGTTCGTGAATGTGAGGACTGTCATGATTGCCAGGGCGATGATACAGACCACATCTTCAAACTGTGCCAAAACTCTTCTCATTTTCTCACCTCCGGCAGTCAGCGGATCTGGAAAGCTTCACAAGCTTCCGGGCCGTACTTCTTCTTGAGGACTTCGACCAGCGGCTGTACCTTTTCCTGGAACGGCTTGAGCTGCTCTTCGTCGAGTTCCGTGACTTCGATGCCTTCGTTGACGAACTTGTTCTTGATCTCTTTCTCGTCCTCTTCCAGCATATCCCTGCCCCACTCGCAGGCTTCCTTCGCATTGCGGCGAATCATTTCCTGAGTCTTGGGGTCAAGATTGTTGAAGATCTGCGAATTGGCAACGAACAGATAGTTCTCATACGTATAATTCCATACCGTCATGTACTTCTGGATTTCATCCACCTTCGCGGAATTCGTGACGCTGAAGCCATTCTCCTGGCCGTCAATCGTTCCCTGCTGGATGGCAGTGAAAGCTTCGCTCCAGCTCATGGCCACTGGGTCAGCGTCAAAGCATTTGAAGAAGTTGATGTAGACCTCGCCGCCCGGGACGCGGATCTTGAGACCCTTGACATCATCTGGCGTCTTCACGGCATGCTTGCTGTTCGTGATCTGGCGGAAGCCGTTGTGAGCAGAGCCCAGATACGTGATGCCTTGTGCTTTCAGCAGTTTGGCATAGTAGTCGCCGCCGGTCGTATCGATGACCTGACGAGCCTCCTGGTAATTGTCGAAAGCCCAGGGAATCGTGCCGACAAGCAGATGCTCATCAAGGACCGACATCGTACTCGACGCATAGAGTGCGAGGTCGACGGCACCATCCGCGATCATCTCGATGCCTTTCGTCGCATTGCCGCCAGCAAGCTGGTCATTCGGGAAAACGTCGATGACGACATTGCCTTTGGTTTCTTCCTTGACCATTTCCGCGAACTTGGCTGCAATCTTCGCATCTGTAGCGATGTTCGTGCCATTGACGGTCATGACCAGTTTGATTTTCTGGTACTCTCCTCCGGAGCTTCCTGCCTGTTGACCACCGCCACAACCGGCAGTCAGCAGCGACAGGCTGAGGATGAGGAGCAGGACCAATGCGTTTCGTTGCAATTCATATTCCCCCTTCATTTCCCTTTCATCCTGCATCACATGTTCAATGTAGGATGTTTCTTTATGGTTCTATATTAACACCTCCAAATCTTCTTGTCAATCATTTTCTGAACCTTTTTGTTATTCTTTTTTATCATTCTTTCAGGACATCATACTGATAGAAATAGCCATCCTCCATCATCTGGCTGACACCGACAAGATCCGATCCCATGCTATGCTGCTTGATCGTCTCGAAGATAGACTTGTGTACCTGATACATCTCCTGTGCCTTCCCCATCTTCACCATGTTCTTGATCGTGCGCAGACGGATCTCGCTGATCAGGATGCGAGCCACCTCGGCGATCTTGGCGAACAATTCATTGTGGGCAGCCATGGCCAGAGCCTCATGGAACGCATTGTCCCCTTGATAAATGGCATCAACGTCTCCCTTTTCCAGAGCCGCAGCCAGATCCTTGAAGCAGGCTTCGATATACTCGATATCTTCGGGTGTCGCCTTGCGCGACGCATGGTAAAAGATGGCCACATCCACCCAGTGGCGGAGTTCCTTCAAGGATTCCATCGAAGCCGAATCATCCAGGATAAGCCCGTAAAGCAACGGATCAATCATCTTATTCGAAAAACCTTTGGTCACGAAAGTCCCTTCCGGGCGGCGTATCTCCAGGACACCATACGAAACCAGGATCTTGATGGCCTCGCGGACCGAGTTCCTGCCGATGCCAAAGCTCTCCGACAGCTCCATTTCCGTAGGGATCTTGTCTCCGGGGCGCAATTCCTTGTGGAGCATCGCATCCGTGAGGCGGTCGATGACCTGCTGCACCACGGATTTCGTGCTGATTGGTTTTAAGAATTTCTCCTTCATAAATAACACCTCCTGGGTTCATGGTCTTTTGATTCTATTATACACAAACATCCTACATTGGTCAATTGGATTTTTGTAAACAAAAAAGACTAGCTGAAATCGTCGGATTCCCTCTAGTCTTGCGTTCTCAATGGTGGAGACAAGGAGAATCGAACTCCTGACCTCTTGCATGCCATGCAAGCGCTCTCCCAGCTGAGCTATGCCCCCATAGGTATTCATTTTGTCATTTCTCTTAACGACAGATATTATTATACGGTACATAAACAGCATTGTCAACATCTTTTTCCATTTTTTTATGTTGCCGCAACATCACAGGCATAAGGAGGAATGATCTGTCTTCCTGCTCTGCTTTTGCCCTGGTCCGTGATGTGATATAATCGTGATAGAATTGTGGTGGACTCGTTTTGATATCCTTGTCCATCTTCTTCATCTACATTCATAAAAGGATTTGTACTATGCACATCAAAACGTATCGAACTTCTATCCTCCTGGGCATCACCTTCACGATCCTGCTATCGACGTTCTGGTTCCTGCCGCAGCTGGCGTTCATCATCTTCATCTCGCTGTTGCTGCAGCTGCTTCTGACGCCGCTCGTTGACCGGCTCGAACACAAGCTGAACCGCGGCCTTTCTGCGGCAATCGTACTCATCGGCTTTGTCCTGCTTGCCACAGGTCTTCTCGTGCTGGTGTCAAGCACCTTTATCCCGACATTCACACGGTTTGTCACGGATTTCCCTCAGATTACAGAAAATCTACAGGAAGCGCCGCTCCTGCAGGATAATACCTATCTTACCAGCGAACTCAATCAGCTCTGGGTGGAACTCAAGACGGCCAGTGTCGATGCACTGAAATCCTCGTTGACGGTCCTGCTCTCGATCTTCAGCAAAGTCATCGACATGGTCATCATTTTCTTCGTCACGTTCTATTTGCTGAAGGATGGCGACGACATCAAGGCGTATTGCGCCAGTCTCTTCCCGAAGCGCGACTACAGCCGGGTACTCGCCCTGTTCAACCGGATCCTGTCCGCGCTGCGCATCTATATCTGCAGCCAGCTCGTGATCTGCTTCATCACGGCCACGATCGTCTTTATCTATTACACGGCCCGCGACCTGCCCTATGCTTCTGTCTTCGCCATGGTATCGGGCATCAGCGAATTCGTCCCCGTACTCGGACCAACGGTGGCTTCAGCTTTCGGTGTCGTGCTGACGGCCACGGTCAATCCCTGGATTGCCCTGCAGACAGCAGGCTTCTACTTGATCTTGACGCAGCTCAATCACAATTTTGTCTATCCGACACTCATTGGCAAGTCGCTCGACCTGCATCCCGTGGCCATCATCCTCGGCATCGTTCTCGGCGGCGAGCTGCTCGGTGCTGCCGGCATGTTCCTTGCCGTCCCGTTCATCGTCATCTGTAAACTCGTCATCGAAGATATCTACAGAGACCGGCAGGAAATGCAGAAACGTCTCAAGACTTCGCGCTGGCTCAGTAAGACACATGGCGAGGAGCATGACAAGAACTGAAAAACTAGCATCGTACCACAAAAGGACTGCCGTCTCGCAGTCCTTTTTGCGTAAAATCACATCCATTTGACAAAGATTCAGATTCCCTCGCCGTCAAGTCCCGTGAAACGCTGTTTTTCCGTGCGTTCAATCTGCAGCAGCCGCCCGTGACGGATGACGAGTACGAGCTTGCCGTACTGCAGCAGGCCGAATTCCTGACGGATGCGGGCGGCGAGTTCCTCCAGCATCGCCGGCGAATAAGGGCATTTTCCTTTAGCGGCTTCCTGCCAGGCGTCCAGGCGCCGTTTCTCATTCCACTCCACTTGCATGAGTACCCTGTCCTGCGCCACAAGAATGATTTCCCCATAACAGATGTTCTTGAGCCCATGGATGATATACTCCATGGCAAACGTCGGGATTTCCCCGGGCTGCAGTTTACGGCCTGCCATTCTGATCGCCTCATCTTTCGCCTGTATATTTAAAACATACTAAACAAATATGTTTAACTATATTATATTTATGATACTATATGAAAATACTCTTGTCAAGGACTTCGCTTTACGCAGCATGCATAATGGCAAGCTGCAAACCATCCGCATAGAAAAAGGCTGCCGCATGAGACAACGACGACTCATGCGGCAGCCTTAACGATGGCTGTCTCAGATAGAGAACTGATTCAGGGATTCAGGATTTCATTTGATGACCATGACTGGGATCGGCGATTCCTCAACGACCTTCTGGCTCACGCTGCCGATCAGTGCGCCCTTGAAGAGCCCCAGGCCGCGGCTGCCCATGATGATGAGGTCGCTGTGTTCCTCGCCAGCCACGCGCAGGATAGCCTTCGGGATATTGCCTGTCTCGACGTGTTTCGAAGCCTTGACGTCATCCGGCAGTTTCTCCCAGATGCGGTCAAAAACGATGTGGCTTGGGATGTCCTTATTGATGTTGCTGGCTACGTAGACAAAATCGAGATCCGCCTTGCACTTCTCCGCAAAGAAGATTGCTTCATCCACTGCTTTGCAGCCATTGACCGAACCATCAACCGGCACAAGGATTTTCTGTATCTTCCCCATAATAAAACCTCCAATCCGGGTTTATTTCATTTTACAAGGAATAATTCGCGCTCCAGCGTCTAAAATCCTTCTTCCTGCCCATGTTTTTTGCAGAATTTCCTGATAACCGTTTCCCACTCAGTCCTGGCAGGGGCAATCCGGTTTGTCGAAGTACTTGTTGATGATCTCGACGGCACAGTAATCGCCGCACATGGAGCAAGCACCTTCATCTGCCGGATTGCGGGCGCCGCGTTTCTCCTTGGCGAGATCCGGGTCGATGGCAAGTTCCATCTGGCGGTTCCAGTCGAGGACCTTGCGGGCTTTGGCCATCTCACGGTCCCACTCACGCGCACCCGGCACGCCGCGCACGAGGTCGGCGGCATGGGCAGCGATGCGGCTCGTGATGACGCCCGTATGGACATCCTCGATGGTCGGCAGAGCCAGGTGTTCTGCCGGCGTCACGTAGCAGAGGAAGTCGGCACCCGAGACGGCTGCGAGCGTGCCGCCGATGGCCGCCGTGATGTGATCGTAGCCCGGCGCGATATCCGTGACGAGGGGGCCGAGGACGTAGAATGGTGCATGACGGCAGAGGCGTTTCTCGAGCTTCATGTTCGCCTCAATCTGGTCGTAGGGAACGTGTCCCGGGCCTTCGACCATCACCTGGACACCGCGTTTCCAGGCACGGTCAACAAGTTCGCCGAGCGTGATGAGTTCCGTGAGCTGTGCGCGGTCCGTGGCATCGGCCGTGCAGCCCGGACGCATGCCGTCGCCGAGGCTGATCGTCACATCGTATTTCTCGCAGATGTCGAGGATATCGTCGTAATGCTCGTAAAGCGGATTTTCCATCTCATTGTGGAGCATCCAGCCGGCGATGAAGGAGCCGCCGCGGCTCACGATGTCCATGAGGCGTCCCTGACGGCGCATGCGCTCGATGGCACTGCGCGTGACACCGCAATGGAGCGTCATGAAGTCAGCGCCGTCTTTGGCCTGCTGCTCAATCGTATCGAGGATATCTTCATCCGTCATCTCGACGACGGCACCATGCTCGCGGATGGAGCGCACCGTTGCCTGGTAGAGCGGCACGGTACCGACCATGATGGGCGAATGCTCGATGATGCGCTGGCGCGAAAGGTCGATGTTGTTGCCCGTCGAGAGATCCATGACGGCATCGGCACCGCAGCGCACCGCTTCATCGAGTTTCTCGAGTTCCGGCTCGATGTCCGGGAACGTACTCGATGTGCCGATGTTGGCGTTGACCTTGACGCGCAGGCCCTCGCCGACGCCGCGCGGGCGCAGATTCTTATGGTTGATGTTGGCGCAGATGGCAATCGTGCCGTTGGCCACACGTTCACGGATGGTCTCTACGGGAATCTTTTCTTCCTCCGCAACGATCTTCATGGCATCAGTGATGCGGCCTTCACGGGCCTGCTGCATTTGTGTCGACATGGCTATTCCTCCTAAAAATAAAAGCCGCCCGGCGTACCGGACGGCAAAATTTGCTTTTGTCACTTCCCTACGCAGGTATTACCCCAACAGGTTCCAAGGGTCGGAAAATCCTCTCAGCCGCAAGCGGCTCCCCCAGTGAAATCGTCATATTGTGTTTGTTCTTGTTTATTGTAACAAAAGGATGAAAAAATAGCAAGTACTTCTTGTTGACATCCTACCGCTGATAAACAAAAGTTTATTTCGTCCAGGTGTCTTCCCATACCTTCAAAGGAGTACCATCATTTCGCGCAGCTGCATTCATACTACTGGTATTCGCATAATCTTGATTCTGCCCTTTTACCGTAGAAGCATCACCGCGATAATAATACGAGGTATAGGAGCCATTGCCATTTGACACGATACGGACGCCGGCCCAGCCGCTTTCCTGCTCGATGTTCATTTCATACATCTTGAGCGAAGTTGCCCGCCAAAGGCTTTCAAATCCGCCTGCGTCCATATATTTCTGCCCGTTGACCTTTACCGAAGACGGCTTTGCTGCTGCACTCGAACCGCCATCGACATAATTCCCATTTTTTTTATTTTTTTCTTGTTGGACATCGATCTCAATCCATGCATCTTTATCCATCACGATATTGCCATTCTTGATGGCTTCGCGCAAAGCTTTGTCCAAGCGGTCCTGGATGCGCTGCTGTTTCGCTTCATTGGAACCATTGATTGCATTGCTGATGGTTTCGGATACCTGGAAATACGCTTCGCCAATGGCATCCGCCAGGCCGCCATTGGCAAAGATCGCCGCGGCCACACCGACCACGAAAGCCAGGATCAAAGCATACTCGACAATGCCCTGAGCCGCCTGATCCTGGAATCTCCTGCCCCATGACTTCTTCATCCTGCTCATGTCCATCTACCTCTATCGCCTTGCCACAACAAGCAAATCGTACATCCACACAACTCTTACTTTGATTATAAGACATCCGACACCTCTTGCATAGGATTATTTTGCACACCAGAAAAGCCGGCTGCCAAGCAGCCGGCGACAGGAGAGGATATGGATGTCAGAGTCCAAGCAACGCATCGAGCTTGGCTTTATCGAAGCTCACGACGAAGTCCTTGCCATTGACCGTCGTGACCGGCACGATGAGGTCGCCGGAAATCTTGTAGCACTCGTCGCGATCCGCGTCGCTGAGTTCGATGTTGTGTTCCTCAAACTCCACATGACGGGATTTAAGATACTTCTTGACTTTGTCGCACCAGGGGCAGGTCGTGATCGAATAAACTTTTACCATAAGAGAACACTCCTTCTCAAAAAATCATGAATCATTGCCTAAACATCCCAGTGAAGGACTCAGTCCTCCAGCTGGCGGATATAGCGTTCGGCCAGCAAGGCAGCCGTCGTGCCATCAGCAGCAGCCGTCGTAAGCTGACGGATCTCTTTCTCGCGCACATCACCGGCAGCGAAGACGCCCGGGATTTCCGTACGGCAATCCTCACCGGCCGGGATGCGGCCGCTCTCCGTCAGGCGGATCTGCCCGCGGACAAACTCCGTATTGGGGACGACGCCGATATTGACAAAAATCGCATCGACCGGCAGCTCCTCGCTCTTGCCCGTATCCTTATGCAGGACCTGGATGGCTTCGAGGCGGTTCTCACCGGAAAGCGCCGTGATCTCCGTCTGCAGCATGACCGTGACGGCAGGATTGGCATAGAGGCGTTTCTGCGATACCTCATCAGCCCGGAGTTCCGAACGATGGATGAGATAAAGCTTTTTCGCGTAACGCGTCAGATAGTTGGCGGCATCGACTGCTGCATTGCCGCCGCCCATGACGACAATCACCTTGTCCTGGTACATGTGACCATCGCAGAGTTCGCAGTAATGGATGCCGCGATCCTCATAGCGCGCGGCTTCCGGCAGCGGCATCTTGCGGCGCTTCATGCCCGTGGCCAGGATGACTGCCTTGGCTTCATAGATATGCTCTTCCGTCTCGACAATCTTGGGTACTGCCGCCAGATCCACACGCTTGACGAGGTCAAATTCATCAACCACGGCACCGACGGCCTCAGCCTGAGCTTGCACCGTCGCCATGAGATCGCCGCCCTTGACGCTCATGAAGCCCGGGTAATTCTCAATGCCTGTGGCATTGGCAATCTGCCCGCCCACGAGTTCATTCTCAAGCACCAGTGTGCTGAGATTGGAGCGCCCCGCATAGAGCGCCGCTGTCAGCCCGGCCATCCCTGCACCGATGATCACTACGTCTTTCGCTACCGTTTCCTTTGCCATCTCGATCCCTCCTGCTGTTGCGTTCTTCGCTTTGTTGATTTCATTGTAACAGAAAGACCACCCGGTATCCGTTACTCAGTCACCAAAGTGGTCAAAAAATCAAAAGGAAATCAGGCAAAGGAACGGATTTCCTGCCCCACGATGCGCTGCACGCCCTGTTTCTCTTCAGCGCCGACATTGGCCATGCAGGAAGCGACGATTTCCGTGGAGATGGGCGCCATCTTCTTCAGGAGGCCGACGGCGTTCAAGGCCTGGATGACCTTGACGGAAACCGTCTCCATGAGACGCTTGGCATGCTTGCGGATGAGTGAAGGCGGCTCGATGATCGTGAGCGCCGAAAAATCAAGCGCCTCCATATCGCGTTCCACTTCACCCTTGAGGCGCATGTAGAAGAAGCGCGACGAGGGATCCGCACCGACTGAAGAAACGAGGACCATATGCGCGATACCGTATTTTTTAGCAAAGCGTGCGAACATCATCTGGTAGTCGTAATCCACATGGCGCTGCGCTGCCGTCGAACCGGCCTGTTTGCGCGAGGTGCCAAGCGCGGAAAAGATGACATCCCCCTTGACGAGATCCTGCCAGCCTTCCGGCTTCTCGAAATCCACCACATACGAATGGAGCTTATGCGCAGGATCCTCTGCCCGCACTTCGCGGCGCGTGAAGGTGCGCACCTCCTCATACCGTTTGTCCCGGAGCAGTATCGCCAAAAGGTCTCTGCCTACAGCGCCGGTCGCGCCAATAACAACTGCTTTCACGTATAATTCTCCTTTCGATCCTTTTCAAACCGCTTCCTGGAATCATCTCGCCAGCGAGAATAAAAACTCCTCATAGGTCTGTCAGCACCAGATGATGAAACCCAAGAAAAAAGGCCGGCACAACGGCGTGTCGGCTCTTTCGTATCCATGACGCAGCGATCAGCGGTATTCGGCAGCCAGCTTCTTGAAGAGCGGCAGCGAACGCTCAATCGTCGAGGTCTTGATGCAGTATGCTGCGCGGAAATAGCCTGGGCAGCCGAAATCCGTGCCCGGCACGAGCAAGAGGTCGTACTTCTTCGCGCGCTCGCAGAAGGCATAATCATCCTCTTCGAGGGCTTTCGGGAACAGGTAGAAAGCTCCCTGCGGCTTCACGCAGGTAAAGCCGGCATCGATGAGTCCCTGGTAGAGCAGCTGGCCGTTCTTGACGTACGTCGAGATGTCCGAAGGCTTGCCCGCACAGCGTGCGACCACGAGCTGCCAGAGCGACGGCGCATTGACATGGGTCAGCACGCGAGCCGCACCGGCAATGGCACCATAGACGGCACCGAAATCAGCGATCTCATCCGGCACGACGATGTAGCCGATGCGTTCGCCCGGCAGCGAAAAGGACTTGCTGTACGAATAGCAGACCAATGTATCGTTATAGTATTTCGGGATATAGGGAACCGTATAGCCCTCGTAAGCGATCTCGCGATACGGCTCATCGGAGATCAGGAAGATGGGATGACCGTATTCCTGTTCCTTGGCCTTGAGGATCTCGGCCAGACGCTGGATGGTCGCTTCGGAGTAAACGGCGCCGCTCGGATTGTTCGGGGAGTTGACGATGACAGCCTTCGTATGCGGCGTCAGGCGTTTCTCGAATTCATCGAACCGGATCTGGAAATCGTCGACTTTCGCCGGTACGACAACGAGCTTGCCGCCCACGGATTCGACAAAGCAGCGGTATTCCGGGAAAAACGGGGCAAACGTGATGAACTCATCGCCTGCTTCGCAGAGAGCCTTGAAGCAGATCGTGATAGCTGCCGCCGCGCCTGCCGTCAGGAAGAGATTGTGCCCGTCAAAGCTTGTACCAAAGCGTTCATTGATGCTCTTGGCAAGTGCCTCTCTGGCCTGCGGATTGCCCGGCGCGATCGTATAGCCATGCACGGCTTCCGGCGGCATGTTCGTCAGGATGTCAATGGCCGCTTCCTTGACGTATTCCGGTGTGGGCACATTCGGATTGCCCAGGCTGAAATCAAAGATATTCTCCTCGCCGACCTCGGCAGCCCGCTTGCGGCCGAACTCGAAGATTGTACGGATGGTCGATTTTTTCGTCCCCAGTTCATACATCGTTTCCGATACCATAAGTATTACCACCTTTATGCAGATTGAATTCACGATAGACATTGCTCTTTTCAGTCAGAACATATTTTACATTTTAACACATCACTGCCATAAAAAAAAGGAAATGTTGCCGGTAAACGGCAGCATTCCCGTAAAAAGAGTAAAGCATATGGTTATGAGAGCATTAATCGGTAAAGTAGCGCATCGAGGTCTTCTTCCACTCCTTCTTGGAGTAGAGCATCGCACGCTTTGTCACGCCGGTCTCTGCCGAAAGTTGCTGGACGATGGCTTCGCATTCCTCACGGCTGTGCCCATGGATCATCGTGTAGAGATTGTACGGCCAGTCCGGCGCCGTATTGCGGTCGTAACAATGGGAGACAGACGGACTCTCCGCCATCTTCGCCGCAACCTCGTCCAGTCGTTCCGGCGGTTCTACCTGCCAGGCCACGAGGACGTTCGCGGCAAAGCCGACTTCACGGTGGCGCAGCACCGCCCCCATCTTGCGGATCTTGTGTTCCGCCTCGAGAACCTTGATGCGTTCGAGGAAAAGTTCTTCCGGAATCCCGATGGCATCCGCCATTGCCTTGTAGGGTTCCGCCACCAGCGGGAATTCTCCCTGCAGGACGCGGACAATCTGCTTGTCCAATTCTGTCATTGCAACATCTTCTGCCATGATTTGACCTAATCCCTTCTTCGCTCATATCAAGCCAGCTTGAACTGGACATTGATCTTGTATTTCTTGTTAGCCTTGAGGTTCAGCATGCCATGGACGCCCGGCAAGGCCCGGACTTCCGACAGGATCTTCTGCTCACGATCCATGCCCGGCGTCAGCAGCGTGAACCAGAGATTGTAGCGACCCTCGCGTTCATAATTATGCGTGGCACCAGGATAGCGATTGATGGCTTCCGCGACCGACTCCATGCAGGACGGATCGACGCGCAGAGCTACGAGAGTCCCTTTGTAGCCCAGCCGGTTGGAATTGAAGAAGGTGCCGATCCGGCGCAGATACCCTTCCTGCTTGAGGAAATTCAACCGATCGATGACTACCTGTTCCTCCGTGCCCAGCTGTTCTGCCAGGGCCGCAAAGGGACGGCTGCAGACGGGCAGATTGCCCTGCAACTGATTGAGTAATGCTTTGTCAAACGAAGTCAGTTCTGTCATAGCGCTTCTCTCCCTTGATCTCTCTGCCAGTAAACAAGATGTTCTCTCTCAAAACGAACCGTATCATCATGTGAGAATGCGGCTCCGTCTTCCTGCTCGAAAACGTGAACCGCATTCATATTTCCGTATCTTTATTGTACCAGAACATCCCGTATGACGTCAAGCAAATCTGAACGCCCTTCATTTTTCAGTGACGAGTACGGCAGGATGGAGAGTTCCTTCACCCCAAGGGCTCGACGGATGGCCGCCACCTGTTTCTGGCGTGCGTTCCTGCCGATCTTGTCGGCCTTGGTCGCCACGATGAGTACAGGGATATTGTGTTCGACAAGCCACCGGAACATCTCGATATCGGAGGCCATCGGATCGTGGCGGATATCGATGAGCTGGCAAACGAACTGCAGGCGCGGTGAGGTCAAGAGATATTCATTGATGAATTTCGCCCAGAGCTTGCGTCGTTCCTTGCCCGTCTTGGCATAGCCGTAGCCCGGCAGATCGACGAGGTAGAAGGATTTGCGTTCTTCCTGCCCAGCGAGCTTGGCCGTCAATTCAAAGAAATTGATGGTCTGCGTCTTGCCTGGCTGTCCCGAGACGCGAGCGAGGCCCCGCACGCGCGTCAGCGAATTGATCAGCGACGATTTGCCGACGTTCGAGCGGCCGATGAAGACGACTTCCGGCAGTTCCTTTTCAGGATACTGCTCTTTCTTGACAGCAGAGGCCACATATTTCCCCTGTGTGATGATAACGGCTTCTTTTTCCATGCCTATCACTTCCTTTCTTGTACCTTGTATCTCAGGGAATCTTGGAAAAAGCCTTCCCCACAGCGGAGAAGGCTTCCTTTCACTTCGTTTCTTCCGGAGGACAGAGTGCTGTCTTCAGCACTTCATCCATGTGTTCGACTGGTACGAACGTGAGCTTGTCGCGGACATTCTCAGGGATATCCTCGATATCGCGTTCGTTTTCCTTGGGCAGGAGGATGGTCTTCATGCCCTCGCGATAAGCGGCCAGCACTTTTTCCTTGAGACCGCCGATGGGCAGCACGTTGCCGCGCAGCGTGATCTCGCCGGTCATGGCGACATCGCTGCGGACCTTGCGACCCGTCAGTGCCGAGATCATGGCCGTTGCCATCGTGATGCCGGCCGACGGGCCATCCTTCGGCACAGCACCTTCGGGCAGATGGATATGGATGTCGTCTTTCTCATAGAAATCCGGCTGGATGCCGAGTTTTTCCGCACGGCTGCGGATATAGGAAAGGCCAGCCTGTGCCGATTCCTGCATGACGTCGCCGAGCTGTCCCGTCAGGATCAGTTTGCCCTTGCCAGGCAGCACGGTCACTTCAGTCGGCAGGATGTCGCCGCCGACTTCTGTCCAGGCCATGCCTGTCGCAACACCGACCTGCGGCTTCTTCTCGGCCTTGGTTTCGAGGAACTTGATGCGGCCGAGGAAATCCGTCAGATTCTTCTTCGTCACCTGGATTGGCGTTTTCTCCCCTTCGACAATCTTGCGCGCAGCCTTGCGACAGACTTGGCCAATGAGGCGTTCGAGTTCACGTACACCGGATTCGCGCGTGTAGCCTTCGATGATGGCCTGCAGGACGCCTGCTCCAAAATGGATATCCCTGCCCGTGAGGCCGTTCTCGCGGCGCTGGCGGGTGACGAGATAGCGCTTGGCAATCTCAAGCTTCTCGTATTCTGTGTAGCTCGACAGCATGATGATCTCCATGCGGTCACGCAACGGACGCGGGATATTGCCGAGATTGTTGGCCGTGACGATCCAAAAGACTTTGGAAAGGTCAAACGGGATATCGATATAATGATCACTGAATGTCGAATTCTGTGCCGGATCGAGTACTTCGAGGAGTGCCGACGACGGATCGCCGTTGTAATCCATGACGAGCTTGTCGACTTCATCGAGCAGGAAAACGGGGTTGCGCGTGCCGGCCGTGCGGATGCCCTCGATGATGCGACCCGGCATGGCGCCGATGTAGGTGCGGCGGTGCCCGCGGATCTCCGCTTCATCGCGCACGCCGCCGAGCGAAGCACGGATGAATTTACGTCCTGTTGCCCGAGCCACTGAAGCGGCCAGCGAGGTCTTGCCGACCCCCGGCGGGCCGACCAGGCAGAGGATGGGCGCACTCTTGTCCTTGGCGAGCTGATGTACGGCCAGATAATCAAGGATACGTTCCTTGACTTTCGTGAGGCCATAATGGTCATGGTCGAGAATCTTCGCTGCTTTTTCCAGGTTGACATTATCCCGGGATTCTTTCTCCCAGGGCAGCTCGAGCAGCCATTCGACATAATTGCGGATGACGCTCGTCTCCGCATTCATGTTGTTCATGCCCTCGAGACGATGGAGTTCCTTCTCTACCGCCTCATGTACACGCTCCGGATAACGACCTTTCTTGAGTGTCTGCCGATAGGCTTCGACCTCATCTTCCATATCGTTCGGCTCGCCGAGTTCCTTGCGGATGGCCTTGATCTGCTCACGCAGATAGTAATCGCGCTGGACCTTGTCCATCTGCTTGCGCACCTGGACGTTGATCTTCATCTCCATGCGCAGGATCACGAGTTCGCGTGCCAGGACCTCGTAGAGCTTCTCCAGGCGAGCCTTGACATCGATGCAGGACAGGAGTTCCTGACGTGTCTCCAGCTTGAGATTCAGATGGCTGGCGATGAGATCGGCCAGGCGGCCGGCATCGTCGATGATGGCAACGGAGACAAGAGTTTCTTCCGGGATCTTCTTCGAGAGCTTGACCCACTCTTCAAATTCATGGACTACGGCGCGCGTCAGCGCTTCCATCTGCATGGATGAATCGATGGGATCCGTGTAGACCTCGACTTCGACTTCATCATACTGTTCCTGCTGCTGATAGTTCAAGATTTTCGCGCGCTTCTCGCCTTCGACGAGTACGCGGATCGTACCACCCGGCAGCTTGATGAGCTGGCGGATTTCCGCCACGGTGCCGACTTCATAGATATCTTTGCGTACCGGCAGATCCGTATCGGCATCAATCTGTGCCGACAGCATGACCTTGCGGTCCTTCACCATGGCCTGTTCGAGGGCTGCCATAGAGCGTTCGCGGCCGACATCCAGATGGATGATCATATAGGGAAATACCATCATGCCCCGCAAAGGGAGCAGTGGCAGGGTTTTCAGTTCAGGCATACTACCCTCCCCTTCCTAGTGTTATCAAAATCTATAAAATACAAGGCGCTGCCGCAGCAGCGCCTTGTCTATGTGATCTGCATCAGGCAGATACTTCCTTGCCGTCCTTGGTCTTCTTGTCGATGGTCAAGACCGGGTCTTTCTTTGTCGTGACGACATCCTTCGTCACCCGGCAGGCCGTCACTCCTGAAATCGAAGGAACCTCATACATCACATTGCGCATGATGCCTTCGATGATGGAACGCAGGCCACGAGCCCCAGTCTTGCGTTTGAGTGCTTCTTTCGCGATCTGGCGCAGTGCATCGTCGTCAAACGTCAGCTTGACGCCATCCATCTCCAGCAATTTCTGGTACTGCTTGACGAGTGCATTCTTGGGTTCCGTCAGGATGTTGACGAGCGTCTGCTCATCGAGGGCATCCAGCGTCACCACGACGGGCAGACGTCCGATGAACTCAGGGATCAGGCCGCATTTCAAGAGATCTTCCGGCAGGACCTTGCGGAGCGTATCGCCGATATTGCGCTGACGCTTCGACTTGATGGGCGCGCCAAAGCCCATCTGTTTCTGGCCCAGGCGCGATTCGATGATCTTGTCGATGCCGTCAAAAGCACCACCACAGATGAACAGGATGTTGGTCGTGTCAATCTGGATGAGTTCCTGGTGCGGATGCTTGCGGCCGCCCTGCGGCGGGACTGAAGCCGTTGTCCCTTCCAGGATCTTGAGAAGTGCCTGCTGGACTCCTTCTCCGGATACATCACGGGTAATCGAGGGATTCTCGGATTTCCGGGCAATCTTATCGATCTCATCGATGTAGATGATGCCACGTTCAGCCTTCTCCACATCGTAATCGGCCGCCTGGATGAGTTTCAGCAGGATGTTCTCGACATCCTCGCCGACGTAACCGGCTTCTGTGAGAGCCGTAGCATCTGCGATGGCAAACGGTACGTTCAAGATGCGTGCCAGGGACTGCGCGAGCAATGTCTTGCCGCTGCCGGTCGGGCCGAGCATCAGGATGTTCGACTTTGCCAGTTCCACATCCTCGCTCTTGCCCTGCCCCATGTTGATGCGCTTGTAGTGATTGTACACCGCGACGGAAAGCGTTTTCTTTGCTTCATCCTGCCCAATGACATACTGATCCAGGATGGCGCGGATATCCTTCGGTTTCGGGACATCCTTGAGTTCCACTTCCACATCATCGCTGAATTCTTCCTCGATGATCTCATTGCAGAGTTCGATGCATTCATCACAGATATAGACACCCGGGCCAGCAACCAGTTTGCGCACCTGGTCCTGGGTCTTGCCACAGAAGGAGCATTTGAGCTGACCTTTGTCATCCCCAAACTTCAACATGACCTCACCTCTTATGCCTTGGCATCCGACTTCTTCGTCTTCTTCGGACGGGCAATCACTTCGTCGACCAGGCCATAGGCTTTTGCTTCCTGAGCCGTCATGAAGTTGTCGCGTTCCGTATCCTGCACGACCTGCTCGCGATCCTTGCCCGTCGCATCCACGAGGATGTCATTGATGACTTCGCGGATGCGCTGGATCTCGCGGGCCTGGATCTGGATATCCGTGGACTGGCCCTGCGCGCCGCCGAGCGGCTGATGGATCATGATGCGTGCATTCGGCAGTGCGTAGCGCTTGCCCTTGGCGCCAGCCGTCAGGAGCAGTGCGCCCATGCTGGCTGCCTGGCCGATGCAGATGGTCGAGACGTCCGGCTTGATGTACTGCATCGTGTCAAAAATGGCAAGACCTGCCGTCACGACGCCGCCGGGGCTGTTGATGTACAGATGGATGTCCTTGTCCGGGTCTTCCGACTCGAGGAACAGCAGCTGTGCCACCACCGTGTTGGCGACAGCATCATCGATGGGGCCGCCCAGGAAGATGATGCGATCCTTCAAAAGACGCGAGTAAATATCATACGCGCGCTCTCCCGTGTTGGAGCGCTCAACTACCATTGGTACGTAACTCATAGGAATCCTCCCTTATCAGGGATGCTTACTCAGCGATGTTATCGATGATGAACTGTGCCGTCTTCTTGCGGAGGACGGAAGCAGCCAGATCGCCAATGCGTCCCTGCTCCTTGATGATCTTCTGGATCTGCTTCGGCGTAGCACCGTAGGCAGCAGCCATAGCGGCAACCTCAGCATCCAGATCGTTTGCTTCTACTTTGATGTTCTCAGCCTTGGCAACTTCCTCGAGCATGAGATCCGTCTTGACGTTCTTCTCAGCCGTCTCGCGATACTGCTCGCGGAGCTTGGCGATGTCCGTGCCGGCATACTGCAGGTACTGCTCGAATTTCATGCCCTGCTGCTCGAGGCGCATAGCCATTTCCTGGATCATAGCCGTTACACGGTTGTCGATCATGACAGCCGGGATATCGACCGTGATGTTGTTCGTAGCCATCTCGATGGCAGCGCTCTTCTGGTCGTTCTCAGCCGTGCGCTCTGCGTTCTCCGTCAGGTTCTTGCGGATATCCGCCTTGAGTTCATCGAGCGTCTGGAACGTGCTGACTTTCTTGGCGAGTTCGTCATCGATAGCCGGCAGCTCTTTCGTCTTGATGCTGCGGATCGTGCATTCGAACTTGGCATCCTTGCCAGCGAGTTCCTTGGCATGATATTCTTCCGGGAACTTGACATTCACTTCGCGCTCTTCGCCAATCTTGGCACCGATGAGCTGATCCTCAAAGCCCGGGATGAAGCTGTTGGAACCGATCTGCAGCGGGTAGTCCTTGCCCTCGCCGCCGGCAAAAGCCTTACCATCGACAAAGCCCTTGAAGTCGAGCGTCGTGAAGTCGCCGCTCTTGACCTCAGCACCTTCCGGAGCGTCAACGAGCTTGCCCTGACGATCCTGGAACGTCTTGAGCTGCTTCTCGACATCCTCATCCGTGATGTTGACTTCAGCTTTCTCCACCTTCAGGCCCTTGTACTCACCGAGCTTGACCTCAGGACGCGGCGTGACCGTAGCCTTGAAGACGAGATCCTTGCCTTCTTCGAGCGTCACGATGTCGATGTTCGGACGCGTAACCGGCTCGATCTTCTGCTCATCGAGTGCTTCCTGGAAAGCCTTCGGAGCGATGATGTCAAAGGCTTCCTGCATGACAGCGTCTTTGCCGACATGGCGCTCTACGATCTTGCGCGGAGCCTTGCCCTTGCGGAAGCCCGGGATGCTCACGCGGTTAGCGAGGCGCTTGCAGGCCTGATCTTCGGCTTTCTCTACCTTTGCTGCTTCTACTTCAATCGTCAGGGTAACCTGCTGGTTCTCTCCATTTTCAACCGTAACTTTCATTGTCTGAAATGACCTCCTGTATCATCTGATTGCATAGATATTGGCCGATTCCGGCTATTCCAGCCTCAAAACATGCCATATGGATTTTATCATAACACAAAGTGCGCAGAAATACAAGGTTTCCCGCGCACCTGCCATATAAAAAGTCAAAAAATCAATATCATTTGAGCAAATCTTTCATGCGCGCAAGCGGCTGACTGAGATCCATGTGACCGCCGAGCGTCTCCACAGGTTTGCCCGCTACGAGGATCTGCACTTTCTTGACTTCAGGGAACTCTGTCAGCGTGTCAACAACGGAGCCGACGAGCATCGTCTCTCCCGTGGAGCCGCCCACGAAGTTCTTGACGATTTCCTGGCTGAAGTCCACTTTCGCAATGCCATTTTCCACCTTGACGCTGCGGAGTTTCGCCTGTTTCGGGATAATCGTCGTCTGACCCTTCTCTTTCGTACCCTCGAGCAGCGAAGCCATCGCTGCCGTGTACTTATCGGTCTTGCCAACAGTCACCTGGCGCTTCACGGCGAGAAGCTTCGTCCCGTCCTCATTCGGATAATAGACTTTGACGGTCAGCTTCTCTTCCTTCGCCCCCGCAGAGGACGAAGACGAAGATGCTTGCGGCTTGCCCGCCGTCGCACTGCTCTCCGCTCTCGCACCGGACGAGGAGCCGTCATCGGCACCCTTGCCGCCTGACGGATTGCAGCCGGCCAGCAGGAGAAGCATGACGGCTGCCACAGCCAGCAGGGCATAACGCATATAATGTTTCATCGTAAGCTCATCTCCTTATCGTATACATGCTCAATCTCCCTGGAAATAACGGCCCAGAGCTTTCGCGATTGCCCTGGCCAGTTTTGCCTGATAAGATGCATCGGCCAGCAGGGCCTCTTCACGAGGATTCGTGATGAAGCCGAGTTCCACGAGCGATGCCGGCATGCTCGAATGCTTGATGACATAGAAATTTGCCGTCTTGACGCCGCGGTTCAAGAGACCGCCTGCCTGCTCCAATTCCTCATTGAGGAGCGCAGCCAGGCGTTCGCCTCGAGAAGAGCCGCCGTAGTAATATGTCTCCATGCCGTGTGCAGACGGATTCGAGAAAGCATTGCAGTGGATGGAGAGGAAAAGTTCCGCGCCCGGCGTGTATTCACCGACGTTGACGCGGGCCTGGAGTTCCTGGCGGTCGCTGGCATACGGGCCGTAGACATCGCGATCGCTCTTGCGCGTCATGATGACGCGGGCACCGGAATTCTCCAGTATGGCATCGACCTGCTGTGCTACGCTCAGCGTCACGGAAGCTTCCGTGACTCCCGTCGGACCAACAGCCCCCGTGTCGCTGCCGCCATGACCCGGGTCGAGTACGATGACATGGCCGCGCACACCGTCAACCTTATCGGACGAAGCGGCATGGCTTCGCGGAAAGATGTCGATGACGAGGCGGTGCGGCTTGCGCGCCTTGCGGTCTGCAGCTTCTTCGTGGATCTGATAGGTACCGTCAAGTACTGGATTCGTGAAATCGATGCGGACCTGCGTATGGCGTGATTCCAATTCATCGACGTGGATGGCCTTTGCAAGCTTGCTCTTGACTTTGTAATCACTCTTGACTTTTCCCGGTTCCGTATTCTTGAGGTCGAGGATCAGCTGTTTCTGCAGATACGGCTTGGTACTCGTTGAGTAAGAAACATTGGGGTTGTCGAAGCCAAGCTCGATGCGCAGAGCCTTTTCCCCGTCGATCGTCGTCTCTGCAGTCTTGACGCTCTGCATGGTATGAACCGGTTCGCGGCGGGCGGCCTCGCCTATCTGCGGCACGAGCATGACGAGACACATCACGCCGAGCAGCAGCAGTCCGCAAACATGGGATAATTTCGTAAACAAAAAGGTTCCTCCTATTTATTGATCCTTCATCAGGTCAAGCGCTTCCTGCTCAGCCTGTTCCGTCTTTTCTTTGTCGAACGAGATATCCAGGCGCAAATAGTCTCCTTCATTCAAGCCCTCTGGCAGATATGTCCTGGGAAAATTCACTTTTTTCATATCGTCGCCAAGATAAAGGACGGCGAAATCCCCTTCAAAACGATCCAGATATGCCGAAATCATTGTGCTTCACCTTCTTCTGCCTGGAGCTTGTAGCCCTTTCCATCCGTCGTCACCGTAATGGTGCCGTTCTTGTCCGTCTCGTAGACCTTGGCTTTCAGCACCTTGCCCTTGTCATCCTTGACGAGCTTCGTTTTCTTCTGCTTGCCGTCGCGGCGATCCGTATAGTTCTGCTGACCGAGGAAACGAGCCAGCACATCGGTGTGCGGATGGCCGTAGTCATTGCCCTGGCCGCACGAGATCAGCACGGCTTCCGGCCAGACAGCCTTGAGATAGGCTACAGAGGAACTCGTACTGCTGCCATGGTGCGGAGCCTTCAAGATCGTACTCTTGAGTTCGCCGGCATACGTCTTGAGGATCTCTTCCTCGACAGGCGTCTCAGCATCCCCCGTGAAGAGCATCGAGAAGCTGCCGTACGTCAGGCGACCGACAACGGATTCGTTGTTCGGGTCATGCTTGTACCCCTTCTGCGCGCCCTTCTGCTGCAGTTCAGACGTCGGATAGAACACCTTGAACGAAACGCCGCCGCCAAAGTCCAGCACATCGCCGGCCTTCAGGGCCTGATAGGAAATATTCTTGGCTTTCAGGGCCTTGCGGTACGACAGATAGAGCTTCGACGTGGACGGCATGCCGTTGTCGTAGACGGCACCGACTTGATAATCCTTGAGCAGCACGTCCATGCCGCCGATGTGGTCAGCATGCGGATGGGTCAGGATGACCTTGTCGATTTTCTTGACGCCGGCCTTGTCGAGTTCGCGCTTGAGCTTGTCACGTTCATCGACATCACTCGTATCGATGAGTACCGTCTGCTCCGGCGTCCGGATGAGGATGGAATCCCCCTGGCCAACATTGAGCATCTTGATCGTGACCTCTTTGCCCGCCTGAGCTGTTGTCGCCGCGGCAGAAGACGATGAGGACGAAGACGCCGTCTTGCTCGCCGTATTCGTCTGCCCGCAGCCCGTAAGAACCGCGATGGCCAGCATCAGGATTCCCAGTATCATTCCAATTCGCTTGCGCATCAAAAAGCCTCCCCTGTGTGATGCATTCCTTTGCCAGCTTATGCCAGCACGTAACGATTGATGCCGACAGCCACGCCATCCTCTTCTACGGACGGCACGATATGATCGGCCAGTTCCTTGAGCGCCGGGCGCGCATTGCCCATGACGAGGCTCGTGCCCACCGTCTCCATCATCTCGATATCGTTGAGCCCATCGCCAAATGCATAGCTGTCTGCAACGGGAATGCCGAGATACGAAAGTGCATGACGGATGCCGGATCCTTTCGTGACATCCGCTGCGTAAAGTTCCATGTTCTTCTTATGGTACGGATCCATGAGTCCCGTAAGGCCAGGCCAGGCCAGCAACTTGTCGAAAAGGCCGTGTCCGCCCGGATCCTCTGAAGCAAATTCAATCTTGGCCACTTCGACCTCATCGAGATCGAAGTCCCGGACAAACTTCGTCACATCGACATCGATGCTGCGGTAAAATGCTTCGGTCAGATGGAAGTCCGGCCGCAGATAGACGTGCTGCGCCCCCTCGAGGATGTATTCCACGCCGTGCGCCTCAGATGCAGCTACGATTTCCTTTACAGTGGCCTTGCGCAATGGCTGCTCGTAGATGGTGCTGCCGTCCAAGAGGACGACAGCACCATTCATCAGCACATAGCCATCGAACAGTCCTTCTTCCGTAAGTTCCGGATCCAGGTAGTCATAAGGACGCCCGCTCGCGATGAACGTGGCATTCCCTGCCGCACGCAGCTCACGGATGGCCTCCTTGACCGCTGGCTGGATCGTCGTCTGCCCCGTCATGATGTTGATGAGCGTCCCGTCGATATCAAAGAAAACTGCTTTTTTTGTTTGCGCTTTCGTCATGATCCCTGACCTTTCCGATAGTAAATGTAACAGCGTACCAGGAGCAGGACAAACCACAGAGCGAAGGTGACGAGCAAGATCTCGTCCACGAACAGCAGATGCGAGAAGTCCATCCGGTAGAGAATGAATATGGCGGCTATGCCGATGAAAACATCAAACGGCTTGATGGCTTGTTTCAACCAGTCCCAGTTCAATGAAAAGACCCCAATCTCAATAGATTCCATAGAATAGATGCGATATATACGCTTCTATAGTACTAGAGATTGGAGTCGTATTCAAGTGCTTTTCGCCTCGAGGCCCCGGACACATCCTGAACCATGCTGGGGCAAGCAAGAAGATTTCCTGTTACCGGTAGTTGAGATCCCTGGTACCATTGCGGATTTCTTCGGAAACTGGCAGGCTTGCCTCATAGCGGCGAATGATGACATTCGTCGTCAGGACACCGGCAAGCAGCACGATGGCTACGAGCAGGATCACGCGAGCCGTTGAATTGTCGCTGTCCCCATCATCTGAGAACAGGCCGCCAAGTCCCTGCTGCACACTTTCAAGTGCCGGGCCAAAGCTCTGGATGGCATTGTACGTATTGTATGCCTGCGCAAACGTGTTCCAGCCTGCCACGCCAAGATTCGCGAGCGATTTGTCGCGCGCAAAGGCGATCCAAGACTGTATCGTGATGAAGATACCCGAACCGATGAGCGGCACGATGATCATGAGGTAGATGAGATTCATCATGACGCCGAGCATCGCTGGCGGCAGATAGCCTGTCTGCACGGCAATGTAGCCGACGACGACGGCGTAGACGAATGTAAAGCCTGCGGCAGACTGGATGGCGCCGCACCAGGCCAGCAGGCGGATCCAGCCGCCGACGGCCTTCGACTCCGCCCAGACGCGCCCGACGTTGCGGGCATTGAGGAAACTGATGACAAGGTTGAGACCCAGGACAAGGATCAGCATCAGCATGATTATCACTCCTTTTGTAATCTGGATACCAGTATACGTGGAGATTCTGAAAAGTAACGGAAAATCCAGGCAGCCGCTGCGAAGGACACGGAAACAAATCCTCCATGGATTCACGACGATGCTTGTCAGAAAATCTGTCGGCTTGAGTTTTGTACCATTGTCGAGTACAAAATCCCGGAACTACTATAAAAAGTCTCTGGTGAATCATTGACTCACCAGAGACTCCCAGACGTTGAGGTATTTATTTGACTCGTACCTGCTGCTCGGCCGCCTGGTCAGAGACTTCCTGTTCTGCTGCCAGGAGTTCTTTGGCAGCCTTGAGCTGGAGTTCGACCTGCCGGTACGACGTGCCGCCGAACGAATTGCGGTTCTTGACGCACGTCTCAGGGCTGATAGCTTCCTTGATGTCCTCACCGAAGAGCGGCGAGAGCTTCTTGAAGTCCTCAAGGCTCATATCCTCGAGGTAGATGCCCTTCTCGATGCAGTCGTGGACTGCCTGTCCCGAAACGGCATGAGCCTTGCGGAACGGCATGCCTTTCTTGACGAGGTAGTCAGCAAGATCCGTGGCATTGGAGAAATCTTCCGTCACGGCTTTCTTCATGACTTCCTTGCGCACCTTCATGCCGCGGATCAGCTGAGCATAGACAGCCAGGCTGAACTTGACGGTATCGATCGCGTCAAAGATCCCTTCCTTGTCTTCCTGCAGATCCTTATTATAGGCAAGCGGCAGGCCCTTGACCGTCGTCAGCATGGCCATGAGATGGCCGACGACACGGCCCGTCTTGCCGCGCACGAGTTCGGAGACATCCGGGTTCTTCTTCTGCGGCATCATCGAGGAGCCCGTGCAATGTGCATCGTCAAGCTCGACGAAGTGGAATTCACGACTGCACCAGAGGATCGTTTCCTCGGACAGGCGCGAAAGATGAACCATGAGGATGGATGCGGCTGCGAGGAATTCCATGATGTAATCACGGTCGCTGACGGCATCGAGGCTATTGTTGTAGATGCTCTCGAAGTTCAGGAGCTTCTGGACGTACGGGCGGTCAATCGGGAAAGTCGTTCCCGCCAGAGCGCCGGCACCGAGCGGCATGATGTCCGCCCGCTTGTACACACCTTCAAAGCGCGCGAAGTCACGCGCGAGCATGCAGAAATACGCCATGAGATGATGCGAGAAGAGGATGGGCTGTGCGCGCTGCAGATGCGTGTAGCCCGGCATGATGACATCGCTGTACTTCTCTGCCGTCTCAACGAGCGCCTGCTGGAGATTCTCGATCTCCTTCTGCACCTCGACAACCTGGCGGCGGATGTACATATGCGTGTCGAGCGCGACCTGATCGTTGCGGCTGCGCGCCGTATGCAGGCGGCCGCCGGCTTCACCGATGGCCTCGGTCAGGCGTTTCTCGATATTCATGTGGATGTCCTCAAGATCGATGGAGAAATCAAACTTTCCCGCCTCAATCTCCTGCAGGATATCCTTGAGGCCCTTGACGATGGCATCCTTATCCGCTTCCGAGATGATGCCGCATTTTGCGAGCATCCGCGCGTGAGCGATGGACCCGGCAATGTCCTCATGATACATGCGCTTGTCAAAATTGATGGAAGCCTGGAACTCGTTGATCATCTCATCGGTCGTCTTGGAGAACCGGCCTCCCCACATTGCTTCACTCATTTCTGGGTCTTCTCCTGCATCAGGGCGCGTACCTTGAGCGGCAGGCCGAAGAGGTTGATGAAGCCCGTGGCATCTGCCTGGTTGTAGACATCATCGTGTTCGAACGTGACGAATTCCTGGCTGTAGAGGGAATACGGGCTCTTGGAGCCGGCGGAGATGATGTTGCCCTTGTAGAGCTTGAGCTTGACCGTACCCGTAACCGTCTGCTGCGTGCTGTCGACGAAAGCCGAGAGTGCTTCGCGCAGCTGGCAGAACCACATGCCATCATAAACGAGTTCGCCGAAGCGGACAGCGACATGCTGCTTGAAATGGAACGTCATGCGGTCAAGGCAGAGGTACTCGAGTTCGCGATGTGCATAATAGAGGATGGATCCGCCCGGGTTCTCATAGACGCCGCGAGACTTCATGCCGACGAGACGGTTCTCGCAGATGTCGACGATGCCGACGCCGTTGCGCGCACCGATCTCATTGAGTTCCGTCAGCAGGGCAACCGGATCCATCTTCTTGCCGTTGACGGCGACCGGCTCGCCCTTCTCGAAGTCGATCGTGACATATTCCGGCTCGTCCTTGGCATCTTCCGGTGCTTTCGAGATCAGGAACATGCTGTTGTGCGGCTCGTTGGCCGGATCCTCGAGATCCGAACCCTCATGGGAAAGATGCCAGATGTTGCGGTCCATGGAGTACGTCTTGTTCTCCGTCGCGATGGGGATGCCGTGCTTCTTGGCATACTCGATCTCAGCAGAACGGGAGTCGAGATCCCACTCACGCCAAGGAGCGATCAACGTGATGTTCGGAGCCAGTGCCTTGACCGTCAGCTCGAAGCGGACCTGGTCATTGCCCTTGCCCGTAGCGCCGTGAGCGATAGCGTCTGCGCCCTCCTGCTTGGCAATCTCGACGAGCTTCTTGGCGATGATCGGACGTGCAAACGACGTGCCAAGGAGGTATTTGTCCTCGTAGACAGCACCGGCCTTGAGCGTCGGCCAGACATACTCCTTGAGGAACTCTTCCTTGAGGTCTGCGATGTAGACCTTGGAAGCACCGGACTTCAGGGCCTTGTCGTGTACGGCGTCGAGTTCATCGCCCTGGCCGACATCGGCGCAGCAGGCGATGACTTCGCAGCCATCATAATGTTCCTTGAGCCAAGGAATGATAACGGAGGTATCGAGACCGCCCGAGTAAGCGAGTACGACTTTCTTGATCTTAGCCATGATAAATAACCTCTTTTCTTATATCTCTCCCGCTGCGAGTTTCCCTCAAGATCCCCTTCAGCAGGCGATTCCACGATGCAAACGGCAAATACGTTCAGTCAGCCATCGTCAGTGCCATGATGGCCTTCTGCGTGTGCAGGCGGTTCTCTGCTTCGTCAAAGATGACACCTGCATTGGCCTCAAAGACATCGGCCGTGATTTCTTCCCCGCGGTAAGCCGGCAGGCAGTGCATGACGATGACGCGCTTGTCCGCCCCCTTCAGGAGTTCTGCATTGACCTGGTACGGAGCGAAGATTTTCTTGCGCTCCTCGTGTTCGGCTTCCTGTCCCATGCTGGCCCAGGTATCCGTCACGACGATATCCGCATCCTTGACGGCTTCCTGCGGATCCGTGACGAGGCTCAGCGAAGCACCGGTCTCTTTGGCATCTTCCAGGGCATTCTTGACGACTCCGGCATCCGGACGGTAATCCTCCGGCGTCGCAGCGACAAACGTCATGCCGACTTTGGCGCAGCCATAAAGGAAGGAATTCGTCATGTTGTTGCCATCGCCGACATAAGCCATCTTGAGTCCCTTGAGATCCTTGCCCTTGTATTCCTGGATCGTCAGGAGATCCGTAAGGACCTGGCACGGATGCAGGAGATCCGTCAGGGCATTGATGACGGGGATATCCGCCCATTTGGCCATCTCCGTCGCCCGGTCGTGGCCGTAGGTGCGGATCATGATGCCGTCGAGATAGCGGGAAAGTACACGGGCCGTATCACGGATGGGTTCGCCGCGCCCGAGCTGGAGATCGCGGTTGGAAAGGAAAAGTGCCTGTCCACCGAGCTGGTACATGCCCGTCTCAAAAGAGACGCGGGTTCGCGTCGAGGACTTCTCGAAAATCATGCCGAGCGTCTTGCCCTTGAGCAGCGGATGCGGAATACCGGCTTTCTGTTTGGCTTTGAGTTCCTTGGCAAGTGCCAAGATTTCTTGTACCTCATCCACGGAGAGTTCGTGGATGGATAACATATCTTTTCCTTTCAACATTGGATGACCTCCCACACTGTAATAGATGTCCGTGTTTACTGCATATTATACATCAATTATCGCCGCTTGAAAAGTGTAGATATGCATTTTTCTTGTATTTATATACAAAATCATGCATCGTATCCTATTTTCTATCGATTTCTTTTCCTGCTGCATCATTTATCGTATTTGACCAGCACTTCATCGAGCAGGGCAATGACCGTATCGACCTGCTCCTTCGTGATGATGAGCGGCGGGATGAAACGCAGAACCTTGCCAGCCGTACAATTGATGATGGCACCTTTTGCCAGGCAGTCGTTGACAATATCACGGCCATGCTCAGCCGAAGCGAGTTCCGCCCCCAGGATCAGGCCTTCGCCGCGCACGTCGGTGATGAAAGCCGGATGCCTGGTCTGGAGTTTCTCGAGCTGCTCTTTGAAGTAGCTGCCGACTTCCTCCACATGAGCGAGGAATCCCGGCTGCGGCACGGTATCGAGTACGACATTCGCAGCCGCACAGGCCAGCGGATTGCCGCCGAACGTCGTGCCATGATCGCCAGCATGGAAAGCCTTCGCGACTTCATCCGTGACGATGAAAGCACCGATGGGTACACCGCCCGCCAGGCCCTTGGCCAGCGTCACGATATCCGGCTTGACGCCGTACTTCTCATAGGCGAAGAATTTGCCGCTGCGGCCGATGCCCGCCTGGATCTCATCGAAGATCAGGAGCGCGTGATGCTTGTCGCAGAGTGCGCGGACCTTCTTGAGATAGTCGTCCTGCGGCGTATAGACGCCACCCTCACCCTGGATGGTCTCGAGCATGACAGCTGCCGTCTTGTCGCTCATCATGGCTTCCAGTTCGTCGATGTCATTGTAGTGGACGTAAGCGAACCCTTCTGGCAGCGGGCCAAAGCCCTCATGGTATTTCGGCTGGCCGGTGGCCGTCAGCGTCGCGATCGTGCGGCCGTGGAAGCTGTCCCAGGCCGTGATGATCTGGGATTTCTCAGGATCGATCTGATGCGCGTACTTGCGCGCGATCTTGATGGCGCCCTCGTTGGCCTCGGCACCGGAATTGCCGAAGAATGCCTTGTCGAGGCCGGAAAGCTTGACGAGTTTCTCGGCAGCATCTGCCTGCGGCTGCGTGTAGTAGAGGTTGGAGCAATGGATGAGCTTTTTCGCCTGCTCCGCGATGGCCGTAACGAGCGGCTCATAATCATGACCGAGGACATTGACGGCAATGCCGCCCAGGAAATCCAGGTATTTCTTGCCATTGTTGTCCCAGAGATACGCGCCCTCGCCGTGGTCAAGGACAATCTTGTAACGGTTGAATACCGGCAGATAATCGTTCTCGTCTTTCGCAAATATTTCTTTATCGGTTTCTTTCATAAGCTCGCATCCTTATCCTTATCCGGATTGTTCCGGCTACCTGTAACTCTTTCTGAAAATCCACAAAGCTGCCCCGAGAGAGCATCCTAGCCTTCTCCAAGGCAGCTTTTCACGGATCAGCGCACGACCTGTGTGCCAATACCCTTCGAGGTGAAGATCTCGAGGATGATGGAATGGTCGAGGCGCCCGTCGATGATATGGGTCTTGCCTGCCCCCTTCTCCAGGGCCGTCAGGCAGGCTTCCACCTTCGGGATCATGCCGCCCTTGATGATGCCCTCGCGGATATACGCACGGGCTTCCGGGAGATGCAGCGTGGAGAGGAACGATGTCTTGTCCTCAAAATCCTTGTAGATGCCCTCGACATCCGTCAGCAGCAGCAATTTCTCAGCCTGCAAAGCGCCGGCGATCTCAGCAGCCACATAATCCGCATTGATGTTGTAGCTTTCGCCATCCGCACCCACGCCAATCGGCGCGATGACCGGCACATAATCCTGATCGAGCAGGTCTTCCAGCAGGCTCGTGTTGACTTTGTCCACGGAACCGACGTAGCCGATATCCACTTTCTGGGCGCCTTCATCGCCGTAGACCGTCGCGAGTTTCTTCCGGGCCTCAATGAGACCGGCATCCTTGCCCGACAGGCCGACGGCACGGACGCCGCGGCGGTTGAGGAGCGTCACGATCTCCGAATTGACCTTGCCGTCAAGGACCATCTCCGCAATCTCGACCGTCTCCTCATCCGTGACGCGCAGCCCGGCCACAAACGAAGACTGCTTGCCCACTTTCTGCAGGAACTCCGTGATCTCGGGACCGCCGCCATGCACGATGACCGGGCGGATACCAACGTATTTCATCAGGGCGACATCCTGCATGACCTTTTCTTTCAGTTCATCATTGACCATGGCATTGCCGCCGTACTTGATGACGATGGTCTTGCCATAAAATTCCTGGATGTACGGCAGAGCCTCGACGAGGATGGCCGCCTTGTCCTTTGCTTCAAACATGCGATACGACATTCCTTTCCAGCTTTCACATTTCCCGCATCTATTGCCTGTGATACGGCCTGCGATCAGGTGTGATACTCGCCGTTGATCTTGACGTACTCATAGGAGAAATCGCAGGTCCAGATGGTTGCTTCTTCCTCACCGTCGCCCATATCGATATCGATGACGATGTCATGAGCAGCCATGACCTTGCGCAGTGCTTCTTCATCATACGTGGCACCGACGCCATAAGCGTAAACGGGAATGCCGCCGAACTTCACGACGGTCTTCTCAGGATCCATCGGCACACCAGCATAACCGACGGCGCAGATGACACGTCCCCAGTTCGGGTCTTCGCCAAAGAAGGCCGTCTTGACGAGCGGGCTCTTCGCGACGCTCATGCCGATGGTCTTGGCATCTGCAAACGATTTCGTTCCCGTGACATGGACCGTCAGGAACTTCGTCGCACCTTCGCCATCGGAGGCAATGCGCTGGGCAAGGCCCTGGCAGATCTCCTTCAGCGTGGCCTTGAACATCTCATAGTCCTCGCCTTCCGCCACAATCGGCGCATTGCCGGCTGCACCATTGGCCATGACGATGGCCATGTCGTTCGTACTCATATCGCCATCGATGGAAATCATGTTGAAGGAGACTTCGACGACTTCCGAAAGGGCCTGCTGCAGGAGCTTGCTGTCGATAGCAGCATCCGTCGTGATGAAGCAGAGCATCGTGGCCATATTCGGCTGGATCATGCCCGAACCCTTGGCAATGGCGCCAAAGCGCACCTTCTTGCCGCCGAGTTCGATTTCCGTCGCACATGCTTTGGAATACGTATCCGTCGTGATGATGGCATTGCCGGCATTGACGCTGCCCTCAGGTGAAAGTTCCTTCACGGCTTGCTGGATGCCTTTTTCCATCTTGTCCATCGGCAGATTGACACCGATGACGCCCGTCGAAGCGACGATGACATCGAGCGGATCGCAGCCGAGTGCTTTGGCGGTGATGTCCTGCATGGCAGCAGCATCCTTCTCGCCCTGCTCGCCTGTGCAGGCATTCGCGCAGCCGGCATTGGCCGTGATGGCATGTGCCGTCCCCGTCGCGACGACCTTCTTCGAGGCGAAAACCGGTGCTGCGGCCACGGCATTCTGCGTGAACGTACCAGCTACCGCCGCTTCCTTCTCCGTGTAGATGACAGCGACATCGAGAT
Source organism: Selenomonadaceae bacterium (assembly GCA_029338835.1). Taxonomy (GTDB): domain Bacteria; phylum Bacillota; class Negativicutes; order Selenomonadales; family Selenomonadaceae; genus Mitsuokella. The sequence continues at coordinate 67,488 of JAQYBD010000012.1, read as the reverse complement.
TGCCGCTCTTCTTGATACCGGCCTTGACGCCGGCTGCCTGAAAGCCCTGCGGGAACGTGACGCCCGCTTTGGCATGTGCTTCACTGAATAACATATGAACTCCTCCTAAAATGGAAATGGCATGATTGCGAGATGAATGGCTCAAGGATACATCGGTACGAAATCAAGGCCCGTCTTCTCATCGAACCCGCAGGCGATGTTGAAATTCTGCACGGCCTGTCCCGCAGCACCCTTGACGAGGTTGTCAATGGCCGAAAGCACGATGACGCGATGGGTGCGTTCATCGATATGCCAGCCGATATCACAGAAATTCGAGCCGCGAACCTCTTTCGTCGACGGATACCCGCCGCGGCCGAGCAGGCGGATGAAGAACTCCTTGCCATAGGCCTTCTCATAGGCGGCATCGACGAGTTCCGGTTCAACGCCCGTCTTGAGGCTGGCATAGCAGGTCGCGAGGATGCCGCGTGACATCGGCACGAGATGCGGGGTGAAGTTGATGACGCTCTGCTCGCCGGACAGGTCTTCCATGGCCTGCTCGATTTCCGGCGTATGACGATGGTGTGCCACATTGTACGCGCGGAAATTATCGTAGAGTTCCGGGAAATGGTTGGCCTGCTTCGGGGATCGTCCTGCGCCCGAAACGCCGGACTTGGCATCGACAATGATCGTATTGACATCGATGAGATGCTGGCGTGCGAGCGGTGCAAGGGCCAGGATGCTGGCCGTCGTGAAGCAGCCGGCATTGCCGATGATCTTGGCATCGCGGATCTCCTCGCGGTAAAGCTCAGCGAGCCCATAGACGCGCGGCGCTTCCGGATACGTATGCGGCACATGGTACCAGGCCTCGTAAACGGAAGTATCGCGGAACCGGTAGTCTGCGCCGAGGTCGATGATGCGCACCGGCAGATCCTTGAGGGCCTTGCCGACTGCCATCGCATGGCCGTGCGGCAGTCCGATGAATACGAAGTCACTGTCCCTGCCAATGGCCTCGATATCCTTCATGCTCTCCAGCTTCATATCGTACAGGCCTCGCAGATGCGGGTACAGAGCCGCGATGGGCTCTCCCGTATGGCTCTCTGAGGTAATGTGTACCACCTCAGCCTGTGGGTGGCTGTATAAGATGCGCAGCAGTTCCGCACCAGCGTAACCAGTTGCACCGAGAACACTGACTTTCATGATCTTCGTCCTCCTTCTGGACGGCTTCTCTGCCGCCTTTGAGTTGATGTTTATAATTATACATCTATCTTGTATAATTTTTCAAGGATTATTTTACACATTTACAAATAAATTTTGTCATCCTTTTGCCACTTACTGCCAAATGTCCTGCTGTCCCCTGCTGACGAATCGCACAACGGGTGCTATAATGTTATAGAAGCAAAGGAGTGAACCCAAAACAATGAAAAAACGAAGAAGACGTTCGCCAAAGCGGCTGGCCCGCTTTCTTTTTTTGCTGCTCTGCGTCTTCCTGGGCGCGTATTTCCTTTCCGGCGGCCTGGCAATCTTCTCCTCGCATACCTGGCAGGCAGCCGGCGATTTCCTGCCTCGCCCGGATCCACAGCAGCCGTCCAATACGCTGACAGCAGATACGGAGGATACCTTCCGCGAACGCCTCTCACGCATCGTCTTCCTCAAGCGTGCCGTGAACAGCCGCATTGACCGCAGCCACTACACCCGGCTTGACGAAATCCCGACCTCTCTGCAGCAGGCTGTCGTCGCTGTCGAAGACAAACGCTTCTACGATCATCATGGCTTCGATATGGAAGGCATCCTGCGCGCGACGCTCGTCAACCTGCAGCAAGGAGAGATTGACGAAGGCGCCAGCACGATTACCCAGCAGCTCGTCAAGAATCTCTTCCTCACGCATGAGCGCTCATTCGGACGCAAGGCCGAAGAATTCCTGCTCGCGCTGTCCATGGAATTCAATTACTCCAAGGATGAGATCCTCGAGATGTACCTCAATACGATCTATTACGGATCCAGTTACTACGGTATCGAGGAAGCGTCCGAAGGGTATTTCGGCAAACGCCCCAGAGAACTCCAGCTCCCTGAAGCTGCAATGCTTGCAGGGCTCCCGAATGCACCATCGCTCTACTCGCCCTATGTCGATTTCATGATGGCCAAGAAACGCCAATTCATCGTCCTGGATGCGATGGTCCGCGCCGGTTACATCGACAAGACCATCGCGGAAGACGCGAAGATAAAACCGATCTATCTGGCTCACTGAGCAGGGTCTATATCAAAAAAGACAAGACGCGCCAAAGCATCTTGTCTTTTTTGTTTATTTCTTTTTGCTGTTTTCTTTCTGCTGCTCGACGGCGGAACGCTCAAAGTGCTTGTAAAACTGCTCGGAAAGATTCGTATACGTAGCGACCGTATCGGCTTCACTGCGGTTGGCCTGGATCTCATACGTGTAGAGCAGCTGGTTCGTGCCGGCTTTGTAGACATCGAAGAAGAACGTCGTGCGGCTGTCATTGGCAACCGTCAGGATGACATACGCATCAGCATAATTGCCGACATACTCCTTGAAGTTCTTGGCTGCCGTACGGCGATCCAAAGCCTTGAGATCGATGTTTTGATCCTGCTTGATATCCTGCGCAATCGTATCGTAAGAAAGGACATAGCAGCGAGCCACATGGCTCGAATCATAAACGATCTGCGTCAGCATCTCCTTGTTCGGGGATTTTGGGTCAACCTGCTGATACAGCGGCGAACCGATGGCCAGGCGATGGATGGAAGCAAGATCAGCACCCTCCTGTACCGTGACTTTGTCCGAATTTGCAAAAGCCACCTGTGTGCCGAGTACGACCAGGCAAGCGATAAGCAGCATCTGGATGAGTTTTCTCATATCATATCTCTCCTTGCACTTTGCATATAGTTTTGCGAATCATCTCGCAGTGATACCATCATTTTACACTGCAAAAGCAAGATGCGCAAGACTTTCCGCACGGCATCCCGCAAAAGCGCCAGCATTCCGACCCGTCATCCCGGCAGCCGTCACGAAGCAGGATAGACGCGCGCTTCGATTTTCCGGGCCGTCGGCGTGACGGCCAGCCCGGCCTCACTCGTCTCGCGCAGGGATTTCGGCAAGGCACGGCCAATCTCGTTCATGGCCGCGATGACTTCATCGACGGGAATGACGGATGTGACGCCCGCCATCGTCATGTCAGCCGCGAGCATGGCCGTGACGGCCGCAAAGCCGTTGCGCTTGACGCAGGGCACTTCCACCAGGCCTGCCACGGGGTCACAGACAAGCCCCAAGAGATTCTTGATGGCAAGAGCCACGCCATTGCCGACCATCGCGGGCGTGCCGCCAGCCAGTTCCACCAAAGCTCCAGCCGCCATGCCGGCTGCCGTGCCGCATTCTGCCTGGCAGCCGCCGGCCGCTCCTGCAATCGAGGCGTTCTGGTCGACGACCATGCCAATGCCGGCCGCTGTCAGGAGTGCCTGGACAATATCCTCATCGGGAAGTCCGCATTCCTTTTTTGCCGCGTAGAGCGCAGCCGGCACGATGCCGCAGGAACCGGCCGTCGGGCAGGCCACGATACGGCCCATGACGGCATTGACTTCACTGATGCCCACGGCATAAGCAGCCGCTGACAGGACGGCCTTGCCCATATAACCTTTCTGCCGGTATGCATAAAGCTTCCTGGCATCGCCGCCCGTCATACCGCTGACGGAACGCTCCGTATTGCGTATGCCGCGTTCGATGGAATCCTGCATGACCTGCCAGTTCCTCGCCATTTCCTGCAGGACGGCTTCACGCGTGCGCTGAGAATCGTGTACCTCGCGAGCCAGCACAACCTCATGGAGGGGAACCTGCTGGCTCTCCGCCAGCTCGATGAGTTCGGCAATCGTATTGAAATTAAACTGTATCATATCTTCTCTCCGCTAAAAACATCAGATGGCCGGGATGCCAAAGGCATGCTCCACCTCGTAGACCTCGCGGCATTCCTCCAGGACCTCATCAGCCAGCGGCTCGTCGAGTTCCAGGATCATCATGGCCATCTCACCACGGCTGTGACGCGAAACGCGCATGAAGGCAATATTGACCTCATAGCGTGCCAGCACCTGCGTGACCTTCGTGATGACGCCGGGACGATCGCGATGGATCGTGATGAGTGCCGGATACATGCCCGTGAGTTCCACTTCATAGCCATCGATGTTCGTGATGCGGATATTGCCGCCGCCCACGGAGGAGCCCCGGACCCGTGCCGTGCGCCCCGAAACGCCAGTCAGATGGATGACAGCCGTATTGGGGTGAGCCTGCTCAAGATTGACCTTCTGGAACGTATAGCACAATCCTGCCTCCTTTGCCAGGGACAGGGCCTCGCGGATGCGCTCATCATCGGGAGCAAAGCCCAGGATGCCGGCCACGAGAGCCTTGTCCGTGCCGTGGCCGCGATACGTCTGTGCAAACGAGCCGTGCAGATTGATGTCGGCACGCACCGCAGGCTCGCCGAGGATCTTGCGGGCCATGAGCCCCAGTCTCACGGCACCGGCCGTATGAGAACTCGACGGCCCAATCATCACAGGGCCGACGATATCGAATACACCATGCATAAAAACCTCCCCTGCCCCCTACCAACCGGAAGGCAGTGCGAACAAAAGAAAGCCTTCTGGAGAGGCAGTACCCAAAAGGGGCAGCGTTCCTCTCCGAAGGCTTTTTCTTTCCAATAACAGAACGAGTTGCGCAAGAGCGGCCTTTTATTTGATCAGGCCATGATTGCGCAGGGCATCCTCGAGCTGCTGCTCATGCGCAGGCTCCATCTCAGAAAGCGGCATGCGCAGCGGACCGGCGGCATAACCGAGCTTGCGCATGGCAACCTTGACGGGGATCGGGTTGACCTCGCAGAACAGAGCATCGATGAGATCCGTGTATTCGATCTGCAACTTCGCGGCTTCTTCGACCTTGCCGTCGAAATAATACTGGCACATATTATGCGTATCGCGCGGTGCCACATTCGACAGGACAGAAATGACACCCTTGCCGCCGAGCGAGAGGATCGGGATGATCTGATCATCGTTGCCGGAGTAGACCGTCAGGCTGTCACCACAGGCTGCGCGCAGTCGCAGGATCTTCGAAAGATCACCGTTAGCTTCTTTGACGGCCACGATGTTCGGGATCTTGGCGAGTTCGACATACGTCGGGATCTGGATGCCAACACCTGTGCGCGACGGCACATCATAAAGGATGATGGGGATATTGACGCTCTCGGCAATGGCCTTGTAATGCGCAATCAGGCCTTTCTGCGTGCATTTGTTGTAGTACGGCGTGACGACGAGCAGGGCATCGGCACCAGCCTGCTCTGCATAGCGGGAAAGCTGGATGGCATAGGACGTCTCATTGGAACCTGTGCCGGCAATGACCGGGATGCGGCCCTTGACTTTATCCACCGCGTACTTGATGGCAGCTTTATGTTCCTCGTCCGTCATCGTGGCGGATTCACCGCTCGTACCCGTGATGACGATGGCATCCGTACCACCTGCGATCTGGTCTTCGATAATGCGGCCCAGCTCTTCAAAGTTGATGCCATCTTCCGTGAACGGCGTGATGATGGCTACGCCTGCGCCCTGGAAAATTGTCTTTTTCATCCAAAAGCCTCCTGTCGTGCTACCGGCGGCTCTGGCCGCGGCACATTGACTAATTTCATGATGTTGTTCTTATTATCCCATGTGCATCTGGGAAAGTCAACGCCGCCCAGCATGCACAAATGTCTAAAGCGTCAACCGGGATTTTAAAGTGCCGGTTTCACGCTGCCGAAGAGGGTCTGCTCGGCGCGGAGCTTCTCCTCATTGCCGAAGACGCAGCAGATATCCTGCTTCATGCAGGCGTCAATCATCGGCGCGAGCGCGCGGATATCCTCTTGACGGGTGGCGAGTATCTCATCGCGGCGGCGCTGACGATCCTCCTGCGTGATGCCGCGCAGATAACAGGTTGCCGCCAAATCGCCTTTCATCATAGGGGTCAGCGGCGTATCGATGCCGCTCATCGTACCGATGATGAACTTATCCATCTCGCGCTCCGAGGCCATGAAACCGCGCACGTAATCAGCCGTGCCGTCGAATACATCCAGCGTCTCTTTGAGATTCGGGTCGCGATAAGAGCCGAAATACATGAAGCCATTGCGGTTGAAGCCCGTGAATGCACCATAGGCACCGCCCTGCACACGGATCTTCGTCCAGAAGTAATCGTACCGCAGGAGCGTTTCCAGTACAGCCAGGCTGCCCGTATACGGATAACCAAGGCGCAGGAAATTCGCTCCCTTGCTGACATACTGCACACGGCTCGAGGAAGTCAGCCCTTCATTGCGCGGCTCGATATCCCAATGGTATGTTTGCGGCTCATATGCATGGCCGGACAAAGACTGCCACAATGCAGGAAAAGCCTCGGAGAAGCGACAATAATCCTCATCCTTCATCGTAACGCTGACGATGAGGTTCCGGCGGTTGAAGACACGCGGGATGATATCAGCGAAAGCCTGCTGGATTTTTGCCAAGCCCGCGTCAAAGTCTTGCTGGAGTTCCTTGAGGAACGGATACATCTTGAGCCCGCCCTCTTCGGCATAGCAGCCGGCTGCCGAAAGATAGGAAGCGAGCCGCGCGACGATGATCTGGTTGGCCGAGCGCTGCAGTTCGAGTTCCATGCTGGCCTGTCCCTGTTCCAGGAGTTCCTTGAGACGCTTGCCATCCGTGAACCTGCTGCGCGTGAGCATTTCCTCAAGGATATCCATGAGCTTCGGCAGCTTCTCAATGAGGGCCTTGGCACGAACGCGCAGCGTCGGCATGCTGGAATCCGGCTGATCCTTCTTCGTATACGCAATGACATCGGCTGCGATGCCGCCCGTATGCAGATTGCGCAAGTTAGCAAGTTCCGCATACGTATGCGCCTCTGTATCCACCATGCCGAGGAAGCCGGACAGGAGATAAAGATACGGGATTTCCTGCTGCGGCACGGCACTCGCATCAAAGTAGAGATTCAGATAAGCGATGCCATTCGTCTCGACATCACTGAAAAGGACCTTGGCCCCTTCGCAGCTGCGCACCTCGAGCGGCAGGCAGTCGGTCTGCCTGCGGATGTCCGCAAGCTCCAGGATGGGGATGCTCTTTAATGCTTCCTCTGTCTCCGGACTCTGCTGACGCTCTTTCAGCGCATGCGTAGCGGCAATGACCTGCTCGATTTCTTCCGCGCTCATCGAGGCCTTCTTCTCAGCCAGCAGTTTTTCCTGGGCGGCCTCACGACGGGCAGCCAGCTGCGTATCCGGTGCCATGACGAGCAGGGTCTGGTGGGAATTCTTTAGGAAATACTTCTCGAGCAGCTGCTCAAAGTAGCCGCTTGCAAGGCCTGCCTTCATATCACGCAGCAGTTCTTCGTAATAAAGATACGTTTCCGGCTGGCCATCGTAGAGCCAGCTCTTCATGATGCGGATGCCGTAGATAAGGCCTTTGGGGGCCGAACCGAAATCCGATTCGCGCAGGCGGAATTCCAGGAGATTGATGGAGGCTTCCAGGAGTTCCTTGTCGATGCCGTCACGCACGAGACTCTGCATTGCCTCAAGTGTCAACGTGCGGAAACGCTCCGCACGCTCTGCCTCTGAATTGTTGATGATGATGCTGAACATCGGCTGCAGCATATCATCTTCAAACAGCGAATCCACATCCTTGCCGAGCTTCGCATCAATAAGTGCCTTGCGCAAGGGCGCGGCCGGCGTCCGCAAAAGAGCATGCTCCAGAATCTCGAGGCCCATCATGGTCTTGGGATCGAGCGATTCGCCCACCGACCAGTTGAGTGCCAGGAATGTCTTGTCCTTGGTGCCGTCTTCCTCACTGATGGGATAGGTGGCATCGACACGGCGGAACGCCGGGAACGCGGGTTCCCGGTCAATATGAGACGGCACGGGAATACGGTCAAAATGCGACAGATATTCTTCGTCGAAATAGGCCAGCTTTTCTTCAATATCGATATCGCCATACAGATAGATGTAGCTGTTGGACGGATGATAATAGCGGCTGTGGAACGCCACAAACTTTTCCTGCGTGAGATCAGGGATGGCCTCAGGGTCTCCACCCGACTCATACTGATATGTCGTGTGGGGATAAAGGGAATGCAGGATGCGGCTCTCGAGCAGGTCATCCGGTGCAGAAAGCGCTCCCTTCATCTCGTTGTAGACGACACCGCTGTAGACGAGCGGCTGCTCCGGAGACTCGATTTCATAATGCCATCCCTCCTGCATGAGGACCTGTGGATTCTGGCACATCGCCGGATAGAATACGGCATCGAGATAGACATCCATGAGATTCTGGAAATCCTTGTCATTGCGGCTGGCCACCGGATACATCGTCTTGTCCGGATACGTCATCGCATTGAGGAATGTGTTAAGAGAGCCTTTGACAAGTTCAACGAAAGGCTCCTTCAGCGGATACTTGCGCGAACCGCAGAGCGTCGAATGCTCGACGATATGCGCAACGCCCGTATCATCGGTCGGCGGCGTGCGGAACGAGATGGAAAACACCTTGTTGTCATCCGCATTCTGCAAGATGAAGACGCGAGCGCCGCTCTTGACATGTTCAAAGGTATAGGCCGTCGAATCGGCCTCCTTGATGAAAATCTTATGCAACAGCTGGAAGCCGTGGATAAGCGTACCATTAGTCATGAAATGAACTCCTTTCAGAATATCGCGAGGATCAGGCCGCCAACAGCAATCATGGCAATGGCGACGCCATGCACCAGGCTGACTTTCTCGCCGAAGATCAGGACAGCCAGGATGACGGCAAAGACCACGCTGAGTTTATCGATAGGCGCGACTTGGGAAACATTGCCCGTTTTGAGCGCCAGGAAGTAGAACAGCCAGGAGGTCGCACCGGCGATGCCGCTGAGCGCAATGAAGAAGAGCCCCCGCTTGTCGGCCAGAGCATCAGATAAATGCGCCAGGTTTCCCTGGACAGCCACGACGCCCACGAGGAACAAGGCCATGATGATGGCACGGATGGCTGTAGCGACGTTGCTGTCCACACCGGACAAACCAACCTTGCCAAAAATCGAGACGAATGCAGCACTGATTGCCGAAAGAAGTGCATAAAAAAGCCAAGACTCCATAATACTCCCTCCTACAATATATCTTTCCCTAGTATACCATAAACAGGATTATTCTCTCCAACCATCGTCAATTCCTGCCTGCTCCGTTATAATAATAGTAAAGAGATATCATTTTTTTGACAGGAGGTTTGTTATGCAAATTGAAATCTTACAGGGATTGGCCATCCCCTTCCTCGGCACGACGCTCGGTGCCGCCTGTGTCTTTTTCATGCGCGGGGCGATGAAACCGCGCGTACAGAAAGCCCTCACGGGCTTTGCCGCAGGTATCATGGTCGCGGCCTCCATCTGGAGCCTTTTGATACCGGCCATGGAAGAAAGCCAGGGACTCGGGCCTTATGCCAGCCTGCCGGCCATTGCCGGGTTCTGGTTCGGCACGCTTTTCCTGCTGTCCCTCGACCACATCATCCCCCATCTCCACATGAATACCAAGGATCCGGAAGGACCGAAAAGCTCTCTCTCGAAAAGTGCCATGATGGTACTGGCCGTCACCCTCCACAATATCCCGGAAGGCATGGCCGTGGGTGTGGTGCTGGCCGGCTGGCTCACGGACAGCACGGGGGTATCGCTCAGTGCGGCTCTCGCACTTTCCATCGGCATTGCCATCCAGAACTTCCCGGAAGGAGCCATCATCTCGATGCCACTGGCAGCTGGCGGCACCAGCCGGACAAAAGCCTTTATCGGCGGCGTGCTTTCAGGCGTGGTCGAACCCATTGGCGGCGCACTGACAATCGTCGCGGCGAGCTTCGTCGTGCCGATCCTGCCCTATCTCCTGGCCTTCGCGGCCGGTGCCATGATGTACGTCGTCGTCGAAGAACTCATCCCGGAGATGAGTGCCGGCCAGCACTCCAATGTCGGCGTCATCACCTTTGCCGCAGGCTTCACTCTCATGATGGCACTTGACACCATCCTGGGATAAAATAAAAGAGATATAAAAAGTCCATCCAGTCGATTTGACTGGATGGACTTTCATTATGCCCGGCAGGGATTATTTGCCTGCGAGCGTCTTGTAGTTGTTGTAACGGATCTGCGCATCATGCTGCGTCTTCTCGAACAGTGCGTCGGCGGCCTCCGGGAAGGAACGCTTGAGATTGATGTAGCGGTTCTCGCCCATGAGGAAGTCCTGGAACTTCGAGAAATCCGGCTCCTTGGAATCAAGGCTGAACGGATTCTTGTCCGTGCCAACGAGCTGCGGGTTGTAACGGTAATTTGCCCAATAACCGCATTCAACAGCGAGTTTCTCCTCGAGCTGGCTGCAGCCCATGCCCTTGCGGATACCGTGGTTGATGCACGGTGCATACGCGATGATGAGGGACGGGCCATGGTAAGCCTCTGCCTCCGTGATGGCTTTGAGCAGCTGATTCTGGTCAGCACCCATGGCAACCTGAGCGACATAGACATAACCATACGTGCGGGCCATCATGCCGAGATCCTTCTTGCGGGTCTTCTTGCCCGTAGCAGCGAACTGTGCGATGGCAGCAGCCGGCGTAGATTTCGAAGCCTGGCCGCCCGTGTTGGAGTAGACTTCCGTATCGAAGACGAAGACGTTGACATCCTGGCCGGAAGCGAGGACGTGGTCGACACCGCCGTAGCCGATATCATAAGCCCAGCCGTCGCCGCCGAAGATCCACTGGGAACGCTTGACGAAGTAGTCACGGTTCTCGTAGAGCTTGTTGAGGAGTTCATCCTCGCCCTTCTCGGCTGCGAGCAAGGCTTCGAGGCGGTCAGCACGGTCGCGCGTACCGTTGCCATTCTCGAGGTTCTCTACCCAATCCTTGAGGGCTGCCTGCAGGTCTTCGCTGCCGAGGCCAGCTTCGATGGCTTTCTTGGCGTCATCGGCAAGGCCATTGCGGACCGACTGCGTGCCGAGGAACATGCCAAGACCGAACTCCGCGTTATCCTCGAACAGGGAGTTTGCCCAAGCCGGGCCATGACCCTTGACGTTCTTCGTGTACGGCATAGCCGGAGCACTGCCGCCCCAGATGGACGTGCAGCCCGTAGCATTGGCAATCATCATGCGGTCGCCGAAGAGCTGCGTGATGAGTTTCGCATACGGCGTCTCGCCGCAGCCGGCGCAGGCACCGGAGAACTCGAGCAGCGGCTGCTCGAACTGCGAACCAATGACCGTTTCCTTCTTCATCGGGTTCTTCTTCGGGGCAACCTTCGTCGCATCGACACCGTAATCGAAATAAGCCTGCTTTGCCTTGAGTTCATCATCAAGCGGCGTCATGTCGAGAGCCTTGACCGGGCAGACCTGTGCGCAGTTGCCGCAGCCGAGGCAGTCCATCGTGGAGACAGCCACCGTGAAGTGGTAATCCTTGACCGTGCGGAGATCCTTCGACGGGAAACCAGCCGGAGCAGCGTCGCGTTCGGCATCCGTCGTGAGGACTGGACGGATCGAAGCATGCGGGCAGACATAGGAACACTTGTTGCAGCCAATGCACTTCTCCGTGTTCCAGACCGGGACATTGATGGCCGTGCCGCGCTTCTCGTAAGCGGCGCCGCCGACCGGGTACGTGCCGTCAGCCATATCGCCATGGAACTTCGAGACCGGCAGCTTGTCGCCTTCCTGGCGATTCATGACATTCTGCACTTCCGTGATGAAAGCCGGTACGTCATGCTGCTCTGCCTGTGCATCCTCAGCCTCAGCCCAGGAAGCCGGGACTTCGACACGATGCAGGGCCTCGATGCCCTTGTCGATGGCACCGTTGTTCATATCAACGACTTTCTGGCCCTTCTTGCCGTACGACGTGACGACGGCATCCTTGAGGTACTTGACCGCCGTGTCAAGGGGGATGATGGCTGCCAGCTTGAAGAACGCCGACTGCATGACCATGTTGAAGCGGCCGCCGAGGCCGAGTTCCTTCGCGATCTCCACGGCATTGACCGTGTAGAACTCGATATCGTTCTTCGCGATGTAACGCTTCATGTAAGCCGGCAGGTGCTTCGTGAGTTCCTCATCGCTCCAGACCGTGTTGAGCAGGAACTTGCCGCCCTTCTTGAGGCCGGCCAGCAGGTCATATTTGTAGACATACGACTGCTGCGAGCAGGAGATGAAGTCTGCCTTGTTGATGAGGTACGGGCTCGTGATTGGCGATTTGCCGAAGCGCAGATGGGACATCGTGATGCCGCCCGATTTCTTGGAGTCATAGGCAAAGTAAGCCTGTGCATACATATCCGTCTTATCGCCGATGATCTTGATGGCGCTCTTGTTGGCACCGACCGTACCATCGGAACCGAGGCCCCAGAACTTGCAGGCCGTCGTGCCCTCAGGCGTGAGGTCAACATCGCTCATGACCGGTGCGAGGCTCGTGTTCGTCACATCGTCTTCGATGCCGATCGTGAAGCCGTTCTTCGGGGCATCTTTCTTGAGTTCTTCAAACACAGCGAAAATCTGATCCGGCGTCGTATCCTTGCCGCCGAGACCGAAACGGCCGCCGACGATGACCGGATGCAGATCGGATGCATAGAAAGCAGCCTTGACATCGAGGTAGAGCGGCTCGCCAAGGGAACCCGGCTCCTTCGTGTGGTCGAGGACGGCAACTTTCTTGACCGTCTTCGGCAGGAACTTGAAGAAATGCTCAATGGAGAATGGACGATAGAGATGGACGTTCAGCAGGCCGACCTTCTCGCCATGTGCATTGAGGTAATCGACCGTCTCTTCAACAGCCTGGCAGACCGAACCCATGGCCACGATGATGCGCTCCGCATCCTCGGCACCATAGTAATCGAAGAGATGATGCTCACGGCCCGTGATCTTGGCGATGTCAGCCATGGCCTCCTCGACGAGCTGCGGCAGTGCTTCATAGTAGCTGTTCGCTGCTTCACGGGACTGGAAGTAGACATCCGGATTCGTGGCCGAACCGCGGATGACCGGATGATCTGGATTCAGTGCGCGACGGCGGAATGCCTTGACAGCATCCCAGTCGAGCAGCTTGCCGAGGTCTTCGTAATCAACGACTTCAATCTTCTGGATCTCATGAGAGGTACGGAAGCCATCGAAGAAGTTGATGAACGGCACGCGACCCTTGATGGCCACGAGATGGGCAACGGCAGAGAGATCCATGACCTCCTGGACGCTGGCTTCCGCGAGCATGGCGCAGCCAGCCTGGCGTGCAGCCATGACATCCTGATGATCGCCGAAGATATTCAGCGAATTGGCTGCCAGGGCGCGGGCACTGACGTGGCATACGCCCGGCAGCAGCTCGCCAGCAACTTTATAGAGATTCGGGATCATCAGCAGGAGGCCCTGAGAGGCCGTGTACGTCGTCGTGAGTGCGCCGGCCTGCAGCGAACCATGAACGGCACCAGCTGCGCCAGCCTCAGACTGCAGCTCAATGACGCGAACCTTCTGGCCGAACAGGTTTTTTGCACCCTTGGCAGCCATTTCATCCACATGCTCAGCCATCGGCGAAGACGGCGTGATCGGATAGATGGCCGCTACGTCAGTGAAGGCGTAGGAGATGTAGGCGGCAGCAGTGTTGCCGTCCATGGTTTTCATCTTTTTGCTCATGTTTGTGATTGCTCCCCTCTTGATGAAGATTTACCTTTATCGCTACGTATCGGGTTGAAACGATAGTATCCGATAATCGACAATAGAAAAATTTGATGGAATGGATAGTCATCCATCAGTCTTTATTATACCTTCTATGCAAAAACTTGTAAACAAGAATCCGTGCGAAAACCTTGCGAAAATGCATTCTTTAAGATATTAAGATATGTTGTTCTGACGGCTGTGACGATAGCCATACACAAAATAGATCACGATGCCCAGCGCACTCCAGATCCAGAAACGTTCCCAGGTCATGGACGAAAGGTTGTACATGATGTACGCGCAGCTTACGATGGCAAGTGTGCCGACAACGTAGATGGCCGGGCAGCGGAACGGACGCGGCAGATCCGGGTACTTCCGGCGCATGAGCATCACGCCGACCGAAGAGACGATGAAGGCAAAAAGCGTGCCGACGCTGCACATCTCGGCAATGACGTTGATCGGCGTAAAGCCGCTGATAAGCGCGACAGCAAGGCCAACGAGGATCGTGATGCGGTGCGGCGTCGCATAGCGCGGATGAACCTTGCAGATCGATTGCGGGATAAGGCCATCACGGCTCATCGCAAAAAAGGCGCGCGTCTGTGCATAGATCATGACGAGCAGGACGGTCGTAAGGCCAGCGATGGCGCCTGTACCGACCAGGGCTGAACCGAACCGGTAGCCGAGCTGGCGCAGCACGAAAGCCACAGGCTCCGCGTTGTCGAGTTCTGCATACGGCACATTGCCCGTCATGACGGCAGTCACCGCAATATAGAGTACCGTGCAGATGAGCAGCGAAGCGATGATGCCAGTCGGCATATCATGTGCCGGATTTTTCGTTTCTTCTGCTGCCGTCGCGATGGAATCCACGCCGAGATACGCGAAGACGATGACGGCCGCGCCAGCCGAGACACCAGAGAAGCCAAACGGCATGAAGGGCTCCCAGTTCGCAGGATCCACAGAAGGAGCCGCGAGGAACAGGAACAGGAAGATGGCTGCCAGTTTGACGCCGACAAGCACCTTATTGACGGTGACGCTTTCGCGTACCCCGCGCACAAGCAAAAAGGTCAGGAATAAAGTGATGAGGACCGCCGGCAGATTGACGATGCCACCGTCAGCCGGCACAGAAGTCCAGGCTGCGGGCAACTCTATGCCAGCTGTTTTCAGCAGGCCGACGACGTAGGCCGACCAGCCGCCCGCCACAGCACTCGCACCAACGGAATACTCGAGTACGAGATTCCAGCCCACGAGCCAGGCAAAGAACTCGCCGACCGAAGTATAGGCATAGGCATAGGCGGAGCCTGCCACCGGCACCATCGACGCGAGTTCCGAATACGCCATGCTGACAAAACCGCAGGCAATGCTCGCGAGCAGGAAGGACAGCATGAGTGCCGGGCCAGCATATTTGGCAGCCGCTACGCCGGTCAGCACAAAGATGCCCGTACCGACGATGACGCCGATGCCGAGCAAGGTGACATCGAGCGAGCCCATGGCTCGCCGCAGATGCGAATGGGATGCATCCTGCTTATAAGCAGCAATGCTTTTTGTACGAAAGATTCCCAAATAAAACAACCCCTTCTATTCATTTACAAATATACATTATATCATAGCCATCGAAGGCTTGACCACACAAAAAAAAGACCAGCCCCAACGGACTGGTCCCTGATCTCTGAGAAATGGTCGGGATGACAGGATTCGAACCTGCGGCCTCATCGTCCCGAACGATGCGCGCTACCAAACTGTGCCACATCCCGACAACGTAGATTATTATATAACGGAATACAGGTGAATGCAACCCCTAAAATAAAATTCCTGCAAAAAATTTTAAAGATGCTTATCTTCCGTGTGTTCGGCAAAGAACAAGAAGATGATGGGAATGACAATCAGCGTGAATACCGTTGATGTCAAGAGGCCGCCGATGATGACCCAGGCCAGTGAGGACCGCGATTCCGAGCCGGGTGTCATCGCCAGTGCCATCGGCATCATCCCCACCATCATCGTGATGGTCGTCATGAAGATTGGCTTGAGTCTCACTCGTCCCGCCTCAATGACGGCATCACGTGCAGAGCGGCCCCTGTCCATGAGTGTCAGCGTGTAGTCGATGAGCAGGGTGCCGTTCTTGGCCACGATGCCATCCATCACGAGGATGCCGATGAGCGAGAAGAGATTCAGCGTGTTATGCGTGAGAAACAGCAGCAGGATGGAACCGATGAGACCGAGCGGCAGCGAGAACATGCGGATGAACGGAGTGATGACGGATTCATAGAGGACAGCCAGCAGCATGTAGATGAGTACGAGTGCCAGGAACAACGCGGACAAGAGTTCCGAGAATGTTTCATCCATATTCGTGGCCTGCCCCTTGAACTGATAGGTCACGCCGTCCCCCAGCCCTTCTTTGGCAAAGGCTTTCTTGACATCCTTCATGACATCGCCGACCGGGCGGCCGCTGAGATTCGCACCGATGGCCACCGAACGCTGCTTATTGACCCGGCGGATGCTCACCGGGCCGCGCCCATTATGGATATCGGCCACATCGCCAAGATAGATGAGCCTGCCTGCAGCCGAGAGCGGCACGCGGGCTACATCCGATGCTTTGTAGCTGTCGGCCTGGCTGAAACGCACTTTGATATCCGTATCCTGCCCGCCGTTTGCTGCGTCATTCTTGAGTTCACCAGCGGAAAGACCAGAAATAGCCGAAGCAAAGGCCGTATCAACATCGGCAAGAGACGTGCCATAGGCCTTGAGCTTTTCGCGATTGACTGTGAGCTGCAGTTCCGGCATGCCCTCCGTATACGAGGAATTGACATCGGTAATGCCCGGTACCTTAGAATCCAGGATGCGGATGGCTTTTTCCGTAGCAGCATCAAGTGCAGCCGGATCCGTGCTGCGCAGCTCAATCTGCAGGGCGCCGCTGCCTCCTTTCGCGCCTCCGCCCCCCGTCGTACCGGCAACATTCGTCTGCGTTTCCGCAACACGCACATCCGCTTCCCGGATGTCTCCCGCCAGCTGACGGATCTCATTGGCCACCTGCCAGACCGTACGCTCACGATCCTTGCGGTCTACGAGCTGTACCTTGATGCGGCCTTCGTAAGCCGTAGATCCGCCCGCCTGCGTCATATAATACTTGACCTCAGGCAGCGTGGCCAGTTTCGCTTCGATCTTCTCAGCCACGCGGCTGGTCTCAGACGGCGAGGCGCCTGTCGGGGCCTGGATGCTGACCGTAAAACTCGATTCATCAGTCTGCGGCATGTATTCCATGCCCACGAAACCAAGCGGCACCAGGGAAATGACAGCCACGAAAACGGCCAGGATGGAAAGCAGCAATCTCTTTTCATGCGCCAGGCTCCAGCAGAGGGCCTGCTCATAATGTGACACGGCCCAAGCTTCCAGACGATCCATGAACGCAAAGGCCCGCAAAGACGGCGGATGGTATCCGCCCCGGAAAAAGCGCGAAGCCAGCATCGGCGTCAGCGTGAACGAAACGAACAGGGAGAAAAGTCCGGCAAAGACGATTGTCAAACCGAACTGGCGGAAATACTGCCCCGTCATGCCCTGCATGAACGCGATGGGCATGAACACCGCAGCATCACAGAGCGTAATGGCAATCGCCGCCATGCCGATCTCCGTGCGTCCGTTTTCCGCTGCTTCTTCCGGCGATTCGCCGAGCTTGAGATGACGCACGATATTCTCCAGTACCACGATCGAATCATCGACCAGGATGCCGACGCAGAGAGTCATGCCCATCAGCGACATCATATTGAAGGTGAAGCCGAAGAGATACATGACGAAGAAGGTCGCGATCAGCGAAGTCGGTATGGCAATCATGACAGCAGCCGTCGAACGCCAGCCACGCAGGAAGAAGAACAGCACGAGCCCCGTCGTGATGAGGCCCTCTACGAGCGTCCCCATCGTGCTGTGCAGGGCAGATTGAACGTAATCTGCATCATTGGAAACGACGACAAACTGATAATCCGGATACGCCTTCCGGAGCTTCTCCACATTCTTGAGGATATGGTCGGCCGTTGCCACGACATTGGCATCACTGTTCTTGTAGACCAGCACATTGATGGCATCTTCCCCATTTAGGCGGCCGTATCGTTCCGCACGAGCTTCCTGTTCCTTGACCGTAGCGACGGAAGTCAGCGGGATCTTAGCCCCTGCCGCATTCGTGACCTGGACGTTCTCGATATCAGCAGCAGTCTTATACTGGGCAATGACCCGCACATCTGCTTTCGTCGTCTCCGTATATACCGAGCCCGATGGCAGCAGCTGGTTCTCCTTGCGGATGGCATTGGCAATCTGCGTCAGAGTCAGCTTGTAGGCGGCCATCTTGTCGCGATTGACCTCAACGGCCACCTCCCTGTCGCGGCCGCCATGCAGCTCCACTTCAGAGACCCCATCAGCCTGCTGGATAACTTCCGAAAATATATTTTCCGTTTCAGCATACGTCTCCGCCAGGCTCTTCTTGGACAGGACCGCGAGTTCCACCACGGGTTTGGCATTGAGATCGCGCTTGACGACGACCGGGGAATCCGCTTCATCGGGAAGCTTGTTCTTGATGGCCTCCACTTTCTTGCTGGCATCAATCGCGGCCGTATCCGCATTCGTATCAAATTCCAGTTCCATGCTGATGCGCGCCCGCTCGTAACTGGCCGTCGATGTAATCTTCTTGACCCCTGAGACCGATGATACGGCATCTTCTACAGGCTTGACAATCTCCTGCTCCACCGATTCCGCACTGGCACCAGGATACTTGACGGAAATGGTGACGTAGGGCGTATTGAGAGCCGGCAACAGCTCCACGCCCAGACGATAATAGCTGTAAATCCCCAGGACGACAAAGAAAGCGACAATCATCGAGATGCCGACCGGACGCCTGATGGAAAAGCGCGTGATATTCATGAGGCTGCCTCCGCATCGTCATCAGGCCCCTCATACGGCACAGATTCAACAGCTGTGCCGTCCTTGAGCTTGTCCTGATTCGTCACTACCACGACCTCGCCATCCTGAAGCCCTGCAAGGATCTCTTCCTCCTCATCGTTCATGAGGCCGATGCGCACCGTGCGCTCCGCCACCGTTCCGTCGGCCTGCAGGATATACAGGATCTGCCGGCCATTGCGCGACAGCACGGCCTCCTTCGGGACAAAAAGCGTCTGCGGACGCTGCAGGATATCGATGGACGTATGCGCAAAAAGCCCGGCTTTCATATCATCTGCAGCCGTATCCAGTTCAATGCGCACTTGATAAGTCCGGCTCGCCTCATCCATCGCCGGACTGACATAGACAATGCGCCCCGGGCAATCGGTTCCCAGGGCATCGATTGTCACCTGTACAGACAGCCCCGTCTTGAGGATGGCCGCATCACTCTCTGAGAGCGTGCAGTCCACATTGAGATGACTGTTATCGACTAAGGAAAAAACCTTTGTTCCTGCCGAAACGATAGCTCCGGCCTCCACATTGCGATAACCGATGATGCCGTCACGCGGTGCCCGCAAAAACATATCCGCCCGCTGGCGGCGCAGCGCATCGGCGGCACGCTCTGCTTTTTCTGCCGTATATTGCTTCGACTGGACACTCGCCGCATCGCCATCCTGTACCTGATCCGCCAGGATATCGAACGCTGCCTGCGAGGCCAGGTATTCCTGCTTGACGCGGTCGAGCGTATCCTGAGAAATCGCACCGATCGAGAACAGATACTGATTGCGTTCATATTTGCTCGTTTCAAGTTCAAGGTCATTGCGTGCTTTCAGGTAGTTGGCATCATACGAAGCCGTAGCTTCGCGGGCATCCGCCTGTGCGGCACCGGCAGCCGCATCTTGCTCCGCAATCGAGATATCGAGGTCTCCTGTGTCCTGGATCATCAGGATGTCGCCCGCCTTGACGGCATCGCCCAGCCTGGCCCGGACCTCCGTGACGCGCCCAGTATACTTAGGTGCCAGAGGGATATTGGCATCCGCTACGGTCTGCCCCGACAAGTTGATATGACGCGTCATATCAGCCCGGTTCACGGTCACGACCTTGACAAGCGGCTTGCCGTGAGCGACCTTTGCCTTCTGGTCCCGGCTCTGCCCGAAAAACCCGTAAAGTGCCAGTGCCAGGACCAGCAGACACAGGATACCGGAAAAAACGGCGTTCCTGCGATTGAATTGAGTGATCTTATGCCGCATATTGCATGCTCCTGCCTTTCCTGCTGTTTCTTACAGCCTACCGCATCAGGACACGGATAGCAAATATATTGATGAAAAATTTTCGTTGTCAATCCTTTATTTTCGGAATTTGCATGTTTACAAGAACAAAGGAATCGATATAAAATAAAATGCGTAACAACTATAACTTCGCTCATTCGTTCAGCAAAAGAAAGAGGGTACATTATGCAAGCAGTTGAAATCCGCAAAGGCATCTACTGGGTCGGCGCAATCGATTGGTCCATGCGCAGCTTTCATGGATATGAGACGAGCCGTGGTTCGAGCTATAACGCTTACCTGATCCTCGATGAAAAAATCACCCTCATCGATACCGTCAAGGAACCCTTCAAGGAAGAACTCCTGGAGCGCATCGCTTCCATCATCGATCCAGCCAAGATTGACTATATCGTTTCCAGCCACGTAGAGCCAGACCACTCCGGCGCCATCCCCTTCATGATGCAGCACTGCCCGCAGGCCAAGGTCATCACGAGCCTGCCCAATGGGCTCAAAGGCCTCAAGGCTCATTACGGCGACCTGCCGTATATCGGCGTCAAGGCTGGCGATACGCTTTCCATCGGCAAACGCACGCTGCAGTTCATCCCGACGCCGATGCTGCACTGGCCCGACAGCATGGTCACCTACTGTCCGGAAGAAACGATCCTGTTCTCCAACGATGCATTCGGCCAGCACCTGGCTTCCGGCTGCCGCTATGATGATGACAACGATCTGCCCACCGTATTCTTCGAAGCCAAGAAATATTATGCCAACATCCTCATGCTCTACGGCCGTCAAGCCCAGGCCGCCCTCAAGGCCCTGCATGATCTCGAGATCAGCATGATTGCCACGGGGCACGGTCTCATCTGGCGCAGCCACGTCAAAGACATCCTCCAGCTCTACCAGGAATGGTCCACCGGAACCCTCGAAGAGCGTGCCGTCGTCGTCTTCGATACCATGTGGCACTCCACAGAGACCATGGCGCGCACGATTGCGGAAGCGTTCCAGCAGCAGGGTGTTCCCGCTGTTTTCTACGATATCAAGGAAAATGCACTCTCCGACATCATGACCGAGATCCTCACGAGCAAATACCTTGCAGTCGGTTCGCCAACCATCAACAACCAGATGCTGCCGACGGTGGCCGGATTCCTCTGCTACCTCAAGGGCCTTGCGCCGAAGGGACGCCAGGCTTTCGCGTTCGGTTCCTATGGCTGGGGCGGGCAGAGCATCGGCCAGGTGGAGGAAGAACTCAAAGCCGCTGGCTGTGAGATTGTCCTTGACAAGCAGCGCCTTGCAAACGTTCCCTCTGCAGAAGACTTGCAGAAGCTAACCGATGCTGTGCAGTCCCTCTGCAAATAAAAAATCCAGTCTATGATATATGAAATGCCGTGCCAACTCATTGCCAGCACGGCATTCATTCATTCTGCCCATTTCGCCCGTCTTCTCCTTGCTCAGCGGACGAGCCGCAAGGCTCGTTGGGGACACCTCGCTTTCCGGACCGTCATGCGCTCCGCATACGGCGCCTCACCGACCAGCATGCGCAAGGCAACCGGCGATCCCTGATGCACAGCATGCTCTTTGGCTCGCGGCTGCAATAGTTCCTGCATATTTAGCTGTTGCAGGACAGCCCGCAGCGTACCGGTCTTGCGCGCCCGGCGCAATTTCCTGGCAAGTGCCATGGCCGCACGGTCTTCGACCTCACTGCGGCTCAGCCCCTGCAGTTTGCGCACGCCCATATCCGCCCAGAGCCCGGCACGTGTCAGATAACCGACGAGTCCCCGGAACGAACCAACCATTGCCATCCGCTTCTGCAAACGGATAGCAGCACAGACCATGATATCATCCAACCGTTCCTCAAAACCAACCTTTTTCATGACAGACCTCCTGGCAGCCCCGCTCAGCCCCTGCATTCCAACCATCCACCTTGCTCACTTGTCTGGCCTGTTTCTTCTATAATGCGCTTGCTCTCTGCAATATACTGAAATCCTTACTGGGAAACTTTCGCTATTTAACAATTATCTTTTCGCGATAACAATAGAAAAATCCTGCTGAATAAGAAAAATCCAGCAGGATTTTTTGATGCAAGCAATATCCGAGCGCGTACGCTCCTCTAATTCCTATCAGCCGCGGATATCCGCGATGGCTTTCTTCATGTCTGCCGCACCATAAACAGCGGAGCCTGCCACCAAAACGTTCGCGCCAGCCTCTCGTACCTGCTGCGACGTCACACTGTTGATGCCGCCATCGACTTCAATATCACAATGGTATTGCATCTCATCGATCGTCTGGCGAAGCCGGCTGATTTTCTCGAGCTGGCTGGCAATGAATTTCTGACCGCCGAAGCCAGGGTTGACCGTCATGAGAAGGACCATATCCAGATCTCCCAATATTTCCTCAATGCTGGCCAGGCTCGTGCCAGGATTCAATACTGCCGCAGCTTTGACACCATGTGATTTGATCTGCTGCACGAGACGATGACTGTGCTTGGCAGCCTCGATATGGAACGAGATGATATCTGCACCCGCATCGGCAAAGGCTGCAATCTGTGTTTCCGGATGCTCGACCATCAGATGGACATCAAACGGCTTTTTCGTTACTTTGCGAAGAGCCTTCACCACAGGAGAGCCCAGCGTGATATTCGGCACAAAGGTGCCATCCATGACATCAATATGGATATAATCTGCGCCTGCCTGATCTACTCTCTGTACTTCTGCTCCCAATTCGGCAAAATCAGCCGACAAAATGGACGGTGCAACTTTAATCATATCAGTTTCTCCTTTTCTTTCTCTTGACCCATTCAGCACGAAGCCATCGTTTTCCCCTGGCCGACCAGACCGGCAAAATCTGCCTGGAACGCTTCTACAGCCGCATCGATTGCCGCATTCTTGACAAAACCTTCAATGACATCGCAGGCCACTGTCGCGGCACCGATACCGTGTTTGCAGAGTGCCAGGACCTGCTGGCTGTTCTTGAAACTTGCCGCCAGGATCTCGCAGGGAATCTCATTTTTCGTAAAGATATCCTGGATTTCGCAGGCAACATGAATGCCATCATACCCCATGTTATCAATGCGATTGATATACGGAGCCGCATAAGAAGCACCTGCCATCCCGGCCAGATACGCCTGCATCGGCGTATAAATGGCCGTTGCCGTAATCTTGATGCCTGCTTTGTGGATTGCTTTCATGGCCTTGAAGCCTTCCGGCACGGCCGGAACCTTGACGAACGTATTCTCCCCCAGCTCTTTGCGGATGCGCTCAGCATCACGCATCATCCCATCTGCATCGCTGGCGATGACCTGTGCATGGAGTTCCGCGTCCTGACCAATGATGGCACGGATTTCCCGGAGTACCTCAAAAGGAGGCCTGCCGGCTTTGGCCAATATGCTGGGATTGGTCGTAACACCAGCACAGGGATAATATTCCCAGATATGTTGAATCTTCTTCGTGTCTGCATCATCAATCACTAATTTCATGATCGCGTGCCCTCCCATCCCAATTGTTACCGAAAAAAATGCCTCCTGTTTTCGAAACAAAGCAAAAACAGAAGGCATCGTTCACTTAATTCTTGGCTGCTTTAACGATTGCTTCCACCGTCAAACCATACTTCTCCAGGAGTTCAGCCGGCTTGCCGGACTGGCCGAAGACATCCTGAACGCCGATGAAATCCTGACGCGTCGGGCAATTCTTTGCCAGAACCTCTGCCACAGCAGAACCCAGGCCGCCGATGACGCTGTGCTCTTCGCACGTCACGATGTGCCCCGTCTTCTTGGCCGTCTCAATGATCAGCTCCTCATCCAGAGGTTTGATCGTGTGGATATTGATCACGCGGGCATGGATGCCATCTTTTGCCAGCTCTTTGGCAGCTTCCATCGCTTTTGCGACCATGATGCCCGTTGCCACGAGAGCAACATCATCACCTTCAGAGAGGACTTCGCCCTTGCCCCAATTGAACTGATAATTCTCATCATGGATATCCGGGACAGCGGCACGTCCCAGACGGATGTAGACCGGGCCATAATACTGGATGGCGGCCTTGATAGCTTCTTCCGCTTCCTTGGCATCCGCCGGATTGATGACCGTCATGTTCGGCAGGCTGCGCATCAAGGAGATATCCTCGATAGCCTGATGGCTGCCGCCATCCTCACCGACCGTAAGGCCTGCATGCGTTGCGGCGATCTTGACGTTGAGACGCGGATAGCAGATGGAATTGCGGATCTGCTCGAAAGCACGGCCAGCCGCAAAGATGGCAAACGTGCTGGCGATAGGGATCTTGCCGCAAGTCGCCAGACCTGCTGCCGTTCCCATCATATCTGCTTCCGAAATACCCATATCCAAATAACGTTCCGGCGCAACCTTCTTGAAGGCAATCGATTTCGTTGCATTGCCAAGATCCGCATCCAAAACGACGATATCTTCGTTCTTGTACAATTCCGTTTCAAGCAACTTGCCGTAAGCTGCGCGTGTTGCTGTTGCCATTACGCCTCGCCTCCTTCCAGTTCCTTGAGAGCCTCCTGGCACTGCTCTTCATTCGGAGCCTTGCCATGCCAGCCAACCTGATTCTCCATAAAGGATACACCCTTGCCTTTGACCGTCGTCGCAACGATTGCCGTCGGTTTTCCTTTCACGCTCTTTGCGGCAGCGATAGCACCGCGGATGGCATCGTAATCATGACCGTTGATGGAGATGACATTCCAGCCGAAAGCACGGAATTTCGCATCAATCGGAGCTACCGTCATGACTTCGTCATTCGGTCCGTCAATCTGGAGTCCATTCCAATCCACGAACAGGATCAGATTATCAAGCTTGTAATGAGCTGCACTCATGGCTGCTTCCCAGATCTGCCCTTCCTGGATCTCACCGTCACCAGCAGCGGCATAAACACGGTAAGATTTCTTGTTCAGCTTGGCAGCAATGGCCATGCCGTTGGCGGCCGAAAGGCCCTGGCCCAGCGAACCCGTTGACATATCCACGCCCGGTATCTTCTTCATGTCCGGATGACCCTGGAGGATTGCGCCCGTCTTCCTGAGCTTCCAGAGTTCTTCTTCCGGGAAATAGCCTTTTTCTGCCAGTACGGCATAAAGTGCCGGTGCAGCATGTCCTTTGGAGAGAACAAAGCGATCGCGATCCTCCATTTTCGGATTCTTCGGATCAATGTTCATTTCCTCGAAGTAAAGGACGTTCAAGATGTCGATAATCGAAAGGGATCCACCTGGATGCCCTGAGCCCGCTTTCGTAAGCATGCGGACGATATTGGCGCGCAAGTGACGAGCGCGCTTCATCGCTTCTTCATTTGCCATGCTATCTTCTCCTTCATTTTCATTCTGCAGCACACAAGAGGTCTTCTGCATTTTCGCGAACCGTCTTTCCCTTGCGGAAGAGGCCGCTGGTTCCTCCTGTGAACAAATTTGCTCCTGCTTCGTGCATTTTGCGGATCATCTGCAGATTGACACTGCCATCCGCCTGGATTGGCTGGGTCAGATGCGCCGCCTTTAAGCGCGTCCGCATCATGCGGATGTGCTTTAAAGCTGCTTCCTGAATCGTCTGACCGGAAAATCCCGGATTCACCGTGAGTTTCAGGATCCATGCACATTGTGAAGCCAACGCTTCAAAATCAGCACCCGGAGGTGTCTCGGCGCGATAAGCCAGCACCGGTTCTGCACCGAACTCGCGGATTTTCTCAAAAACGCGATTCGGTTCATCCATGGCCTCCGCATGGACAGCCACATAATCCAGGCGGAACCTTGAAAACAGTTCAACGTACCGCAAGGGATCATATGCTGCAATGTGGAGTTCGATGGGCAGATCCGAGTGGGCGGCCAGATATCCATAAAGCTGATCGCCAAGGATCAGGCACTGGTTGAACTTCCCATCCACGATATCATAATGCCAAAACCGTACAGGAGATGCCTCTACATGCTCAATCTCATCAGCGATGTGACCGAGATCCATGCACGATACCGACGCCGAAAGATTGGGAAGGTCAACAGAAAATCCTGCTTTTCTGCCCATACCTCAGCCCCGCTTATTGTCGTAATCCGTGATCTGCTGGACGCGGCGTTCATACTTGCCGCCGTACAGCGGTTCCGTGGCGAGCCAGACCTTCGTGATCTCCCAAGCCATATTGGGGGCAATGACACGAGCGCCCATGCAAAGGACATTGGCATGATTATGCTCAACCGTCATCTTGGCTGAGAAAAGATCATGGACCAGCGGTGCGCGAACGCCTTTCACCTTATTGGCAGCGATTGACATGCCAAGGCCAGTACCGCAGATCAGGATGCCCTTCTTCTCTTCTGGATGCGCCGCGACTTCCTCGCCGACACGGAAAGCATATGGTGCTGTGTCAACAGAGTCCTCGCTATGCGTGCCGTAATCTTCAACCGTGTAACCGGCATCTTCCAGCTGCTGTTTCACGAACTCTTTCATGCGGAAACCAGCATGATCGGATGCCATAACAATGATAGGTTTCATGCTGCAACCTCCTCAGCCGATCGGATGCATGACGATTTTCGTTGCCTGGCCGCTCTTGAGGAGATGGTATGCCTTATCCCACTCATCGATGCCGACCTCATGCGTGATCATCTTATCGGCATTGATCTTGCCTTCGCTCATGAGCTTGAGCGTCGGCTCCCAGTCATGCGTATTCTGGCTGCGGCTGCCGGAAACGACCAGCTCTTTCTGGATGATCTTCGAGAAGTCGACTTCCACGACATCTCTTGCAAAGAGGCCGATCTGGACATACTGACCCTGTTTGCGCAGGAGATCCATGCCAAGCTGCATGGACGGGACAGCACCCGTGCAGTCATAGCAGACATCTGCACCATAGCCATCCGTCAGCTCATTGACCAGCGCTTTGACATCTTCCTTCTGGACATCGACGATGTGTTCCACACCGAATTTCTCTTTAGCGATCTTGAGACGTCCAGCATCCTGCGTAAGGCCGGTCATGACAACACGACCGCCCCGAGCCATGACGCACTGTGCCGTCAGAAGGCCGATAGGGCCAGGGCCAAGGACCAGGACGATGTCGCCCGGGTTGATCTTGGCTTTCGCTACGCCGTGATGGGCACAGCAAGCTGCTTCCGTGATGCTGGCCTGACGCGTCGTCACATTCTCTGGCAGGATATGGCAGCTCTTGGCACGTGCCAGTACGTACTGTGCCATGGCACCATCCTGCTGCGTTCCCAGGCCTTTGCGCGTCGGGCAAAGGTTGTAAAGGCCTTCCTTGCAGTAGCGGCATTCACCGCAAACCGTGAAGGTCGTTTCACTCGTCACACGGTCACCGACTTTGACATTCGTAACACCAGGACCGACTTCTGCCACAACACCAGCGAACTCATGACCAATCGTCAAGCCTTTTGCATTGACATTATAATGGCCTTCATACGTATGCAGATCACTGCCGCAGATGCCGATATATTCAACTTTGATCTTGACCTGACCCTCGCCTGGTACCGGCTCCGGTTTGTCGATAACTTCCCAATGGCCTGCGCCCGGCTCCATTTTTACAAGTGCTTTCATGAGGAAACCTCCTTAGTCCATAACAAACAGGATCTTATTGTATTCTTCTTTACGCTCCTTGATCATCTGGAAAGCATCGCTCACCTTTTCCAGCGGGAAACGATGCGAGATCAAAGGCTTGAACTGGATCTTACCGTCTTCCAGGGCACGGATGCTCTTCACCCAGGCCGGTCCCGGGAACGGGCTGCCATACGAATTCCAGAAGCCGCGCAACGTCAGTTCATGACGGAAGATGCTCTCGAAGGATTTCTCCTTCAGCAGGATATCCGAGCGGGCAATGCCGAGATAACCGATGCGGCCGCGTTTCTTCGTGACCAGCAGGCACTGTTCCTGCGTGATCTTCGAACCAGCCGTCTCCATGGCGATGTCTACACCCTTGCCATGCGTTGCCTCCAGGACAGCTTCCACCGTATCCTGTTCCATACCGTTGATGCAGATATCTGCGCCGAGGGCTTTCGCTTCTTCGAGCTTTTTCTTCGAGATATCCACCGCGATGATGCGATGAACACCGGCAAGACGGAACCACTGCAGGACGAGCTGTCCAATCGTGCCGCAGCCCAGGATGGCTACCGTATCACCGATTTCCGGGCGAATGCCGAGGACACCATACAGAGCAACGGCGCACGGCTCGATGAGCGCAGCTTCTTCCAGATTCTCGCATTCAATATGCTGGATATTCGTAGCTGGAACGCGCACATACTGGGCAAAACCGCCCGGCAGATCCGCACCAAGCATCTGCATATCATTGCACATGGAGAAATGGCCTTCTTCGCAATTCTCGCATTTGCGGCAGGGAATCAGCGGCTGAGCTACGACCGCATCATCGAGCTTGAAGTTCTTTACGTTCTTGCCGACTTCTGCGATTGTACCGGCAAACTCATGGCCAGGAACCTGCGGACGCGGATATTTCCAGAGATTCAGGATACGCGGGGGATCGGAACCACAGATACCAGCGGCTTTGACCTTGATGATGACATCATCATCGCCGCATACAGGATCAGCGAAATCATCAAAGCGAATGTCTCCTTCTTTATAGAAAACGCCAGCTTTCATACAATCATTGCCTCCCTATTTCAAGCTAAACTCACTACTTTTATCCCTTCAATATGCAAGGCGTCAGCTAAGCTGACGCCCTCATATGGAGAATTTACATTAGAAGAACTGGAAGATCTTGATAACGATCCAGTTGAGGAAGTTACCGCCGAGATCCAAGCTGGAAATCTCAGTCGTGTTGGCAGGCATCTGGAAGTGTGCCTGGATAGCCATGCCCGTATGGAATTCTGCGATATTCGTAGCCATGAGGAGTGCAAGGCCCATAACGATCATACCAGCGAGTACGGAATGTACGATATTTCCTTTTGCAGCACCGACGATAAAGGCGACGTAGAAGCAGATCGTAGCCAAATCGCCGAACGGCAGGACGTGGTTGCCAGGAATGATAACGGACAGGAACAGCGTGCACGGTACCAGTACGAGTGCCGTAGCGATAACAGCCGGATGACCAACTGCGACAGCAGCATCAAGACCGATGGTAAGCTCTCTGCCCTGGCCAAGATTTCTCTTCTGGAGGAATTCCTTGACGGACTCAGAAACCGGGATCAAGCCTTCCATGAGGATCTTGACCATGCGCGGCATCAGGAACATGACACCTGCCATGATGACACCAAGCTGAAGGACTTTTGCCAGAGGATAACCAGCGAGGATACCGAGGAGGATACCAAGGAACAAGCCCATCATGAGCGGCTCACCGAAGATACCGAAACGTTTCTGGATAGCTTCCGGGTCAGCCTTGAGGTCTTTGATAACAGGAATCTTGGAAATGACTTTAACGATAGGGATACCAATCAAGCCCTGTGCGCAAGTAGAACCAGTCGGGAAGGAAAGGCCTTCCATGCCGAAATAATCACGAACCATCGGAGACGTCCAGTCTGCAATCTTCAGGACGGCCATCTCATACAAAATACCTGCGATAATTGCCAGGATCCAGTTGCCCTCAGTCAGGACGAAAACCGTAGCGGATGCTGCAGCAAAGTGCCAATAATTCCAGATATCGATATCGACAACGTTCGTGAACTTCGTTGCCAGCATGGCAATGTTGACGAACATGCAGATCGGGATCATGATTGCAGCGACCGGGGATGCCCAGGTCATTGCAGCGGCTGCCGGCCAGCCGACATCGATGATGGAAAGCTCGAGGCCATAACGCGTGACCATCTCATGCGTAGCATCACCGAGGTTGGTCGTCAGGAGGCCGATAACGAGGTTGATACCAACGAAACCAACACCAATCGTGACACCAGAGCGGAATGCTTTCTTGAAGCCCTGACCGAAGCAGATGCCGATGATCGTGATGACGATCGGCAACATGACCGTTGGTCCAAGGCCCAGGATAAATTGTACGACTTCTAATACCATGATAGTCCTCCAATCTATGAATAAAAAATAGAATGAATAGAAAATAACTTATTTATTCAGGATATCCAGGATCTGCTTGTCGGTCTTTTCCGTCATCATGCCCGTGAGGTAGTTGACTGCTTTGACAACCGGCATCTTGTATTCACGTGGCGGGATCGTCGTCGTTACCAGGAGATCTGCCGTATCCTCATATCCCCCGACTTCTGCCACTTTGCACTGGATGACATCTGCATCGATGCCATTGTCTTTCAAGAGCTGCTCAACTCTCTTGCAAACAACCGTGGAGGTTGCAATGCCAGTGCCACACGCTACGAGTACCTGTTTCTTCGACATGATAAACACTCCTTTGATAAATGAAATATGATTATGATAGATCTAAATGATAGCTTATGGAATCATCTGGGATGAATCATCATTCTGCCGTGCCGGCCAGACGCTCTTTTACGAAAGCGGCAATCTTTTCTGCCGACTTTTCCGTTTTGACAAAGCGCAGAGCTTCTTCATCCTGCAGGATACCCATCAGATTCTGCAACAGCTCAATCTGAGCATGTGCTTCCTTCATGGCCAGCATGAAGACGAAATCAACGGAAACCGTTTCTTTATCATCGCCCATGATGACGAAATCAACCGGCGAAGTCAGGCGAGCCATGCAGATGGCAGGGCTGACAACATGCTCGACATCTGTGTGCGGGATTGCCACACCCCCCAGAACGGTCGGCAGCCCCGTCGCGAAAATCTTTTCACGAGCGATTACTGCATCTTTATAACTTGACTTGACATACCCCTTTTCAAAAAGACGATCTGCCACCTGGCTCAGCAAGTCGAACTTGTCTTTCGCTGTGACATCCAGCAGGACGAGATCTTCTTCGATTGAAATACTCATATGTCTTGCCTCCTTTCTCCATCTTGATTTTCTTTTTTTATTCTCGATTGCTCTTGAATTGTCTTTAGTATAACAAAACAATCCGGTTCCGCATAGTTGCACCTCTTTCCGCTATTGCGGAAATTTAAAAATCTTTTCTTATTTTCCACATCGCACAAACTGAGCTAAATCCTTGGAATACAAGGATTTTCCGCTATTTTTCCGTATTTCCCCAATAAAAAAAAGCGGTCATAAGACCGCTTCAAAATCCGCTATGAACTTGTCATAAGAACGATATTTCAGCAACCGTTCAATGCCACGGCCCTCTTTGATGAAGTCATACAGCTTCAGGAAAACCTTTTCCCAGACCGCAGCTTTCCGCTGTTCGATGCTCAATAAAAAGATGACCTGTACCGGCATGCCACCCCAATCGATTGGTGATTGCAGGAGCAATACGGAAATATTGGAAACCGCTTTTGCCGTATTGAACGCATGCGGGATAGCCGCCAGATCGCCGATGGCCGTAGAACTCATCTTCTCACGTTCAAAGACAGAAGCTTTGCCCTTCTCATCCAGATACCCCGCCTGCATCGCCTGCTCTGTCAGGAATTCCAGGCATTCATCGCGCGTCTTGAAATCCTTATCGGCAAAAAAGGAAGAAGCATGGAAAAACTCCTGGATTTCCTTAGCCTGTACATCGGCATTGCGGTGGAATACCACCCGCTGGATGCGGGCAATGTCTTCTTTGCGCAGCATGTGATTGACACGTATGATCTTAGGTGAAGCGAACGGGACTTGTACGGTCGAGAAAATATAATCGGCTTCCTCAATCATCTCGTCTGTCAGTTTGTAAGCGGGCAGTACGCCCAGGACATGGATATCCGAATGGAAGTATTCCTGGATCTTTGCTCTCAGCATGATGGAAACACCCAGGCCTGCCGAACAGACAATATAGACACGCTTGGGCTTCGCCGCCTCTTCCATGCCGCGGCGGCTCATGGACGCGCCAAAGTGGAGAGCGATATACCCGATTTCATT
Organism: Selenomonadaceae bacterium; assembly: GCA_029338835.1. Lineage (GTDB taxonomy): Bacteria > Bacillota > Negativicutes > Selenomonadales > Selenomonadaceae > Mitsuokella. The sequence continues at coordinate 35,849 of JAQYBD010000012.1, read as the reverse complement.
TTCATTGAAGACGATGCCTTCAATATCCCGCATGACCTGCGCCGCATATACGGCAATCTGGAACGCCAGCGGATAGTCCTGCTTGACCGTCTCCAGCATCTCATTCCGTATGGCTACCCGGAAATTGACACGGGCAATGGCGATGCGCAGATGAAGGATCAAGCCATCTTTCAGATAATCATCCGACCGGAAATCATAGCCGAACTGATCATCTACGGCAGTCAATACTTTTTCGACGAGCTGCTTCATGTGTTCATCGTTGATGGAATCACCGATGTCCAGGAGTTTCTTGCTCGTCAAGAGACACCTGGTCAAGTAGAAGACCTCGCTGTAGGAAAGATCCACACCGATATAACGGAAGAGTTCATTGGCCACATCCTTGGCACAGACGTATTCAAAGGTATTCTCCAGCTTCTGGGCCAAGCTGGCCGGGCATTCCAAAAGATGCCCGTGTTCCGAGCGATAGATGGAAAGAGCCGACTGGACGATCAGGCTCTGGCGTGCCGTGTCAGTGAGCTGCAACTTGCGCAGGCTCGGGATCCTCATCAGGATATTCTCCATATCTTTCTGGCTGACTTTGTCGAAGAGGATCTTCAAGATTTCTGTATCGCGCACATTTTGCAGGAAATCAACAAAAAACGTACGGATATTGCCTTCATCACCAGCCAGGCGCAAGCCATCCGTGCGATATTGCTCGATGGACAGGGCGTATTCCTGGAAGCGCCCCCTCACCTCGCCCAGATACTTCTTGATGGTGGAAATCCCCAGATACATATCATCCGCAAGATTCATCTGCGTAATGGCCTTATCCTGCAGGCAACAGATCAGGAAACGGCTGATGATATAATTCTGCTGTTCTTTGACGCTCTCATGACCAATGCCATGCTCTTCTTCCGTGACAGCCTGCAGTAAGTCTTCTTCCTGATCCATCTGGATCAGGCGATACCCCTTATTGGGCGCAGCAATGATATGACTGCCCAATGGTGCCAGTTTTTCCGTAATCTCCTTGATATCTGAGCGCACTGTACGCGAAGAGACGCCCAGCTGTTTGGCAAGTTCATCTCCAGTGAGGCCATTGCTCTTTTCCAGGAGCATTTCCATGATTTTCTTTTCTCTTTCCTGTTTCCGCATAGACACCCCAATCTCCCTTCTGTCTTACGACAGACTGCATCCCAGCTTCAGGCAGAAGCATCTGTGGCACAAGATATTACAGCGATACGATTCCCCACAAAAATGTCACGATAGCACAGATTGCTCTCACCACGAAGCCTGCATACTTATATAATCTATAATCTTATATATATTCAAGACAAGCATAAAAAAATCCTGCCAAGACTCGCCATTCCAGCAGGATTTTTCTGCAATATCATATTTTCATCGTTACGGTTTCATCTTGGTGCGCAGTTCAACGAGGAACGTGGTTCCCTTACCGAGTTCACTCTGGATGGAAATCCTGCCCTTATGCAGATGAACGATTTCCTGTGCGATGGCCAGTCCCAGACCGTTGCCGCCCATCTCGCGGGAACGGGCCTTATCCACACGATAGAAACGGTCAAAGACCTTTGCCTGATCTTCCTTTGCAATGCCAATGCCCGTATCGATGACAGCGAAGCGCACCTTCCCTTTTTCCGCCGGCCGGTATTCTACGGAAACCCGGCCGCCATCTGGCGTGTACTTGACGGCGTTGTCGACGAGGATCAGCACCAGCTGGCGTATTTTCTGCTCGTCAGCCTGGATCTCGACCTTTGGCAGGCCAGCCGCCCTGACTTCGATATGCTTCTGATCCGCCAGGGGCTGCATGAGACGAGCCGTCTGCTCGATCAGCGAAGAAAGGTTGAAATTCTGAGGACGCACCTTCAAGACTTTATTGTCACTGCGTGCCACCACCAGGAGATCGCTGACGAGTTTCGTCATTTTCTTGACTTCATCGCGCACATCCTCAATGACTTGCTTGAGGAATGGCGACTGGATGGAAGGATCATTCTGCAAAAGCTCTGCCGAAGCCATGACGACTGCCAGCGGAGTCCGCAATTCATGCGAGGCATCGGCAGCAAACTGACGTTGTTTCTCGTATGCCTGTTTCAGAGGTACCATCGCTCGCCCCGACAGGATATGGCCGACCATCGCAGCGACGATCAGCGCCAGGAACCCCAGGATTGCCAGGGCATACGTCGCCTTTTCCATGCCATTGTACATCGCTGTGACATCCTTGCCCACATAGACAGTCTGAGAAGTGCTGCCATCGTCATTCTTGACACGCTGCGCCGTCATCATGATGCGTGCTTTTGATGAACCATCGCTGCCCGATTTGCTTAGTACGACCACTTCGCCCTCCGCCACATTGCGCTTGCGGATGGTATCGAGGATGAACGGCTCGATGCGGAACGAGGCGCGCGCAAAATTCAGGAGGCGGCCATCGTCGTCAAACACATAGAAGAACAGGCGGTCATTCGTACTTTTATAGGCAATGTTATCATCGAGAGCCAGTTCAGGATGCTGGTTGAAGTATTCCTCCGCCTCTGCGACATTGCTGGCTGTATCCATGAGTTCCCGCGCCTGCTCCGAAGTGATTGCCCACTCCATCGTCTTGTGCATGACAAAGATCAGGATGGCGAGAAAGACAATCATCACGATGGAATACAGGAGGGTCAGCTTACGGCGGCTGCTGCCAAAAAGATTCTGGGCCATCAGCTCTTGGCCTCCAGCTTGTAGCCAACGCCGCGCACCGTCTTGATGACCGTACCGCCATCGCCGAGGTCCAGTTTCTTGCGGAGGATCTTCATATACGAATCGATATTATTGGAGCTGACATCAGACTCAAGGCCCCAGATGCGGTCCAGGATGATATCACGCGGCACAACGATGCCGATATTCTGAGCCAGGAGATCGAAAATCTGGAATTCACGCGGCGAAAGCTGGATGACCTGATCCTTCTTCTTGAGGACTTTGGCCGTGCGGTTCAACGTGAATTCGCCCACTTCCACCACATCCTGCTGGATCTTCTGGGTGCTGCGACGGCCAAGAGCGCGCAGACGAGCCATGAGTTCGGCAAACTCAAACGGCTTGACGAGATAATCGTCCGCACCGGCATCGAGTCCCGTCACACGGTCTTCGACCGAATCCCTGGCTGTCAGCATCAGGATGGCTTTCTCGTAGCCGTCCCGCCGCAGGCGGCTGCAGGCTTCCACGCCCGTCTCTCCCGGCATCATCCAATCAAGGATCAGGATGTCATAATCCGTATACATGGCATATTCATAGATATCACTGCCGTTCGTCACCCATTCCACCTGGATGTCGTTCTGCTCCAGCATATACTGGATCAGCTTGCCGAGTCTCTTATCGTCTTCTGCCAGCAAAACCCGCATACTATCACTCCTAAAAATCAAGATTCTTTCTCTATATATACACGCCCTGCGTGAAAAAAGGCTGAAGTACAGGCGTCACTTCCACTCTTGCTGCATGCGGTTCTCGAATTCCGCTATGGGGATGGGCTCAGAGAAGTAGAACCCCTGGAAGATCGTGCTGCCGATGCTGCGCAAATAATCGGCCTGTTCCTTTGTCTCCACGCCTTCGACAATCGTCGGCATGGAGAGGGCCTGTGCCAGCGACACGATGGCCTGCAGGATGATGCGGCTGCGCCGGTGATGCGCCGTCCGCTGCAAGAATTCCATATCGATCTTGAGGATATCCGCCTGGATGTCCTTGAGCAGGCGCAGGCTTGAATAGCCGCTGCCAAAATCATCAATGGCGATCCGGAAGCCATATGCCTGCAGACGGCGGATGAGTGCCATGGCCTCGCGCGGCTTATCCATGAAGACCGTCTCCGTGATCTCCAGCTCCAGGCTGGCTGGATTGATATCATACTGCTGCACCAGATGAGTGAAGACCTCGTAAAGATCCAGATAATACATATCCTTGACGGAGATATTCACTGAGATCGTGCAGCGTTCAAGAGGAGTTCCCTGCCATTTCCGCAGCAGGCTGCAGGACTGCTCCCACACCCAGTAATCGAGCTGCCAGATCTTGCCATGATGTTCAAGGACCGGTACAAAAAGCGCAGGCGATATGATGGAACCGTCCGGGCGGCACCAGCGCGACAGGGCTTCTGCTCCCACCACACGGCCGCTCTGGGCATCCACCTGGGACTGCAGGAAAATCTGCATTTCCTGATTCTGCATGGCTTCCGTGAAGCGGGCCAGGATGGTCTGGTCGTGCAATTTATCCGCGAGCATATCTTCCTGATACCAGACAAAGCCACTGCTCTCCATTTTCTCGAGGGAGCTGGCCGCGAGGAACGCCCGGTCACAGAGGATGGATATCGGCGTCTGTGCATCCTCCACACGACAGATGCCCACCGTCACCTGCAGCATGAGATTGCCAGGCTGGATCCGCTGCATGATTTCCTCCGTATCGTGCAGGAGTTCCTCGGGGTGAAAGCGCCGTACGGGGATCAGCAGCGCAAAACGGTCATCCTGGATGCGCCCATAAGCCACTTCGTCATCGCCTTCATAGTGGCGACGCAGCATCGTGCCGATCTGAGCCAGGAGTTCATTCCCCTTCGTAAGGCCGTAGAAGTTGTTGATGAGCTTGAAATCACAGAAGTTCGAGCCGACGAGGCAATATGCTTCTTCCGGGTACGATTCCAGGCAGTGACGTGCCTGGCGATAGAAGCCGTAGCGGTTATAAAGACCAGTCAGGCTGTCATGCAGGGTGCCGAAATGTTCCAGGTCGATATTTTTCTGTGCCTGTGTGCAGTCACGCAACAGGAAATAATTGCCGACTACGCCGCCTGACGAATCGTGCAGCGGATAGCGGCTGATGGAGATGGCCTTGGTTTCCACCCCCGTCTCATACGACTGGATCCAAGACGCTGCCTGACACCCGGCCAGCATATCCTGCTGGATCCATTCCCGCAGGATATGCGACAGCTTTTCTAAGTCATCTGCAATCCGGAACAAACGGAATGCTTCGCTGTTGGCATAAAGGCAATGACCCTCTTTGTCAAACCAGACCATGCCGTAAGGAAAATCCTGCATAGCCCGCTGCAAAAGTTCCATAAATCGTTCCGGCTTGTACTCCTCGTGCAGGACTGCATGATGATGATCTTGTTTCATGCCTTTCCCCCTCCGGATGCGTATCATCTCGATGACACAAGGATAGATCAGCTCATCATCGCGCAGGATTTCCACTGGGCGCGAGGTGACCTCGTAAAGATCTCCGTCCTTTATTTCTGTCTTATGGAGTTCGACTCCCGTTTTCAAAGCCCGCAAGCTCGTACAGTCACGGCAGCGGTTCGTGCTGTGCCAGACCGAATAACAATCTGGGCCATACACCATATGCCCGTCCTCATTCATGCGGAACGTGTGGCACTCCTCCGGATTCACTATGCGCACCATATCATACCGTTTGCCTAGTTCCTTCAGGACGTCCCCCACATCCTGGTTCCTGATTGGCTTCTTCATAACCATTTCCATCAGCCCTTCCCTGCAGGAAAGATGCTTCCTGTTAGATGAATCGATCAATATATGCAGATACATTTCATTTTATGTTATCTTAGTTAATTTCGCTGCCAGCTTCGGGATTCCTCCCCCAGGAAAGAAGAAAGCATAAAAAAATACTGCCCAGGAAACCTGAGCAGCATCTTCTGTATAAATATATCCGTATCTTATTCGCGGCCGAACTTATCTTTGAGGATAACGTCGTGCGAACCGCCTTCGACGATACTCGTAGCAGAAACAAGGGTGATCTTGGCTTTCTCGCGGAGTTCCGGCAGCGTCAGCGCACCGCAGTTGCACATCGTCGAACGGACCTTGGCGAGCGTCGTATGCACGTTGTCCTTGAGCGGACCGGCATACGGGACATAGGAGTCCACGCCTTCCTCAAAGGAAAGCTTGCGTGCGCCGCCGAGATCGTAACGCTGCCAGTTGCGTGCGCGGTTGGAGCCTTCGCCCCAGTACTCTTTGTAGTACGTGCCATTGACTTTGACCTTGTCCGTTGGGCTTTCATCAAAACGGGAGAAGTAACGGCCGAGCATCAGGAAATCAGCACCCATGGCAAGAGCCAGCGTCATGTGGTAGTCATGGACGATACCACCGTCAGAGCAGACCGGGATGTAAACGCCCGTCTCTTCATAGTAACGGTCGCGCTCTGCACAGACATCGATGAGCGCCGTAGCCTGGCCGCGGCCAATGCCCTTCGTCTCACGCGTGATGCAGATGGAACCGCCGCCGATGCCGACCTTGATGAAGTCCGCACCAGCTTCAGCGAGGAAGCGGAAGCCCTCGGCATCGACAACGTTGCCGGCACCGACCTTGACATCTTCGCCAAAGTTCTCATGGATGTACTTGAGCGTGATGCGCTGCCACTCCGAGAAGCCTTCGGAAGAGTCGATGCAGAGGACATCGGCACCAGCTTTCAGGAGTGCCGGGACACGTTCTGCATAGTCACGCGTATTGATGCCGGCACCGACAATGTAACGCTTATTGGCATCGATGAGTTCCAGGGCATTCTCCTTGTTATCCGTGTAGTCCTTGCGGAAGACCATGTAACGCAGGCGCTGGTTGTGGTCGACGAGCGGCAGCATGTTGAGCTTGTGTTCCCAGATGAGGTCGTTGGCCTTCGTCAGCGTCGTCGTATCCGCATCGGCATAGACGAGCTTCTCGAACGGCGTCATGAAGGATTCCGCCGGCGTATCGAGGCTCATGCGCGAAACGCGGTAATCGCGGCTCGTGACGATGCCGAGCAGCTTGCCCGTCGGCGTGCCGTCTTCCGTGACGGCCATCGTCGAATGGCTCGTCTTCTGCAAGAGATCCAGGATCTCGCCGAGCGTCGTCGTCGGCTTGATATTGGAATCGCTGCTGACGAAACCGGATTTGTAATTCTTGACGCGGGCGACCATAGCAGCTTCTTCTTCAATGCTCTGCGAACCATAGATGAAGGATACGCCGCCTTCCTTGGCCAGCGCAATCGCCATCTTGTCGTTGGAGACAGCCTGCATGATGGCGGAAGTCATCGGGATATTCATGGAGATCTTCGGCTCCTCCCCCTTCTTGAACTTCACGAGCGGCGTCTTGAGCGACACATTGTTCGGGATGCATTTGTCCGAAGAATACCCCGGAACGAGAAGATACTCCCCAAAAGTGTGTGATGGTTCTTTGAAATAGAATGCCAACGTAACCCCTTCTTTCTTGAATACTGCAAGGACTTGCCTTAAATATATTGTTGCTAGTTTACTATAAAGGAGAACGACTGTCAATCGTTCCCCAAAAACTTAGTTTACAATGTTACAACCGCATCTTGAAATCTTCGTAGCCAAAATGGCGCACGACTTCCCAGTCATGGTTCTCATGCACGGCAACGATGTCGGGCAGCGGCATGCCATTGAACGTATTGTTCTTGACCATCGTGTAGATGGCCATGTCGCCAAACACGACACGGCTGCCCACCGAAAGCGGCTCCTGGAACGAATATGTGCCAATCGTATCGCCGGCCAGGCACGTCGGCCCGGCGAACGTATACGTGCAGGCAAACTCACCCGGCTTTCCGGCACCCACGACAGGCGGACGATACGGCATCTCGATGACATCGGGCATATGGCAGGCCGCCGATGTATCGAGGATGGCGATGCCATTGTCTGCCTGGATATCGAGTACCGTAGCGACGAGGAACCCGGCGTTCAAAGCCACGGCCTCTCCCGGCTCGATGTAGATATCAAGGCCGTATTCCTGCTGCATCCTGCGGATGCACTGCTTCAAGAGGGCAATATCGTAGCCTGGCTTCGTGATGTGGTGACCGCCGCCGAAATTCAGCCACTTCATCTGCTTCAGGTATTTGCCGAATTTCTCCTCCACCGCCTTGAGCGTCACAGCGAGGGCATCGGCTCCCTGTTCGCAGAGCGTGTGGAAATGCAGGCCCTCGAGCCCCGCGAGCTGCGTTTCGTCAAAATCCCGCAGGCGCACGCCGAGACGTGACCCCTCTGCACACGGGTCGTAGATGGCATGTTCCTGTGTCGAGCATTCCGGATTGATGCGCAGGCCGCAGGACACACCGGCCTGTCGTGCCTGCGGGCCAAACGTTCGCCACTGGGCAAAGGAATTGAAAACGATGTGGTCACAGATCCGGACTAGTTCCGGGAAGTCCTCCTGCTTATAGGCAGGCGAGAAGACATGATTCTCCTTGCCCATTTCCTCATGACCGAGACGTGCCTCATAGAGGCCGCTGGCCGTCGTACCGGAAAGATAACGGCCGATCAGGGGATAAAAGGAATACATGGAGAAGCACTTCTGCGCGAGCAGGACATGCGCGCCCGTATCGTTTTCGATATCGTGCAAGATCTCGAGATTGCGGCGCAGCAGGCCTTCCTCTATGACATACGAAGGCGTTGGCACCTCAAGCCACTCGCGCTTCATCATTTGGGCCGCCATCAGTCAACCAGCTCCGGCGTGAAGCTCTCCTTCCAGGGCAGCCCCCATTTGTTGAGTGCCTCCATGAACGGATCCGGGTCAAACTCCTCGATGTTCTTGACGCCTGGCCCCTTCCAGGTGCCGTTCATGACGAGCATCGCACCGATCATCGCCGGCACGCCCGTCGTGTAGGAGACAGCCTGTGAGCCGACTTCCTTGTAGCATTCCTGATGGTCACAGACGTTATAGAGATAATACGTCTTGTCCTTGCCATCCTTCTTGCCGCGGAAGATGCAGCCGATGTTCGTCTTGCCCTTCGTGCGCGGACCAAGGCTCGCCGGATCCGGCAGGACTGCTTTGAGGAACTGCAACGGGATGATCTTTTTCCCTTCGAACTCAATGGGCTCAATGGAAGTCATGCCGACATCCTCGAGGCATTTGAGATGATTGAGGTAACTCTCGCCAAACGTCATGAAGAAACGGATGCGCTTGATGCCCGGGATGTTGATGCCGAGGCTCTCGAGTTCCTCATGATGCAGCAGATACATATCCTTCGGACCGATTTCCGGGAAATCGTAGACGCGCTTGATCTCCATCGGTTTCGTCTCGACCCAGTGTCCATCTTCCCAATAGCTGCCGTTCGCCGAAACCTCACGGATGTTGATTTCCGGGTTGAAATTCGTCGCGAACGGATACCCATGGTCGCCGGCATTGCAGTCCAGGATATCGATGTAATTGATTTCATCAAAATGATGCTTGAGCGCATAGGCCGCAAACACGCCCGTGACGCCCGGATCGAACCCCGAGCCGAGGAGTGCCGTGATGCCAGCCTGCTCATAACGCTCACGATAAGCCCACTGCCACTTGTATTCGAATTTTGCCGTATCTTCCGGCTCATAATTGGCCGTATCGACGTAATTCGTTTTCGTCTTCAGGCAGGCATCCATGATATGGAGATCCTGGTACGGCAGAGCCAGATTCAGCACGACATCCGGCTGGAACGATTCAATGAGTGCCACCAGGGCATCGACATCATCCGCATCCACCTGTGCCGTCTGTATCTTCGTCTTCGTCGTCCCCTCCAGTTTCTCCTTGAGGGCATCGCATTTCGACTTCGTGCGCGAAGCAATCAGGATTTCCTCAAATGCATCCGAATTCTGGCAGCACTTGTGGATTGCCACACTTGCCACGCCGCCGCAGCCAATGATCAACGCTTTTCCCATTCTGTAATCTACGCCTCCTGTATACTTGGTCTAAAAAATCTTACGCAGTTCATTATATCATTTCTGCGCAGGCTCTAGCAATCAATCCGGCCTGTTTTTCTGCTGCCGCCGGTAATTCCGATAGGCATAGCAGGCTCCACCCACGATGAAGACGACAGCGATGAGTGCCATGAGCTGTTCCAGGAATACAGCCACCAAGATTCCCCCTTCCCACTTGCAAAGGATGTTTTCTGATGATTCCATTATAGCACAGCAAAAAGAAAGCCGCCCCAAGCAAACAAAGTCTGTCTGCTCGGGGCGACTCAATAAATCCTCACTTGAACTCGACGAATTCATCGATGCGGGCGCCGCCCTTGATCATCGGCTCCACGAAGCTGCGCCATACGTTGAGGACGATGACGCGCGGGTGTTCCGTATCTTCCAGGGCATCCTTGAGCGCCTCTGCGAATTCATCCTGCGTTGACACCGCTTCCGCATGGATGCCAAAGCACTCTGCGTACTTGACGTAATCCATCGGATAATCGAGTTCGCAGGCAATATAATGTTCTTTGTACATGACTTTCTGCAGCTGGCGGATCATGCCGAGACTCCTGTTGTTGACAATCAGGGAAATGACCGGCAGACTGAGGCGTGCGATGGTATAGAACTCATTGCCCGTCATCTTGATGCCGCCATCCCCGGCCACATGGATGACACGGCGATCCCTGCCATAGAAAAGCTGCGCGCCCATGGCAGCCGGCAGGCCGAAGCCCATCGTGCCGAGACCGCCGGAAGTCAGCCAGGTACGTGGCTCCTCGATGCGCAGATGCAAAGCCGCCCACATCTGATGCTGTCCGACATCCGTCGCAAAGGCGTAGGGTTTGCCCTTCGTACACATCGCCACCTGATGCATGGCCCAGGGAACCGTCAAGCGGTTCTGATGGTAATCGTACGCATAGGCATCCTGCCATTTCCGGATCTTCGTCCACCAGTCAGTCAACGCAGAATTTGGCTCATGCTGCATCAAGAGCCTGAGGATGGTCTTCATATCACCGGCCAGCCCCAGCGAATTGCCGATATTCTTATCGATTTCCGCCGGGTCGATGTCAATGTGGATGAATTTCGTATTCTCCGTATACTTATCGAGATTGCCGGTCTGGCGGTCGCCGAAGCGGCTGCCGATGGCCACGACGAGATCTGCCGCAGCGATGGCATGGTTGGCTGCTTTCTCGCCGTGCATGCCGGCAAAGCCCAGGGACTGCGGATGGGAATGCGGGATGGCTCCCAGCCCCATCAGCGTATGCGCCACCGGCAGATGGTATTTTTCAACAAACGCGATGACTTCCTTGCTCGCACCGGCAGAGATGACGCCGCCACCTACGATGGCCACCGGCTGCTTCGCCTTGACGATCTCCGCTGCAGCCTCAGCCGCACAGATGCAGAAGTCTGCATCAGGACGGCCATGGTGTTCCGTCTGCGGATCCATCGGCGTGTAATCCACCTCTGCAAAGAAGAGGTCCCGCGGGATATCGACAAGGACCGGCCCCGGACGTCCATGGCGTGCCAGGGCAAAGGCCTTGCGCACCGTCGGCACGAGGAGTTTCGGATCCTTGACCTTGAAATTATGCTTCGTGATGGGCATGGTGACATCAAGGATATCCGTCTCCTGGAAGGCGTCACGGCCCAGGAGCGAGGTATCGACCTGCCCCGTGAGAGCCACGACCGGGATGGAATCCATGAAAGCCGTCGCAAGCCCTGTGACGAGATTCGTCGCCCCCGGGCCTGACGTCGCGATACAGACGCCAACCTTGCCGGAAACCCTGGCATAGCCGTCGGCAGCATGTGCTGCATTCTGTTCATGCGTGACCAGGATTTCCCGGAATTCGGGATTCTTGTAAAAAACATCATAAAGGGGCAGGATCATGCCGCCCGGATAACCAAAAACCGTATCGACTCCCTGCTCCTTGAGACAGTGAGCTACAGCCTGTGCGCCTTTCATCGCTCGTCCCCCTTCCGCCGCGCCTGCGGCCCTGCGTGACTGCACATCCGCCTGTGTCTCTGACGGCATCAGATCCGTGCGCAGATGACCTTGGTGATTTCTTCCGTATTGGCTTTCTCAAAGCCTTCCTTCCAGAGATCCGGCGTGCGATACCCATCAGATAGAGCCTTGTCGACAGCTGCTTCGATGGCCTTCGCCGCTTCTTCCTCATGCAGCGAGTAGCGCAGGAGCATGGCAGCGGAGAGGATGGTCCCCATCGGATTGGCGATGCCCTTGCCGGCAATATCCGGCGCACTGCCATGAATCGGCTCGTAGAGGCTCGTACTCGTGCCGATGGAAGCCGACGGCATCATGCCGATGGAACCGCCGACAACAGCTGCCTCATCGGAGAGGATATCGCCGAACAGATTGCCCGTGACGATGACATCGAACTGCGTCGGATGGATGGCAAGCTGCATGGAACAGTTATCCACATAGAGGTTGTTGAGTTCGACATCCGGATAACTCTCCGCCACCTTGGCCACCGTACGGCGCCAGAGACGCGATGTGGCAAGGACATTGGCCTTATCCACCGACGTGACCTTGCCGCGGCGCAGTTTCGCCGTCTCGAACGCGAGCGTTGCGATGCGCTCAACCTCAGGAACCGAGTAATTCTCAAGATCCCAGGCACGCTCTGCACCATTATGCTGCTCCGATTCGCATTTATCACCGAAGTAAATGCCGCCGATGAGTTCGCGCACAATGACGAGATCGACACCGCGTACGAGTTCCGGCTTCAACGGCGAGTATTCCACCAGCGCATCGGCCACCTTGACCGGACGCAGATTCGCATACAGGCCAAGCTTCTTGCGCAGGCCGAGGATAGCCTTTTCCGGACGCAGTGCCGGGGCAACGTTATCCCACTTGTCGCCGCCGACAGCACCGAAAAGTACGCCATCCGATGCCTTGCAGGCCTCAATCGTATCCTCCGGCAGCGGCGTGCCGAACTTGTCATAAGCCGTGCCGCCGGCATCCTTATAGGTATACGAAAGTCCCAGGCCGAATTTCTCATCCACCTTCTTGAGAACTTCCACAGCAGAATCCGTGATTTCCTTGCCGATACCATCGCCCGGTATCACTGTGATTTTATATGACATAAGCTTAACCCTCTCTACTCTGACAAAACGCCAGCATCAGCCCATCAGACGCGCCGAATCCAGCACCGGTCCGACAGGCTGCTGCGTCCTCAGTCCTTCTGGCTCTTGATATAATTGATCAGGCCGCCGGCCTTGGCAATATCCTGCACGAATCCCGGCAGCGGATGGGCATGGAAAACGTCCCCCGTCGTCAGATCTTCGATGGTACCCGTTGCCGTATCGACGCGCAGCTGGTCGCCAGCCTTGATCTTCTCGACGGCATCCCCGATCTCAAGGAGCGGCAGGCCGATGTTGATGCCATTGCGATAGAAAATGCGTGCGAAGCTTGCAGCGATAACGACCGGGATGCCCGAAGCCTTGATGGCGACCGGTGCATGCTCACGCGAGGAACCGCAGCCGAAGTTGCGGCCGCCGACCATGATATCGCCTTCCTTGACATTCGGAGCGAAACTCTCATCGATATCCACCATGCAGTGCTTGGCAAGCTCTTTCGGGTCAAACGTATTGAGATAACGAGCGGGGATGATGACATCCGTATCGATATTGTCGCCGTAGCGCCATACTTTGCCTTCTAATTTCATGTTACTGGACCTCCTCCGGTGTTGCAATGCGTCCCAAGATTGCACTGGCAGCGGCGACGTGCGGGCCTGCCAGATAAACTTCACTGTCGACATGACCCATGCGGCCACGGAAGTTGCGGTTCGTCGTCGAGACGCAGCGTTCGCCAGCTGCCATGATGCCCATATAGCCGCCGAGGCACGGGCCACAGGTCGGCGTCGAGACGGCGCAGCCGGCATCGATGAATACATCGATGTAGCCGCGCTTCATGGATTCCTTGTAAATGGCCGGGCTGCCCGGGATGACGATGCAGCGCACGCGGTCTGCGATCTTATGTCCCTTGAGGATAGACGCAGCGATTTCCATATCTTCGAGGCGACCGTTCGTGCAGGAACCGATGATGACCTGATCGATCTCGATGGGTTCCTTGATCTCTTCGACGCGTTTCGTGTTGCCCGGCAGATGCGGGAAAGCAACGACCGGCTTGAGTTCCGAAAGGTTGATATCGACCTCACGGCAGTACTCGGCATCATCATCAGCAGCAACCGGCTCATATGGCTTCGTGACACGGCCATCGACATACGCCTTCGTGACCTCATCGAACGGGAAGATACCGGCCTTGCCGCCAGCCTCGATGGCCATATTGGAAATCGTCAGGCGATCCGTCATCGTCAGCGCTTTGACGCCAGGGCCTGCAAACTCCAGGGATTTATAGAGGGCTCCATCGACACCGATCATGCCGATGAGCGTCAGGATGACATCTTTGCCGTTGATATTCGCTGGCTTCTCGCCCGTCAGATTGACTTTGATGGCTTCCGGCACCTTGAACCAGGCCTTGCCCGTGGCCATGGCTGCGCCGAGATCGGTCGAACCGACACCCGTTGCAAAGCCATTGACGGCACCATACGTGCAGGTATGGGAATCTGCGCCGATCGTCAGCATCCCCGGCGCCACGATGCCCTTCTCCGGCAGGATGACATGCTCGATGCCCACACGTCCCTGCTCAAAGTAATTGACAATCTTGTGCTTATGTGCAAAATCACGGACCGTCTTGGCAAGCTCTGCCGATTTGATGTCTTTGGCCGGCTGGAAGTGATCCGGTACCAGTGCGATTTTCGTATTGTCGAAGACCGGGCAGCCGATTTCCTCGAATTTCGCGATGGACGGCGGTGCCGTGATATCATTGGCGAGTACCATATCGAGTTCGCACGTGACAAGCTGACCGGCTTTCACGGAATCGAGGCCGGCGTGTTTCGCGAGGATCTTCTCGCTCATAGTCATACCCATAGTATGCCCTCCTAATCTATGCAATCCAATGATGTTCGATATTCAGTGATTGGAAAAAACTTCCCCGACGTAGTATTCGCCGGGGAAGCGTTCATTTCCTGTTCAGTTGCCTGATGGCGAATCAGTCTTTGGAAAGATCTGCACCATCTTTGAGCCACGGCATCATAGCGCGCAGTTTCTTGCCAACCTTCTCGATCGGATGCTCAGCATGGAGGCGGCGATCCATGAGGAAGTTGACGCGGCCAGCCGATTTGTTCTCGAGCAGCCAGTTGCGAGCAAACGTGCCGTCCTGGATCTCTTTGAGGACTTTCTTCATCTCTTTCTTCGTATCTTCCGTGATGATGCGCGGGCCTACCATGTAGTCGCCCTACTCAGCCGTATCGGAGCAGGACTGGCGCATCTTCGTGAAGCCGCCCTCGTAGCAGAGGTCAACGATGAGCTTCATCTCATGGAAGCACTCGAAGTATGCCATCTCTGGCGGATAACCTGCCTCGACGAGGACTTCAAAGCCCGTCTGCATCAGCTGGCAAACGCCGCCGCAGAGGACAGCCTGCTCACCGAAGAGGTCTTCTTCCGTCTCATCGCGGAACGTCGTCTCCAGAGCGCCGGAACGCAGAGCACCGAGCCCTTTTGCATAAGCGAGTGCAAGATCGAAGCACTTGCCCGTAGCATCCTGGTAAACAGCGAAGACAGCCGGAACGCCAGAACCTTCCGTGAACGTACGGCGAACGAGATGGCCAGGGCCTTTCGGAGCAACCATGAAGACATCGACATCAGCCGGCGGGATGATCTGCTGGTAATGGATGTTGAAGCCATGTGCGAAGACGAGAGCGCTGCCCGGCTTGAGATTCGGGGCAATCTCAGCTTTGTAGACATCAGCCTGCTTCTCATCCGGGATCAGGACCGTCGTGATATCAGCCTGCTTGACTGCTTCAGCGACCGTGTAAACCTTCAGGCCGTGTTCCTCAGCGACCTTCTTGGACTTGGAACCTTCATAGAGGCCGACGATGACGTTGGCACCGCTGTCCTTGAGGTTCAGGGCATGTGCATGACCCTGGCTGCCGTAGCCGAGGATCGCGATTGTCTTGCCATTCATGAGTTCCCAATTTGCATCCTGATCATAGTAAGTTTTTGCCATAATACTCTCTCTCCTCACAATGTTCATAGATTGTATGTTCCCCGCGTTCCAGCGCTATGAGACCAGTGCGTATGACTTCGGCAATCCCGTAAGGCTTCACGAGCCTCAGGAAAGCCGTCACTTTATCATCGCTGCCCGTAATCTCAAAGACCAGTGTGTTGGACTCGACATCCACCACATGAGCCCGGAAAAGCTCTGCCATCTTCAAGACATCGAGGCGATTCTGATCATCCGCCTTGACCTTGATGAGCGTCATCCCGCGGCACACAGCATTTTTCTCATCCAGCCGCTGCACGGCCCGGACCACCGGCATCTTCTCGAGCTGCTTGATCATCTGCTCGACAAGATTCTCATCTCCATGCACCACCATCGTGATGCGGGAATATTCCGGCGCCTCCGTGACACCTACTGACAAACTGTCAATATTGAACTCGCGTCTGGAAAACATACTTACAACACGCACCAGCACACCCGTCTGGTTCTCGACAAAGACCGACAAGACATGTTTCATAGGTTCATCCCCTTCTTTGAAAGCCTGCTGCCACATCATCCCATATATGACGCGACTCACTTGTCTTTCAATGTGTAACGCTGTAAATATGTATACATTATTACTCTATGGATGAATTTTGTCAACATGTTTTTGTAAATTTTATTCTGTTTTTTGGTCTGAGCTTCGACACTTCATCTTTATATAGTAGACATGATTCTCAGGTATACCAGTAACGACAATACTACTGTCTTTCTACGCAGGATAAAATCATCTATTATTTACACTTATTTGTATCGATATCATCGTCTTTTGCACACAGACATTTCCATGTTACAATGGAAATCAGGAGATACCGCAGATACCATAGACAAACCCTCTGGAAAGGATAGAAAATACGTCATGAAACAAGCCATACCACTTCCCCGCACAGAAATCCTCGGTCAGCTGCCTCAGCCCCTGCTCACCTGGTACCAGGGGCAGTCGGCAGCACGCGAACTGCCATGGCGCGAAGAAGTAACGCCCTACCATACCTGGCTGTCAGAAATCATGCTCCAGCAGACAAGAGCTTCGGCCGTCATCCCCTACTACCACCGCTTCCTTGCGGCCCTCCCCGACATCGCAGCTCTTGCAGCCTGCGAGGAGGAAACGCTCATGAAGCTCTGGCAGGGACTCGGCTACTACAGCCGGGCCCGCAACCTCAAAAAAGCTGCCATCGTCCTGATGGATACCTTCCATGGCGAGATGCCGGGAGATCTTGATGCCCTGCTGAAGCTCCCCGGCATCGGGCGCTACACAGCCAGTGCCATCGGCTCCATCGCTTTCGGCCTCCCTCTGCCCGCAGTCGACGGCAATATCCTGCGCGTCGTCATGCGCGTACTCGCCTGCAGAGAGGACATCGCTTCCGCAGCCGTGAAACGCGCCGTCGAGAACGCCCTCGCACCCCATTACCCCACAGGAAAAGCAGCCGGCGACCTCAACCAGGCCTTCATGGATCTCGGCGCCACCATCTGCCTGCCCCACGGCGCGCCGCACTGCGCCCGCTGCCCGCTCGCCTCACTCTGTCTCGCGCATGATGCAGGCTGCGAACAGGAACTGCCCGTCAAGCAAAAGAAAAAGCAGCGCCGCCAGGAAAACCTGACAGTGCTGCTGCTGCGCGCAGGACAGGCGTTTGCCCTGCGCAAACGCCCGGCCAAAGGGCTGCTCGCCGGACTCTGGGAACTCCCGCATCTCAAAGGACACCTCACGGCAGAAGAAGTCCGAGCCCATCTCCATGCACACGGACTTCCCGTCCAGGAACTCCATCAGCTGCCGAACGCGCGCCACATCTTCTCGCATGTCGAATGGCAGATGCACGGCTTTGAGGTGATCCTTGCCGCACCCTCCTCCGGGAACGTAGCTGAGAGCAAGGAGCCGCTTGTCTGGGCCTCCCCGCAGGAACTTGCCGAGACCTACAGCATCCCCGCCGCATTCCAGCATTTTCTCCCCTGAACGCCAGTCAATCCATTAAGCGCCTGACGAGTAAGCCTGGCCTATCTAAGCAAATTGAGGTGTCGCAAGATTCCCTCAAGCTCGCGGTTCCATCGCGGGTAGTTGACTCCACGCCCCCATGAGGTTACAAGACCATAAGTAAGACAAGTACATTACATCTGCAAGATATCATGATTGCACTTCTGAAAAATAATATCATGAAAGGAGTTGCAAAAGGCCATAAAGCACCAGCCCGATGCCTGCACCAACGATGGAGCCGTTCATGCGGATCCACAGGAGGTCTGGTTCCACCTTGTCGTAAACGAGATGATTGAGCTGCTCGTCTGTCAGGCGCGACAGCACACTGCGCACGATGACACCGACCAGCGTCTGGGCATGCAGAGCTGAACGGGCAATGAGGTCATAAAGGAAATGCCCCACCACGCGGCGAAGCTCATCATCCTCCTGCATGAGGTGCAGGCCTCTGTCGTATTCTGCTTCAAGGATCTCTGCCAGGCGGCTGCGCAGCACAGGCAGATGTTCTTCGACGGCATCGACCTGACGTGCTGCATCGGCCTCAAAATGCTCACGCATATGCGCTGCAGCCCGGTTCACGACTTCCTCAATCGGCAGTTCTGCCACGAGATTATCGCGCAGTTCATGCACAAGCTGATGGAATTCCGGTTCGGCATTGAGGAGCGCTGTCTTTTCATAAAAGAGTGCGAGCATATCCTGCTGCAATTCGGAGTCTCTGGTACCAAGCTCCGTCAGCATCGCCACGAGCTGCTTCTGCATGAGTTTGGCTGCATCTTCCAGATTGACGAGATCCATGGCCTCAGCCAATCCTGTCAGGAAGAGTGCCAGCGTACTCTTCGCCTTTTCCCTCTCATATTGCTCCAGCAGTCTCTCAATGGCTCGTGCCGTTCCTGGCTGCATGGCCTTCTCCCGGAGATAGGCTGTGATTTTTGCCAGGAACTCCTTGTCCCGGCCGCTCGCCTGAAGCCATTGCCCGATATGGGCAAAGAGTTCTTCCGGTTCCATCGTGCTCAGATGTGCGCGGATGCGTTGAGCAAATTCCGCGGCTTTCTGCTCGCTGTCTTGGCGGAGCAGGAAGCTCCGCGCATAATGGTAAAGATGATGCGATACCTTCGCCCGTGTATCAGGCTCGCCGAGCCATTTCATGAGCATCGGCATCAGGTGAAGGCGTTCCAGATGATGGAACACCTTGCGGCGCGAGAAGAATTCTTTCTGTACCATCGTCACCGAAGCCTTGATGAAGGCTTGACGACGGCGTGGCAATATGGCCGTATGATACGGGAAGCCCAGAGGCTTGCGGAAGAGTGCCGTGACGGCAAACCAGTCGGCAATGCCACCCACAAGCGCCGCTTCCGCACAGAACAGGAAACCGGATGCTGCCGCAGATCCCGGCCATTGCAGATGAAGATACAAGGCCAGCAGGAAGAGCAGGAACGCAAAAAGCAGTACCCGATCCGCCTTGTTCCAGGATTTTATATACTCGATCATGCACCCCACACCCTTTCTGCCACCCAGACCAGGAGATAGAGTCCCATGCCGACAAGGGAGCCGACAACGGCGCCGTTGATGCGGATCATCTGCAGATCGTCCTGCACTTTATCCTCCACGAATTGTACCAGCGCATCATCGCTGAACTCATCGAGACGTTCGCGGATGATTCCGGGGATGAGGTCGTGGTGCTTCGTGAGTTCGCTTTCGAGGAAATCCTTCATAAGTTTATCAAACCGGTGCTGCCAGGCTTTTGACGCAACAAAGTCATCGATACGCTTTTCCACAAAGGCATGGAGGCTTGACAGCCAGAACGGGCTTTCTCCCTTGAGTCCCGTATCGATCCACCGTTCCAGCAGACCTTCGATGTCGATTTCCTGGAGCCAGCGTTCTTTCCAGTCTGCCAGTGCCTGCCGCAGGGATTCGTCATGGCTGAAGGCCACTGCCAGGCTCTCAAAGCCCGCCTTGAGGCGCCCATAGCTTTCCGTCTGCTCGCTCAAGAGACCCGCTAGTCCCTGCCGTGCCTTCTCGTTGAAGATATTCAGGAGTTCCTTGTCGTCAAGGCCAAGTGCCGAAAGCACAAAGGCGCGCCCGGCGGATTCTCCTTCATATTCCTTGCGCAGGGCCTTGATATTATCGAGCAGGACCTGCTGCATGGCTGGCGAATCAAGCACCTGTTCGCCGATGCTCAGGATGCTGTGCAGGATCCTTTTGGCATGACGTTCCTCCCCGAGCATGCGCACGACTTCCAGCAGGATGTTCTCGAGTGCCAAGCCACCGAGTCCTTCCCGCACAGCCGGTGCCAGTTCTCTTGCGATGCTCTTGCTGTCGAGGTCATTGACAATCTTGAGGACAACGGCATCGACCACTTCAACGACGCCCGCACGGCCGCCGCGATGTTCCAGATAATCGACGAGCAGCCCGGCCGTATCCTGCGTGCGGATGACACTCATGATATTCTGCGTACTCAGGAGATCTTCACTCGCAAAGGTCACGATGGCATCCATGAGCCGCTGGCGATTGCGGCGCAGGACATCCGTGCGATATGAGATGCCGAGCGGCTTGTGAAAAAGAGCCGTGACGGCGAACCAGTCGGCCAGGCCGCCGATAGTCGCAGCCAGGAAGCCATGATGGAAAAGTCCCATGGCAAAGCCGGAGCCCCCTGCCGCAAAGGTGCCGAGAGCCCCCGCCGCACTGATGCCCAGAGCCAGATTTGCCTTATTTTTCTTTTGCAACCTTCACACCTCAGATTCCCGCGACGAGATCCTTGAGATATTTCTTGAACGGTTCGCCCAGGTCCTCACGACGCAGCGCAAATTCCACCGTAGCCTTGAGGAAACCAAGCTTATCGCCAAGATCATAGCGCCGGCCTTCAAAGTCATAGGCGTAAACAGCCTGATGGCGGGCAAGTTCCTTCAACGCATCCGTGAGCTGGATCTCGCCGCCCTTGCCAGGTGCCGTATGCTCTAGGATGTGGAAGATTTCCGGACGGATGATGTAACGGCCGAGTACAGCCATGCGGCTCGGCGCCTCCTCAAGGCTCGGCTTCTCGATCATATCGCGCACGCGCATCAGTCGCGGGTTTTCCGTCTTTTCCCCAGCGACAATGCCATAAGAAGAGACTTTCTCGGGCGGCACGACCTGACAGCCGAGTACAGAGCCGCCCGTCTGGTCATAGACATCGATAAGCTGCTTGAGTGCCGGTTTTTCCGGGCTGTAAACAACATCATCGCCGAGCAGCACGGCAAAGGGCTCATCGCCCATGAACGCCTTGGCACAGAGGATGGCGTCGCCAAGGCCGCGCATGTAGCGCTGCCGGATATAATGGATGCGGATGTTGGCCGTATCCTGCACCATCTTCAGGAGATCGAGTTTCCCCTTCTTCTTGAGTTCAGCTTCGAGCGTCGGTGCGGAATCAAAATGATCCTCGATGGCGCGTTTGCCATGGCCGCTGACGATGAGGATCTCCTCGATCCCGCTCGCAAGAGCCTCCTCGACGATGTACTGGATTGTCGGTTTGTCGACGATGGGCAACATCTCCTTCGGCGTTGCCTTGGTTGCCGGCAGGAAACGCGTACCGTACCCCGCAGCTGGAATGACCGCTTTTCTGATTTTCTGCATGATGGATTCCCCTAACATCTGTATTTGGCAGGTCCCCTGCCTGCCATGAAAGTCATAATACTTATATTATACACGAAATGAACTTTTTCCTGCTAGCATTTGCATCATGTTGCGTCCTAGAACAAATATTCCCAGCCGCCACACGAAAAACGCCCCGGATAAGACAAGGCACTTCCTTGTCCCCTCCGGGGCGTTGCATATCATTGCCATTGATTGGGACTTTTATTTGCGTTCTAGGATCCACATGTAGGCAGCAAAGTCCGTGTCGATTTTTGGCACTTCAAGTCCGCTGTACATGAGTTCGTCGCCGTAGAAGGAGCGGCCGGCAAGGCTCAGGCTCTTGTTGGCGGCACCATCGTGCGAAAGGCCCTGAGCCGGATAATACGCAGCCACTTCGTATTCTGCCGCGGCCTCAAGCTGCTGGAGCTTCAGCGTCCGCAGTTCCGTGGCCGGCGTCGCGAGCGTCTTGAAGTAAACGAGTACGATCTCCTGCCCGTCCCTGGACACGAACTCCCAGGCCGTCTCATTGCCATTGCCCGCAAACGGCGTCAGCAGGCGATAGAACTTGCCAAGCTGCATCGTCGGGCGGATTTTCTTATAGAGAGCGATGTGTCGGCGCACTTCTGCCTTTTCTTCCTCGCTCATGCGCGTGATGTCCATCTCATAGCCATAGCAGCCCATCATGGCGGCAAACGCACGTGTCTGCATCGGTGTCACACGGCCGACCTGATGGTTCGGCGTCACAGAGACATGCGCGCCCATCGTGATTGGCGGGAAAACAAGGCTCGTGCCGCTCTGGATGGCAAGGCGGCAGATCGCATCCGTATCATCACTTGTCCAGGTCTGCGGCATGTAATAGAGCATGCCGGCATCAAAGCGCCCGCCGCCCCCGGAGCAGCTCTCAAAGAGGATATCCGGGTGCGATTGCGTGATGCGCTCAAGGACATCATAAAGGCCGAGGACGAAACGCGTGCGCACTTCTCCCTGACGCTCAGGCGGCAGTTTCGCCGAGAAGGCATCCGTCAGATGGCGGTTGAAATCCCATTTGACGTAGTCGATCGGTGCGTTGTCAAGGATCTTGCAGACAGAGTCGACGATATAAGCGCGGACATCGGCGCGCGAGAGATCTAGTACGAGCTGATGACGGCCAAAGCTCAGAGGATACGAAGGAGCCTTGAGTACCCAGTCCGGATGCGCGCGATAGAGATCTGAGTCCACCGACACCATTTCCGGTTCAAACCAGAGCCCGAACTTGAGGCCGCGCTTGTGTGCGCTCTCAGCAACCCCCTGCAGGCCGCCTTTGAGCTTCTCCACATTAACGACCCAGTCGCCGAGCGAAGAATTGTCATCCTCTCGCTTGCCGAACCAGCCGTCATCGAGTACCATAAGCTCGATGCCGAGGTCTTTGGCGCAGGCGGCGAGATTGTCCATCTTCTCATCGTCGAAGTCAAAATACGTCGCTTCCCAGTTATTGACGAGAATCGGACGCACAGCGTCGCGATATTTGCCGCGCACGATGTGATGGCGCACGACCTCATGGAAGGACTGGCTCATGCCATTGAGGCCAGATGGGCTGTAGACGAGCAGGGCCTCCGGAGTCTGGAAGACTTCGCCGGGCTCCAGGTGCCAGCGGAACTCAAACGGATTGATGCCGCCCACGACGCGTGTCGTGCCGAACTGCTCGACTTCGGTCTTCAACGAGAATTCTCCACTCCAGATGAGAGCAAAGCCATATACATCGCCCTGTGTCTCTCCGGCATCTTTGCGCATCAGGGCAAGGAACGGCGACATCTGATGTGAGCTTGCCCCGCGGCGGCTCGCGCTCTCCTCGATGCCGTGCATGAGCGGCACGCGCTCCAGCTGGCGTTCCAGGGCATGGCCGCCCCAGAGATTGATGCGATCGTAATCGTGGTCCGGCAGATCGAGGGCAAAACTGGCCGCATTCAAAAGATCCAGAGCCTCTGTGCCACTATTCTCGATGCGCACGCTGCGCGCGATGACATTCGCCTCGGCAAAAACCGTGTACGAGAGACAGACGGCCAGCTTGCCCTGTGAATCCTCGAGCTGGATGAGCAGCGTCTCCGCTTCGGCATCCCCCGCATACGAAGCTGGCAGGCCAGTCAGGGCTGGCTTTCCCTGCTGGATCTCATGGCTCTTGTAAAAGAGTTCCGTCGTCGTCGTGCCATCTTCAAGACGCACTTCATAGGCCGGGATGCGATAGTCCGTATGGCCGTAAGCCGGGTATTCCTGCGGCAGCACGTCGAGCGAGAACGTCCGCTCATTCTCATAAGCTGCTGGCTGCGGCGAAAACGCACGGTCAATTCCCTGGGACGGGCGGCTGTCGCGGAACGTGCGCAGGGCCCTCCCCCAGTAACGATGCATGAGATACCGTCCGCGCACCACTTGCAGCACATAGCTCATCTGCTCATTGCGCAGATGGAAGATGCCCGTTTTTTCATCGTATTGGATCATGATGATTTCCTTTCTTTCCTTTCTGGACAAAGATCGACAAGCCTTCAGATTCCTTTGAAATAGAAGGAGAAATGTTTCGACGTGTTCTTGACGGTATATTCCGGCAGGACGGGAGCCCCCCAGGTGTTGTCGCCGCCCACGCCGCACTGTCCGAGCGAAGCGCGCAGGAAAGTGTGATGTACTTCCGGCAGGTCGTACGGATGACGCGCATTCTCGAGTTCATGTGCCGAGTACGGCAACGCCGAAGCTTCAAACGGCTCTTCATCCATCGCGAGACGCACGCCGCGGCCGCGTTTATCCGTGGCCTCAAACCAGCGGATGCCGCCATGATTGCCTGTCTCCTGCGGCAGGAGATACGGCTCCACTTCATCCCTGGTCGTCGTTTCATAGATACCGAGCTTAGCTCCCTGGCAGCGATCGGCGTAATTGTCGAGCGGGCCATAGCCGTAGAAACGAATCCGATCGTAATCGGCCGGCAGCGTAAAGATCATCGCAAAATCCGGGATCTCAGGCAGGCCTTCGACTGCTTCGTAATCGAGTTCCGTCCGGATGGCACCATCTCCTTCGACCGTATACGTGAGGCAGCAGGAAGAAAGCGGCTGCGTGGCCAGCTCATACGTGAAGCGGACAGACAGATCCTTCGCATCGTATTCCTTCTGGCCGAGCTGGCCGAACCAGTCAAACTCCTGCCAAATGCCTGTCTCGTCGCGCAGTTCTTTCTTGACGCAGCGACGGTAGAGGCTCGCAAGTTTCCACTGTGCCGTCATGAAGTCACGGCGGCTGCCGTAATCATTGTCGACCGGCGCGCGCCAGAACGACGGTTTCGGCAGCTCTTCAACGAGTTCTACGCCGTTATACTTGTAGGAAGTCAGATTGCCAGAGGCACTCGAGAACAGGATCTCGAAGCCCTCGCCACGCACACCGAGCGTTATGTCACCATGGACGACATGAAGCGGCTGCTCCTGCTGGGTCTCCAGCGCCAGCTCTGCCTGATAACGACGGCAGCGTGCCGCACGGGCAAAATCAGTCGCATCCACTGCCTCCGCTTCATCCGGCACCTCAATCTCATCGACCTGCCAGGTTCCCTGACCGAAAGCGACCTCAAAGCCGCGTTTTGCCCAGAGCGTATCCTCCTTGAGGCAGAGCGAAGCCGTGATGGTCTCTTCACCAGCACTGGTGAGCGGCAGATCCGCAAAGGAAACCTCGCCGGTTTCTCCCGGTGCAATCGCCGGCGCCGCAACAGTTTTTTCCCAGACCTTCTGACCATCGAGCAGGAGTTCCAGCTTCAGCTCATAGGCGGACGCATCCGTGAACAGGCTCTTGTTCGTGATGGTCACGCCCTCTGCCGTGACGGCGAGATCAAAATCCTGGTAGTTGAATTTGACATCCTGCATCTTGGTCGTCAGGCTGCGGTCCGCGAAAAGGATACCATCGCCGCTGAAATTGCCATCGTTCGGGCGGTCGCCAAAGTCGCCGCCATAGGCATAGGCATCCTTGCCATAACGATCCCTGTGCCAGATGGCCTGGTCGACAAAGTCCCAGATGAACCCGCCCTGATAAAGGGGATCTTCATCCGCGAGTTCTGTGTATTTATGCATGCCGCCGATGCTGTTGCCCATCGCATGCGTATATTCGCAGCAGATGAACGGCTTGTCGCGATGCTCGGCGAGGAATTCCTTGATATCAGCCACCGGCGGATACATCTGGCTTTCCATATCGCTCGTGCCGTTGTAGCGGCGATCCCAGAAGATATTCTCATAATGCACGAGACGCGTCGGGTCGGCCTGACGGAAATATTCGCTCATGGCATAGAGATCCTTGCCGCCACAGGACTCGTTGCCGCACGACCAAATGAGGATGGAGGCATGATTCTTGTCGCGCTCCAGCATGGATTTCGCGCGGTCGAGGATGATATCCTGCCATTCTTCATGGTCATTCGGCAGCGTTTCTGCGATGATGTCGCACTTGCCGTTGCGCATCCAGCTGCCATGCGTCTCCAGATTCGTCTCATCGATGACATACAGGCCATAACGGTCACAGAGGGCATAGAGATAGCTGGAGTTGGGATAATGTGAGCAGCGCACCGCATTGATGTTGTGCTGCTTCATGGTGATGATGTCGCGCTCGATAAGGGACGGATCCACGGCACGGCCGCTGTAGCAGTCGAATTCATGGCGGTTCACGCCTTTGAAGACGATGCGCTTGCCATTGAGCTTCATGATCGTGCCGTCCATACGGAACTCACGGAAGCCGATTTCCTGCGGGATGACTTCCTGCAGATGGCCTGCCACATCGCGCACGGTGATGACAGCGCGGTAAAGATTCGGTTCCTCGGCACTCCAGAGCTTGATGTCCTGGATCCCTGCTTCAAACGACGAAGCCTGGCCTTCGACCTGCTGCATCTCATCGAGTACGGATTTCCCTGCGGGGTCGAAGAGTTCGATATGTACCGTACGCGCACCGCAATTGTTCCACTTCATGTCAAAGAACAGCTGACCATCCTGGTATTCGTGGACGGGCTTGGCCATGACACGCAAATCCTCGAGATGGACCTGCGGCTTCGTGTAGAGTACGACTTTGCGGAAAATACCGGAAAAACGCCAGAAATCCTGATCTTCGAGCCAACTGCCCGAGCTGAAGCGGAAGACCTGCAGAGCCAGGCGGTTCTTGCCAGGCTGGAGATATGGAGTAAGGTCAAAATCCGACGGCGTGAAGGAATCCTCGCTGTAGCCGACGTACTTGCCGTTGAGATAAACGACGACAGCCGACTCCACACCCTGCAGGGAAAGCACGGCATTTTCCCACCCCTCCGGCAAGATGAAATCCTTGACATAGGAACCGACCGGATTCTCACGCTGCGGCACCTGTCCCGGATGAACGACTTCGTGACCATCCCAGGGATAGACCTGATTCGTGTACTGCGGTACACCATGCCCTTCCATCTGCCAATGCGCTGGTACACGGATTGTCTCCCAGCCGCTGATATCATACGAAGGCTGTTCAAACCCCTCAGGACGTGCAGCGAGATTGCGCGCATAATGGAAATACCAGAGCCCGTTCAGACTGCGGCGCAGGCTGGAGACGCCCTCTGCCATCTCCATCGCATCGGCATACGCGACATGGTCACTGTGTGCCGGCAGGCGATTTTCGGCAAAGAATGAAGGGTCTGCTAAACGATCGACTGTGAACATCAGGATTTCCTCCTTTTATATTTCCTGTTTGTTATACCGACATAAAGAGAAGGCCGCTGTATCTTCATGGTACAACGGCCTCCTCTCCAGGTCAATGGACAGCTTATCCATGCATATCCAGATTATATATCCGGGCAAAGCAAATTACTTGCTCAGATCTTCCCACTTTTCTTCGAGTTCGCGGACGATGCGCGCATGCTCGGCTTCCGTCAGCGTAACCTTGGCACGATAGATGAAAGAAGCGATGATCATGAGGACAATCGGTGCGGCGAACATGACAACCTGGAAGTGGAACAGGGCATCCGGCTTGATATCGGCAGCCGAGGCACCGCCCGTCATGCCGACCCAGACGGCAACAAGACCGATGATGCCGCTCGAGACAGCACCAGCGAATTTATCGACGAGCGGACGT
This sequence comes from Selenomonadaceae bacterium, assembly GCA_029338835.1. GTDB lineage: Bacteria > Bacillota > Negativicutes > Selenomonadales > Selenomonadaceae > Mitsuokella. The sequence continues at coordinate 8,447 of JAQYBD010000012.1, read as the reverse complement.
ACACAGAGGCAGACAGCTTCATCGCGATGGCCGATCTTGAGCTGGCCATACTCGACGGAATCCGTGATCGTCATGAGGACGACGAGGAAGACGAGAGGCTGCGGCAGAGCAAAGAGGCCTGCACCAATCAGGGCCATCGTGACATTCGTGCCGGACGTCGCGTAAATCAGGAGTGCCACCAGCATGATGGCGATGGAGGCAAAGAAGAGCTTGCGGCGGCTGAACTTGGCCGTCATGGCCGGGAACAGGGCAACGGCGATGAGACCGATGATCGTATTGATGACACCGAGGATCGAGAACTTCGTAGCATCACCGATGACATAGATGAAATAGTAGAGGTTGAAGTTGTTGACGATGTTGATGCCGATGCCATAGACAAGATAAGCAATGGCCGTCCACATGAGCTGGTCGTTCTTCATCAGGACCTTGAATACGTCTTTTGCAGAAGTCTCCGTCTTGTTCTCACGCAGTGCCGATTCCTGCTCGTGCGTGCCGAGGCCGAGGATAATGGCACCGAGCGTAGCGATGCCGCCGCCGACGCAAGCAAAGGCAAACCAGCCCGTCGGGTCACCAGCACCACCGTTCTGGTTCAGTGAGAAGTAAAGGACGACCGGCATGACGATGACCGTGACGAGGTTGGCACCGAAGACGGAACCGATACGGGCAATCGTGGCCGTGATATCGCGTTCATGGGAATCAAACGAAAGAGCCGGGATCATGGACCAGATGGCAACGTCTTTCGCGCTGTAGAAGATATCCATGATGAAGTAGATGATGGCGAAAAGGATCAGATAAAGCGTCGGATTCGTGGCAGTCAGGCCGCCGAAGTCCGTAAAGAGCATGGCCAGCGTGATGGCTGCGACAAAGGCACCGACGATGACCCAGGGCTTGAAGCGGCCCCAGCGCGTCTTTGTCTTATAAATCAGGTTGCCGATGAACGGATCGACGAAAAGTTCAAGGATACGGAGTACGAGGATAATCGTCGTGACAATGCCGATCATGTAGGCATCGTGGCTCGGATTATTGGAATGGAACAAGTTACTCGTGACAAAAATCATGAAATAAGTGCCGATCATGGCATAGAATACGTCATGACCAAACGTGCCGCACGCATAACAGATGCGCTGCAGTAATTTGCTGTTCATTATGAATGCCTCCCTAAAAAATCAAGCCCTCAGCCTTTAATCTTATCGATGTACGCAATGATGGCATCGGCAATCGTTTCAAGCGAAGCACCCTTGCTCGTATTGACGACGAGATCATAATTGGCACCATCGCCCCACGTGCGGCCCGTATAATAATTGTAGTAACGAGCGCGTTTCTCATTCTCGCGGTTGAGTTCCTTGAGGCTCTTGCCTTCGTATACTGTCTGGCCGCGCTGCTCGCGATATTCGTCATCAGCACAGACAAAGATGTCGAAATGATTATCGCTGTTGCGCAGAGCATAATCAGCACAGCGGCCGAGGAAGATGCAGGATCCATCCTGAGCAATCTTGCGGATGACGGCCGACTCACTCATGAACATGCCCTGACTGGACTCACCCATACGCGTACCGAAGGAATGGAACGGGATGAAGCTCAGAGAAAGCGGTTTGACGGTATTCTCCAGCTCGAGCAGTTCCTCTTCGCTGAGGTCGTGGATGCCGAGCTTGGCTGCAGCCAGATGCACCAGTTGGCGGTCGTAGAGCTTGATCCCCAGCTTCTCAGCCAGGATCCCTGCCAGTTCACGTCCGCCCGCGCCATATTGACGACCGATCGTGATCACAAGGTTCTCTTTCATAATATTTTCCCCCTTAAATGTAAACGTTTTCACATAATGCAAAAAAACAAACGGCAAATCCCCCTTTTTTCCTGCAAGACCATTTCAGCAGAACAGCACCGATTGTCTTTTCTTTCCTTGTAGCAAACGTTTTCTTTTGCTTACAACTGTATTATACGCTAACGAATAATAAAAAGCAAGATGATTTTTTATTTTTTATTTGTTTTCTTAATTGTACGCACATTTATGCAACAATAAAAAAAGGGAACTTACAGGGGTAAACGTATTCCCCTGTGTTCCCTTACTGAGAAACGCGATGCAAATATGCCAGATAGCTGCTTATTTTGCCATGAGCTTAGCGACTTTATTCGCGAAATCGACCGGATTCTCCGGCAGGATGCCTTCGATGAGCAGAGCCTGCGTGTAGAGCAGGTCGCAGTAATCCTTGAAGTCCTGGCTGTCCTTGCCGGCTGCATGAAGCTGCTGCAAGCGCTGGAATAGTTCATGATGCGGATTGATCTCGAGGATGCGCTTTGCCTTGAAGAGCGGATTCTTCATATCAGCAAAAGTCTGCTCCATAGCCAGCGACGGGCCGGCTTCATCGGCAACAAGGCAGACGGCACTCGATTTCAAACGTGCCGAGACCTTGACATCCGCGACTTTATCGCCCAGGACGTCCTTGATGTCCTTCATGAGATCGCCGTTATCCTTCTGGATCTCCTCCGTCTCCTTCTTGACTTCCTGGCTCTCGGCATCGTCGAGGTCGAGGTCGCCGCGGCTGATCGAATGGAACGGTTTGCCTTCGTATTCGTGGATGGTTTCCAGGCAGAACTCATCGACCGGATCCAAGAGATACAGGACTTCGATCCCCTTGTCGCGCAGCGTCTCCATCTGTGGCAGATGCTCGATCGTCTCCTTGTCCTTGGCCGTCGCATAGTAGATCTTCTTCTGGCTCTCCGGCATGCGCTCCACATATTCCTTGAGAGAAACGAGCTTGCTTTCCTTGGAACTCAGGAACAGGATGAGATCCTTGAGTTTATCGACCGTATCCGACGAACCGCTGTAGATGCTGTTGTAGATGCCGATCTTCAGGGACTTGCCGTATTCGTTCCAGAATTTCTCATAGGCTTCACGGTCATTCTTGAGCTTGCGCGCCAGTGCCTTCAGGATGTTTTTCTCAAGCGCACGCCCAATCGTCTTGAGTTCGCGGCTCTGCTGCAGGAGTTCACGCGAGATGTTGAGCGAAAGATCCGGCGAATCGACGAGGCCTTTCATGAAGCGCAAGTAATCCGGCAGCAGATCCTTGCACTTGTCCATGATGAAGACATGGCGGCTGTAGAGCTGCACGCCCGGCTCGTAATCCGTCTGATAGAGGTTGTACGGTGCATGTGCCGGGATAGCCAGGAGTGCCGTATACTCCACCGTGCCTTCAGCCTTCGTGTGGAAGACTTCCATCGGGTCTTCCCACTCGTGGAACTGATGCTTGAAGAATTCGTTGTATTCTTCTTGCTTGATATCGGACTTGTTCTTTGTCCAGAGCGGCTGCATGGAATTGAGCGTGCGTGTCTCGACCTTCTTGATCTTCTCTGCACCTTCGATTTCCTTGCCATCCTTGTCCTTCGGCGTTTCTTCAAACGTGAAGTCCATCTTGATCGGGTAACGGACGTAATCGCTGTACTTCTTCACCAGGCGTTCAAGCTCATACGGATCCGTGAAGTCCTGCTCCGCTTCCTTGCCGCAGAATTCTTTCTTGAGATGCAGCGTGATGCTCGTACCGCGCTCTGCACGCTCGGCTTCCTCGATGGTGTACGACCCATCGGCTGCAGACTCCCACTTCCAGGCCTGCGCATCGCCGGCCTTGCGGGAAATGATAGTCACCTGGTCGGCCACCATGAAGGCCGAGTAGAAACCGACACCGAACTGGCCGATCATTTCCTTATCGGTAAGATCCTGGTTCTCCTCTTTCGCTTTCTTGAGCTGCTCAAGAAAAGCCTTCGTGCCGGATTTCGCAATCGTGCCGATGTTCTCGATGAGTTCCTCACGGTTCATGCCGATGCCGTTATCGGCAAGCGTCAGCGTATGCTGCTCTGCATCCGGCGTCAGGAAAATCTCAAAATTCTCATTGCCCTCAAGCAGACTGCGATCCGTCAGGCTCTCAAAGTGAGCCTTGTCAATGGCATCGGAAGCATTCGAGATCAGCTCGCGCAGGAAAATCTCATGGTTCGTGTAAATGGAATGAATCATGAGATCCAGCAGCTGCTTGGTCTCCGCTTTAAACTCATATTTTTCTTTTCCCATGTAAATCTGCCTCTCTTATGTAAAATTTTTTTGACGAAGTCATTATTAGCACTCATACCATACGAGTGCTAACGTACAGCTAATACTATACACCATAAACAACAAAAAGTCAAAGATAAAGTCGAAAAAAGCCTGCACCGGCAAAACCGGCGCAGGCTCGTTCGCCTTTTATCCCTGAAACGCTTCTCTCTGTATGTTATGCGACTGAGGCGAAACCTGCAGCCACGCATTCAGGTCGTTTTGACAGCAATGCATCAACCAGCACAGACTGCGCGCGAAGCTGCCGCTGCACGCAGGCGGCCGAGGAAGTGATCCGTCAAATGGATCTCATAATCTTCCCTACTGCGGCTCAGCACAGCGTAATCGGCCGACGTGAGTTCCTGCTGCTCGCCTTCCGGCGTAAACGCCACGAAGGACGGGACTTCTTCACTGCCCGTAAAGACCAGCAGACGGTCGGCACCCACACCATGACGACGATGCATCAGCAGGCGGACAGCAGCTGCTTCCGGCAAGAACCCCTGCGTGCCATCCATCACCATGTATTCTTTGTTATCTGCTTTATAAACACGAACGACCATCATGAGGGCCACCAACCTTTCTTTTTTCCTTGCGATGGCTTTATTATAACAGGATGTATTTCGCAATAAAATCACAAAATATGCTTTCTATATTGCAAAAAATGCTCTATGATAACAATAGGAAATAGAATCAGATAAAGAAGCTAGGGGGGATGTCGCCATGGCACCGATGCCAACTTACCCAAAAAAAGGATATCTGAGCGGCGCGTTCCGCGTGTTCCGCCTCAAGGATCGGAACCTGCACCCGATCCCTTTCCATTACCATGAATTCCACAAAATCATCATGTTCCTCGGCGGCGAGGTCGATTATATCATCGAAGGCAAGACGTATGCCCTGCAGGCACGCGATATCGTTTTCGTCTCAGCCGGCGAAGTCCACCGGCCGGTCTTCCGAAACAGCAATACGCCATACGAACGCATCGTGATCTATGTGGCACCTGACTTCTTGGCACGCTGGTCAGCTCAGGCCCATGGCGCCGATCTCTCCGCCTGCTTCGAACTGGCGCAACACACAGGCAGTGTCATGCATCAGCTGCCCGGACAGAGCCATGACCTGCTCTTCCACATGGATAAAGTTGAAAAAACAGCCCACGGGCAAGGCTTTGCCAATGGGCTGTATACAGAAATCGTCTTTATGGAATTCTTGATCCTTCTTCACCGCAGCCTGGAAGACCATGAACTGCAGGCACAGGAAAGCATCGCGTACGACCCCAAGATCCAGCAGGTACTCCGCTATATCAGCAGTCATCTGAAAGAAGATCTCTCGATTGAACGCCTGGCTGCAGAGGTCTTCCTGAGCCGCTACCATCTCATGCGCAAATTCAAGGAAGCCACCGGCTACAGCCTGCATCAATACATCCAGAACAAACGGCTGATCCTGGCACGCGACCTGCTGCGCACCGATATGCCCGTCACGCGCATCAGCACGGAAACCGGCTTCCATGACTATTCAACCTTTTCCCGAGCCTTTCACGCGCATTTCCACTGCAGCCCGAAGGAATGGCGCAAGACTCACGCCTCCACATTCTCCGGATTGTCGGCCGCCAGGAGTTTCTGAACGGCACCCTGCATATGCGTATCGGCAATCGTCTCGATCTGGCCGGCATCGCATTCTGCCGCGAGCTGCGGCTCAATGGGGATCCGGGCCAAGACATCCAGGTGATATGCCTGCGCAATCTCTTCAATATGGCTGTGTCCGAAAATCTCATGGCGTTTGCCGCAGTCCGGGCATTCGAAATAGCTCATGTTCTCAACGAGGCCCAGGATGGGAACCTTCATGCCCTCGGCCATCTTGACGGCCTTCTCGACGATCATGGAGACGAGTTCCTGCGGGCTCGTGACGATGATGATGCCATCGAGCTTGATGGACTGCATGACGGTGAGCGGCACATCGCCGGTTCCCGGCGGCATATCGACAAACATGTAATCGACATCTTCCCAGATGAAATCATGCCAGAACTGCTTGACGACGCCGCTGATGATTGGACCGCGCCAGACGACAGGATCCGTCGAATTCTCCAGCAGCAGGTTCATGCTGACGATGTCGATGCCGCCGGCTGTCGTCACCGGATAGGCTCCTGCCTGGCTGCCACGCACCTCGCCCTTCACGCCGAACATCTTCGGGATGGATGGCCCCGTGATATCCGCATCGAGGATGCCCGTGTGCATGCCCTTGCGGCTCATGGCCACTGCCATGAGGCCCGTCACGAGCGATTTGCCGACACCGCCCTTGCCACTGACGACTGCGATGACGTGGCGGATGGAACTCAGTTCATTCGGTTCTTCATGGAAGTCCTTCTTGCGCGTATCCTGCCCGCAGGTCGTCCCGCAGGAGCCGCAATCATGATTGCATGTTTCTGACATTTGCCTTACCTCCTGAAAACAAGTAACAGCTACTTGATTATTTTTTCGTAATGGTAATGATAATGGAAAAACCCTCCCCGAAGCGGGGAAGGTTTTCTTTTTATGTGTTCAAGCACATCCAACGAATGCCGTCAAGCTCCCGTCTGCTCGGAAGATTCTTCCGGCGTTTCTTCGGCCGGGACTTCCGGAGCCGGTTTCGGATGCGTCTCGACAACCTTGAGGTTGCGATAACGGCTCATGCCCGTACCAGCCGGGATGAGCTTGCCGATGATGACGTTCTCCTTGAGGCCGATAAGAGGATCGACCTTGCCCTTGATGGCGGCATCCGTCAGGACACGCGTCGTCTCCTGGAAGGAAGCTGCTGACAGGAAGGAGTCCGTAGCCAGCGAAGCCTTCGTGATACCGAGCAGGATTGGTTTCGCCACAGCCGGCTCGCCGCCTTCCTCGATGGCCTTCGTGTTGGCCGATTCGAAGGAGTTGATATCGATGTATTCGCCAGGCAGGAAATCCGTGCTGCCGGATTCCTCGATCTTGACCTTGTGGAGCATCTGGCGGACCATGACTTCGATATGCTTATCGTTGATCTCAACACCCTGGGACTTGTATACCTTCTGCACTTCGTACACCAGGTAACGCTGTGTAGCCTGGAGGCCACAGACGCGCAGGATGTCATGCGGGTTGACCGACCCCTCGGTGAGCTTGTCACCCGGCTTCAGATGCATGCCCTGCTTGACGTGCATGCGGGCGCCATACGGGATTGCGTATTCGCGCGCTTCGCCCTCGGAAGGACGGATCGTGACCTTGCGCATGCCCTTGCCGGAGTCCTCAACCTCAGCCACGCCTTCGATCTCAGCGATGATGGCATGATGTTTCGGCTTGCGGGCCTCGAAAAGTTCCTCGACACGCGGAAGACCCTGGGTGATATCGTCACCTGCGACACCGCCGGAGTGGAAGGTACGCATGGTGAGCTGCGTGCCCGGCTCGCCGATGGACTGTGCAGCGATGATACCGACAGCCTCGCCGATCTCGACCTCTGCCTGGTTGGCAAGATCGCGGCCATAGCACTTGATGCAGACGCCAAACTGGGATTTGCAGGTCAGAACGCTGCGGATGGATACATGATCGCGTACTTTCTCGATGCGTTTTGCAAGGTCTTCGTCCACGCTGTCGTTGATGGAAGCAATCTTCTCACCCGTTTCCGGATCGATGATGTCTTCCGCAAGGACACGGCCGACAATGCGTTCCGCCAGCGACTCGATGATGCCGTCGCCCTCCTTGATGGCCTCAACTTCAATGCCGCGGACATTGTTGTCGCGGACGTGGAGTTCCTTGGCCGTGCTGGCAAGGATCCGCTCGAAATCTTCCGTCGTGATCTTCTTGCCGGCCTCAAGGATGACATTGTCTTCTTCATCGACAACATCGTGCGTGACTTCCTTGCCGCAGGTCTCACGGATCATGGAATCCTTGATCTTCTGGCGCGCAGCTTCATCCGGCTCGCCAAGTGCAACGACCTCGGTGACCATTGCATTCGAAAGGGCTGCCTCCGAAGCCAGCGAAGAACCGCGGACCATGATCTCGCGTACATTCTTCTCGCCGATGGTCGTGAGCTTCTCCTCATCGAGGATCGTATCGCGTGCAAAGAGGACTTCCTTCGTCTCGGGGTCAATGACATCAGCACCGAGCAGACGGCCCATGAGGCTGTCGTTGAGAATCTCAAGCGCATCGAAGGTCGAAGCGGCGAGACGTGCGCGAGCCTGTACAAGGTTCAGCGTCGAGACGTCGCAGTCTTCCTCGCGGACAATGACATCCTGTGCGACGTCGACGAGACGACGCGTGAGGTAACCCGAGTCAGCCGTACGCAGTGCCGTATCGGCCAGACCTTTGCGGGCGCCATGAGACGAGATGAAGTAATCGGATACCGACAGGCCTTCGCGGAAGTTTGCCGTGAT
>JAQYBD010000011.1 GCA_029338835.1 Selenomonadaceae bacterium | reverse complement strand
AATTCAGTTTTGCCCTGCTCGTCATAGCTAACGGTCAAAAAACGTAATCCACGGTCAATACCGACAACGTGACGGACGTTTTCTTTCTGAAAATCTTCGACAGCTTTGGTTACGGGAATGTGGAGATACCATAAACCTTTGAGTTCGACCAGTTTTGCTGTTCCAAGCTCATAGGAACCATCGAGGTATTCAGCGAAATGTTCGCCCTCAAAAGTGCATTTGGTTCTTTTGCCGAGTGTATTGATCGATAGGATTTGACCATCATCAACGAAACTGTAATCTCGGTTACGGACCAAATCAGCTTGCGGACGATTAAAGAATATCGGCTTCCAAAGCCATTCCCATGTCTTGGTAATGCGTTGCCAGTTGCCATTCTCATCCTTATATCTGTAGGGATTTTGGAAGAGCTGTTGTTTTACCGTCTTATATCTGGCCGTAACAGTTTTAAAAGAAGAAGTTGTTAACTGAGATTTTAATCCAAATAAAGAACGAACATCTTTGTATAAAGCTTTTTGAACGGTATTTGAATTTAATTCAAATCCATTATCAAAGATGTATCGAGAGACAAAGTTACATGCCAGACGATATTGCTCGGTCATTTGATGGAACAGTATTTTCTGTTCTGGAGTAACGTGTATGCGAAGTTTTATGGTTTTTGTTAGGTTGGACATTATTCTCACCTGCCTTTCTAAAGTTCATACTACTTCACTATAAAAAATATAACATATTTTGTATTGAAAATTTATTGTTTTATTTTTGAAAGGAGGGACGTGGGCGTTCCTCCCCGACCTAAGAGGTCAGGGCATCCTCGCCCACATTTAGGTGAAAAAATGCCAATCGTAAGCCAATGCGGCGAGAATGTGAGCAAATCACAGAAAATCCGCTTTGACGCCGCTATACTGAAAACAACGATAACGAAGCGCCACATTTTCCCTCTGCAGCGCTTGCCATACGATTTCCATATCGGAACCATAGGAGGTTTTATCATGTCTGCTATTGTCATCACCAAAGAGAATTTCGAAGCTGAGGTCCTGAAGGCCAGTGGTACGGTACTCATCGATTTCTGGGCTACCTGGTGCGGTCCCTGCCGCATGCTCTCTCCCATCGTTGACCAGGTCGCTGCCGAGCATCCCGAAGTCAAAGTCGGCAAGATCAACGTTGACGAGCAACCGGAACTCGCACAGCAATTCGATATCATGAGCATCCCTACGCTGCTCGTTTTCCGGAACGGCCAGAAAGTCAATGAATCCGTCGGCCTCATCCCACAGGAGAAAGTGGAAGCCCTGTTGAGCTGACATGTCCCTGCGCATCGCATGAAAAGAGCCGCATCTCCCAGGCACACGCCCTGCTGGAGATGCGGCTCTTTTCAGTATTCCCCCGCGAGCTTCTGCAAGGCGGCCTTGTCCAGGATGCGCAGCCGCCCGCGTGCCGACTGCACCCAGCCCTCCTGGCCAAAATACTTGACCAGGCGGCTCACGACTTCCCGAGCCGTCCCCATATAACGCGCCATCTGCTCATGCGTCAGATGGATTTCGTCCTGTTTCGTCTTCTCGCATTCCTCGAGCAGGAAAATCGCAAAGCGGCGGTCAGCGGACAGGAACAGGACCTGCTGCATCTTGAACAGCATCTCCGAAAGGCGGCCGGCTGCCATCTCATACCCATAGCAGCGCACATAGATATTGTTGTCGGCCAGACGACGGAACGAAGCCGCATCGGTCAGCAGCACCTCCGTATCCTCCTCGGCATCGATGTAAACATCAAAGGTCACCGCGTCCAGGGTACAGGCTGCCGACAGGATGCCGATATCGTCAGCGAACAAACGGTAAAGCGTCACATCGCGTCCATCTTCCGACAACGTATAGACGCGAAGCTGCCCTTTCTTGACGAGCAGCACGCCGATGCAGTCAAAAGGTCCGCGATGCACTTGTTCCCCCGCGTCATAATGAACAGCATGCGTATGTTCATTCAAAAGGGTTTTCTCCTGGTCGCTCAAATGCGGCCAGAAATCAAAATGACGGATAAAGAGATCCGTCGCGTTTTTTTCTGCCATAGCAAATCCTCACGAGCCTGCAGAGAGCAGGCAGGTTCCACAGATGAATCAACGAAAAGATAGAAAAATCCCGGCCTTGCGGGCCGGGATCCTTTGCCTGCGGCTTCCGGACGTCAACGGAAGAGCTGGCTGACCGAGCGATGGCTCTGGATGCGCATGATGACATCGCCGAGGGCATCAGCCAGGGAGAGGACGACAATCTTGTCGGACTGCTTCTCTGGCGGCAGCGGAATGGTATCCGTGATGACGAGTTTCTCGATAGGAGACTCGTTGATGCGCTGGACTGCCGGATCGGACAGGATGGCATGGGAGCAGGAAGCAAAGATGCGCTTCGCACCGCGCTTCTCAAGTGCGCGGCTGCCTTCGCAAAGGGAACCGGCCGTATCAACGATATCGTCGATGATGATGGCCGTCTTGCCCTCAACGTCGCCGATGAGGTTCATGACCTCTGCACAGCCCGGACGCGGACGACGCTTCTCGATGATGGCGATCGGAGCCTGCAGATGATCGGCGAGGATGCGCGCACGCGTTACACCGCCGAGATCCGGGGAGACAACGACAACATCCTCAAGCTTCTGCGTACGGAAGTAATTCGCAATGACCGGCGCAGCAGCCAGATGATCGACCGGGATATCGAAGAAGCCCTGGATCTGACCGGCATGGAGGTCAACCGTCACGACACGGGTTACACCAGCCGTGGTCATGAGATTGGCCACCAGCTTTGCGGAAATCGGCTCACGGCCGCGCGTCTTGCGATCCTGACGGGCATACGCATAGTACGGTACGACAGCCGTGATGCTGTGTGCCGAAGCGCGCTTGCAGGCATCTGCCATGATGAGCAGCTCCATGAGGTTATCATTGACCGGATAAGACGTCGGCTGGATGATAAAGATATCCTTGCCGCGGATGCTCTCACTGATCATGACCTGCGTCTCACCGTTGTTGAAATGACCGACATATGCATCGCAGAGGTTCACCCCGATATGATCGGCAATCTTCTTTGCCAGATCCGGGTTTGCGTTACCGGTCAGGATGCATAAGTTTCCAGTGTCTAAAGCCATTTTGTAAAAAACCTCCAAATCCTTACATGTACATCTCTATGCCGGAAGAACAGGCTGGAACCCATCTTCCTTCTTTTATCAGTATAACACGAATAACGGAAAAAGGACATATGGTCTTGAAATTTGCCCGGTTCTTTTTCCGTACAGCGTTCCGCATCCCGCGGATCGCATGCTTACTGATCGCGCTTGTCACTCCACTTCTCAATCGTGGTTTGGCGCGCGCGGGCAATCGTCAGCTTGCCTCCCGGAGCCGTCTTGGTGACCGTGGAGCCGGCTGCGATATATGCACCATCTTCCAGCGTCACCGGAGCAACGAGATTCGAATTGCAGCCGACGAAGACATTGTCGCCGATCTTCGTGCGATGCTTGAACTTGCCGTCGTAATTGACCGTGATCGTGCCACAGCCCATATTGACATTCTCGCCCATGTCACAGTCACCGATATAAGAGAGATGCGGCAGCTTCGAACCCTTGCCGATGTTCGAATTCTTGACTTCGATGAAGTTGTCGATCTTGACACCCTCGAAAAGATGCGTATGGGGGCGCAGATGAACGAACTGGCCGAGTTTGACATCATCATCGATCTGGCATTCATGCGCGTAGACGAACTGTCCCGTCACGCGGTTGCCGCATTTGACATCCTGGAAGCGGACATTCGGGCCAAGCTCGCATTCCTCGCCAATGACCGTCCCATGCTCAAGCCAGGTTCCCGGATAAAGGATCGTATCACGGCCTACGACAACGTCATCATCGACATACGTCGTATCGGGATCCATGATCGTGACTCCGGCCGCCATGAGTTCCTCATTCTTGCGGCGGCGCAGGATCTTCTCGGCGCCAGCCAGCTGCTGGCGCGAGTTGATGCCGAGTGTATCCTCGTAATCATCAGCGGCCACAGCCCAGATTTTCTCCCCCTTCTTCTTGAGGATCTCCAGTACATCCGGCAAGTAATACTCACCCTGTGCATTGTCATTCGTGACATGCGCGAGTGCCTCAAAGAGATCTCTGGCAGCAAAGCAGTAAATACCGGAATTGACCTCTTTGACCTGACGCTCTTCTTCCGTCGCATCCTTATGCTCGACAATCTTCTCCACCGAGCCGTCTGCCGAACGGATGATGCGGCCATAGCCCGTCGCATCCGGCATGATGGCTGTCAGTACCGTCGCCTTGGCTCCGGCCGCCACATGTTCCTCGTAGAGTTTCTTGAGCAGGTCTCCCGTCAAAAGCGGCGTATCACCGCAGAGGACCATGACTGTGCCCTGTTCTTCTTTCAGCAGGTCTGCCGTCTGCAAGACCGCATGGCCTGTGCCGAGCTGTTCCTGCTGCGTGACGAATTCCGCCTGCTCGCCAATAGCTGCACGCACCACGTCACCGCCGAACCCCGTCACGACAATATTGCGCTTGGCACCGGCAGCTTTCGCTGCATCGATGACATGCTGGAGCATCGTCTTGCCGCCTGCCTTGTGCAGGACTTTCGGCAGTCTTGATTTCATGCGCGTCCCCTTGCCGGCCGCGAGGATTACCGTTACTAAATCTGACATGATATAAAAACTCCTATCTTATGGTTGTTTAAGCAAAGAACGAATCGGTCACGCGCCGTTGCCTCAAGCGTCAAGCGAGGGCTTCCGGCGACCTGCGACAGCCTTTTTCTTGGCAGTTGCTACTTCCTTCTTCTTCTGCGCATCCATGGCTTTCAACAGCGTCTTCTCCGAATTTTCCATATGATGCTCGGCAGCCTTACGCGCCGAACGGCCATCACCATTCGCGATTGCTTCTACAATGGCCCGATGTTCATCAAGCGTAGCTTCGAGACGGCCAGGGTATGACATAGAAAGCGTGCGGAAACGCGTGAGCTGATCACGCAGATTCGAGATGATGCCGACGAGCCGATTGTTGCGTGCTGCATGATAGAGCAGATCATGGAACTCGATGTCTGTCTCGACAATCTTATCCATATCGCCCTCTTTGATATACCCGCCAATGATCACGAGCAGGCGCTGCAGATGCTCAAGTTCATCTTCCGTGATATGCTCTGCCGCCAGTCCATTGGAAAGCGATTCCAGTGCCGTGCGGATCTCAAAAATCTCATTGATGTCGCGGATAGACATGTCGGCGACATACGTGCCGCGGCGCGGCATCATGACCACATAGCCCTCCAGTTCGAGCTTGCGGATAGCTTCGCGCACCGGCGTGCGGCTCACGCCGAGCTCTTCTGCCAGCTTGATTTCCATGATGCGTTCGCCTGGTTTCAAGATTCCCTTGCGGATAGCATCCCGCAAAGATTCACAGACGACTTCGCGTAACGGTTGATAGCTGTCTAATTTAATCGGAGCTAATCTCTGATCCATAATGGTTCCCTCAATTCTAAACTAGTCTTCCTGGGTGGTATGACAAACAAACACGTCTGCATCGGTCTGCTCCCTGAGTACCGCAGCCAACCGTTCTGCCGCCGCCCTCGTTCCCAGCAGGCCAAAGACTGTCGGGCCGCTGCCCGACATCATGCTCACCATCGCACCCTGCTGCAGCATTTTCTCCTTGTACGCTGCAATGACAGGATACTGTTTTATAGTAACACTTTCCAGGACATTGCACAACAAGGGCGCCAGTTCTTCCCTGCTGCCAGCAGCAATGGCCCGGCACATGGCCTCATTGTCCGGATGACGTTCAGCCCCCTCCGCATCGTAGTGCTGATACGCCCAGGCTGTCGATACGGAAATCGGCGGCTTTGCCAATACGACCCAGAAAGCAGGCACTGGCGGCAGACGCTTGAGGACTTCACCGCGTCCCGTGGCAAGCATGGTACCACCACACAGGCAGAACGGGATATCCGAGCCCAGCTGCGCAGCAAGGGAGCAAAGTTCATCAAGGGAAAGATTGAGTCCGTAGAGTTCGTTGACACCACGCAGGACAGCTGCTGCATCGGCACTGCCGCCTGCCAGTCCGGCTGCCATCGGGATGCGTTTTTGCAGCTGGATCCTGACACCGCCCGACACCCGGCCATACGCCAGGATCTTCGCCGCTGCACGATACGCAAGATTCGTTTCATCAGCCTCAAGCCACGGTACATCAATCGACAGCTCAATGCCTTCTGGAATCCGTTCCAGCTGCAGCGTATCATGAAGGCTCACCGATTGCATGACCATGGAGACTTCATGGTAGCCATCGGGACGCTTGCCCAAGATATCCAGCGTCAGATTAATCTTTGCCTCACCATTTACCGTAATCAATATCCCACTTCCTCCACTCATACAGAAATATATTATTTTACGTATTCAACATACTATATACATTCCCCTGCCTCAATCCAAGTTCGATTGCTCATCTACAGCGCTTTTTTTGCATACAATGGCCTTGGCAGGACAGCTCGCAGCACAGAGTCCGCAACCACTGCAAGCGAGTGCTGAAACGTACAGCTTTTTCGGCATCCCTTCCGGCTGCCGCATCGAAAGGGCACGCTCCGGGCAAAGCACCGTGCAGAGTCCGCAGGTATTGCACGAAGAAGAGACCGTAAGCTGCGGGAAAAGAGTACCTGGCGTCCCGCCCCGCGCAGCAATCCACAGCGATGGATCAAAGGCGTAAAGTCTTGTCTGCTGTGCTTCTGCCAGCGAGTGCAAGCCATCGGTAGCAGACTGGAAAAGTGAGCGAAAGAAATGACGGCGCTCCACGGACTGCACTGCCGGTGTCTTGGCGCGCGGCTTCACCCTTACCAGACGGATGGGCGGACGTCCTTCCTCCTGCAGGACCTGCTGACAAGCGTCAATTTCCTGCTCCAGCCATCGGAAAACCGCTGGACGACATGCCTTGCAGCGTGACAGATCGATGGCAAGCTCGCGTTCCCTGGTCAGAGACCAGAGGATGCGCCGGTTCAAGAAACCCAGGCAGGACGGCGAATCATCATCCACCCGGCTGCACATGAGTACCTGGCGCGTGAGCTGGGACAGATGATCCAAAGCACGCGCGCAATCATCGCGGCCCGCAATGGCTCCGGTCGGGCAAACGGCTTGGCACAAGCCGCAATCATTGCACTTTCCAGGATCTATCACATGCTGATGAACGGCTCCCTGCGGGCAGATAGCCTCACAGGCATCGCAATTCCCCTGTGCATAGCGCAGCAGGCAACGGTTCAGGTCAATGGTTCTCATCGTTTCTCTATGACTCCTGTCTTCCTTTTTTATAGATTATAGCATAAATACATAAACAGCATAAACACATAACTGACAAACACATAACTGACAATAGGAGAAATGGCATATACTTTTTCTGCAGGCATGGATATCAGCGATAATTATTTTCTTTTAAAAATTACTTGCACCTTGCATTGTCTACGTCTGATTTTTGCGATATAATACAATCATAAGCCTGATTCATCTAAAAATCATAAAAGGAGGCTATCTCAATGGAAGCACTGATTCTATCCCGATGGCAATTCGCCATCACAACCGTCTACCATTTCCTCTTTGTCCCGGTAACATTGGGGCTCTCGATTTTCGTGGCTCTGCTCGAAACGTGTTACGTGCGGACGAAGCGCCCCCAATGGAAGAAAGCATCTCGTCAGCTCGTGAGATTCTTTGGCACACTCTTCATCATCAATTTCTCAATGGGTGTCGTCACCGGTATCGTACAGGAATTTCATTTTGGCATGAATTGGTCGGAATATTCCCGCTTCATGGGAGATATCTTCGGTGCGCCACTGGCACTGGAAGCGCTGACTGCCTTCTTCCTCGAATCTACCTTTCTCGGCATCTGGATTTTCGGCTGGGACAAGCTTTCGGAAAAAGCACATTGTATCTGCATCTGGATCGTAGCCTTCGCCAGCAATCTATCCGCATTCTGGATCCTCGTGGCCAACTCCTTCATGCAGCACCCCGTTGGCTATGCACTCAACAATGGACGTGCGGAGATGACGGATTTCTTCGCATTGGTAACGAATCACTATGTTCTCGGCGAGTACTCGCATACGCTGTTCTCCGCCATTGCTACGGCCGGGTTTCTGGTACTGGCTGTTTCGGCCTGGAAGGTCCTGCATGATGAAGTCTCCCGCCAGGCTTTCACACAGACGCTCAAAGCCGGTGCCATCTACATGCTCATCGGCCTTTTTGCCACGATGGGCAGCGGACATATGCACGCCCAGTATCTCGCACAAGCCAATCCCATGAAGCTTTCCTCCGTGGAAGCACTCTGGGAAACGGCTGACCCGGCTCCCTTTGCCATCGTCGCCGATATCGACGAGGAAAACCATAGGAACAATATGGAGCTTACCGTTCCCGGTGTCTTCTCCTTCATGCTCTACAATTCGCCGACGGGTGCCGTCAAAGGCATCAACCAGCTGCAGCAGGAATACGCAGCCAACTATGGGCCCGGTGAGTATCGTCCGGACGTAACCGGACTCTTCTGGAGTTTCCGCATGATGATTGGCATCGGCGCACTGATGATTTTCCTTGGCCTGGTCACGCTCTATCTCACTTGGAAAAAACGTCCGCTCGCCTGCCCGCTGCTGCTTAAGGCACTGCCCTGGCTGCTGCCGCTGCCATATCTTGCGAATTCCTTCGGCTGGTATGTCGCAGAAGGCGGACGCCAGCCCTGGATTGTCGTTGGCCTGCAGAAAACAGCAGACGCCGTCTCGCCGAATCTCACAGGTACCGATGTCTGGATCACGATGATCGGCTTCACGGTTCTCTACCTGCTGCTGGCCATCGCTGCCTTCTGGATTGCCATCCGCTTTGTCCGGAAGACCCGCATCGCAATGGAAGGGAGGGACGCATGATGGATCTCAACATTCTCTGGTTCATCCTCATCGTCGTACTGTTCACCGGTTTCTTTTTTCTCGAAGGCTTTGATTACGGTGTAGGCGGGCTGCTGCCTTTCCTCTCATCCCGCGAGGAAGACCGCGGCGTTATCCTGCGCACTATCACCCCGGTCTGGGATGGCAATGAAGTCTGGATGATCACGGCGGGCGGCGCCCTTTTCGCAGCTTTCCCGCATGTCTATGCCACGATGTTCTCAGCATTCTACCTGGCTCTCTTCCTGATGCTCGTCGCTCTCATCCTGCGCGGTGTGGCCTTCGATCTGCGCGGTCGCCAGGAATCGCTGTGCTGGCGCCGTTTCTGGGATGGTGCCATCTGCTTTGGCAGTGTCGTACCGGCTTTCCTCTGGGGTGTCGCCGTCACGAATCTCATCGCCGGCTTGCCGATCAATGCGCAGATGAACTACATGGGTGGCTTCTTTGATCTGCTGTCGCTCTACACGATCGTCGGCGGCCTGGCTTTCCTCTTCGTCTTCCTGTTCCACGGAGCCGCTTTCCTGACCCTGCGGCTCAAGGATACGGGCCTCATCCTGCGCTGCCAGGAACTTGCCGTCAAGATTGGCGTTGCCGCTGCCATCTTCTTCGTACTCTGCATGCTGCTGACTTTTGAGCATACGGATCTCTTCCAGAGCCCGCTGGCTGCTGTCGCCCTGTTCGGCGCAGCCCTGTTCTTTGTCATCGCTCTCTTGAGCATGAATATCGGCAAAGGCAAGGCCAGCTTTATCCTGAGTTCGCTGGCTATCGTCGCCACGACGGTTGCTTTCTTCGCAGGACTCTTCCCGCGCCTCATGGTCTCGAGCCTGAATCCCGCTTGGAGCCTGACGATCACGAATGCCGCTTCGACGCCGTATACACTTTCCGTCATGACGGTGGCCGCCGGCATCTTTGTGCCGATTGTCCTCCTCTATCAGGTCTGGTCGTACTATATCTTCCGCAAGCGCGTTACGCCAAAAGATGCAGAAGAACACTATTGAGCAATCAGCCCTGCCAGTAAAACAACGATTATGAATATGAAGCAAACCTTTCTTTTTGCAACCCTGCATCAACAGAAACATACGAGGTACCAGTTGCTCGTTACCGAGTTTTTGCGTGCCTTTGCGATTCTCGGTGCCTGCGGGGCTGCCAGCCTGGTCATGGATCAGGTATTTCTCCGAAAGGAAAGCCTCAGCCAGACAGCACCAGTCCTCCTGGTGCTGTTTCTTATGCTCGGGCTTCTCCACATCCTGGGTCTGCGTCAGCAACGGCTGCTGCAAAGCCTCTCAGGAACATTGCGCCAGTCGGTGCGAAATCATCTCCATCGACGCCTTTTGTCACCGGAAGGCCAAACGGACCGCACCTTCCAGCAGCAACTGCTGCCACTCGCACTCGAGAGTACAGATGCCCTTGATGCCTGGTTCACCAAAGTCCTGCCGGTCATGCTCGGCATCCTCATCACCATGCCCTGCCTGCTCATCGCCGCTTTCTTCGTCGATCCGATGACAGGGCTTTTGATGCTGGTGACAGTCCCCATCGCTCCATTCCTGCTCTATCTCATCGGACGTGTGACCAAAGAGGCCAGCCAGCAGCAATGGCAACAGATGAACCGCTTTTCCACAGGGCTCGCCGAGATCCTGCGCGCCCTGCCCACACTCAAATTATTCGCACGGGAACAGGAAGAACGCCAGCGCGTAAAGAAACTGAGCCGGGATTTCGCCCGGTCAGCTCTGCGCGTCCTGCAGCTCTCCTTTGTTTCCGCTTTCGCCCTCGAACTCATCACGACACTCGCCATCGCCATCATTGCCGTGAGCATCGGCCTGCGCCTGCTCTACGGCCAGCTCGTGTTCACGTCGGCATTCTTCGTGCTGCTGCTCACGCCGGAATTCTACCAGCCGCTCAGGCTCTCTGGCACGGCCTTCCACAGTGGCATGACGGCCTTCACGGCAGAACAGGCCCTGCGTCCGCACTGCCTGTCGCCCGCAGCAACCGCTGAGACCGTGGAGACGAGCTGTCCTTCAGGGATTGCGCTCGCTGTGCAGGGGCTCTCTTTCCGCTATCCAGGCAGCCCTCTGCCATTATTTGAAGACCTCCAGCTGCATGTGTCAGCCGGCAAATTGACGGTGCTGTGCGGGCCAAGCGGTTGCGGCAAGACGACGCTCCTACGCCTGATCGCCGGACTGCTCATACCAGAAGGCGGACAGATCCTGCGGAGCCAGGCATTGACCCACGCTGCCAACTGGAGCTATGTGCCTCAGGAACCGCATCTCTACAATGGGACACTGCGGGAAAATATCACGCTCTTCCATGAAGGATATCGGGAGGATGACATACGCAAAGCACTCAGCAGCCTTGCCCTGACCGATATGGTCAACCGGCTCCCTCAAGGACTCGACACGCTTCTTGGGGAAGGCGGACAGACGCTTTCGCAAGGGCAGCGCAAACGCCTGGGGCTTTCTCGCGCCCTCCTTCAAGACCGCCCGCTGCTCTTGATTGATGAGCCGACGGCCGCGCTCGATGAGGACGCCGCTGCCGCCATACGTCAGACACTCTTGTCGCTGCGCGGTGCGCATACACTATTCGTCATCAGCCATGATGAAATGCTCCAGTCTGCCGCCGACCAGCTGCTGTCCTGGGACGATGTGAAACGAGGTGTAGATCCATGACAAGACTCCTGCGTCTGACTTCATGCAGGGAATTCCTGCCTGTTCTGAGTGTGAGCCTGCTGGCCCTCTTTACCGGACTGGCGCTTCTCGGCGCATCGGCCTGGCTCGTTGCCTCGGCAGCCTTGATGCCACCACTCTATACACTGGCACTCGGCATCACGACGGTACGAGCCTGCGGTATTGGCCGTGCCGTATTCCGGTATGGGGAGCGCTATCTTTCCCATCGCATGGCGTTCCGCATTCTGACAGAAATCCGCCTGGCCCTTTACGATCAGGCAGCGGAGAAACTGCCGCTGCGCAGCGGACCGGCCCGCCAGGGCGAGTTCCTGCACGACCTCCTGACGGGAGCCGATGAACTGCGCGATTTTTATGTCCGTGCCCTCCTGCCCATTCTCGCCATCACCACCATCACGCTGATCACGGCCTGGCTGCTCTCTCAAGTCCTTGGCATTGCCGCCTTGCTGCTCCCTGCACTCTGCCTGCTGCGTCTCTTGCTTGCCTGCCTCGGCCGTCCTGCTGAAGAAGAAAAGCACCGTACGCTTGATGCTGCGTATCGCAGCGCTCTTTTGGACATCAGCTCCGGTGCTGATGAACTCATCCGAGCCGGGGTCTCCCCAGCAAAGCGTCGCCTTGCCCAGCCAGCCCAGGCCTTGCTCCAGGGTGATCTCCGGCTCGCATACGGCGATGCCCGGCGGGATACCGGAGCCAATCTCCTTGATACCCTGATCCTCATGATCCTGCTGGGACTCCTGATCCACTGTGTCACACAGAACACCTTGAGTGGTATCGATCTCTGCGTGTGGTTCCTCATCCTGCAGACCTTGATTGCCGAAATCCGCACGCTGCCTGAAGCCGTGCGCCAGGGACGGCGCAGCCTGGCAGCAGCCATCCGGCTGCCCTCACAAAAGCCCCTCCTAGCCATCCCCGCCACCGAAAAACCGGGGAAATCGGCAGCCGTTCCTGCCACAGGCAGCGGCAAAAACATCCTGCCGCTCCTTAGCGTACAGGATCTCAGTTTTTCCTATCGAGCCGGTCAGGATCTCCTGCATGGACTCTCCTTCACGGTCGAACCTGGACAGCATACGGCCATCATCGGAGCCAGCGGCTCGGGCAAGACGACATTGGCCCAACTGCTGCTCGGCGTCTGGCCGCCCGATCAGGGAGAACTCTTGCTGCAGGGGCAGCCGTATCGCTGCCTGGCGCCTGCAGCCCTCCGGCATGCGATTGCCGCACTGCCCCAAGGCAGCATCTTGTTCTCCGCCTCCATCCGCGAGAACTTCGTACGCTACCGTCCAGGACTCAGTGAAGAGGCCATGCTTGCCGCCCTGGCCGATGCCCAACTGCTGCCAGTGATAAACCAACTGCCGCAAGGCATCGATACGCCGCTCGGCGAAAATGCATCCGGCCTTTCTGGCGGCCAGCGCAACCGTCTGCTCACGGCTCTTGCCATAGCAGGTCCCGAACCTCTCATCCTACTCGACGAGCCTACCTGCGGTCTCGACCCTGAGATGATTGACGCACTGATGAGTCATCTTTTCGCAAGAGTCAGGCAAACCGGACAAACCCTCCTGGTCATCACGCACGAACGAAATCTCCTGCGGGAATTTTCACAAGTCATCGAACTCAGGCAATGACCTTCCCCACATAGAACAAGCCGCTACAACCTGCTTTCCAGGTCTGCAGCGGCTTGTTTTCATTTCATTTCTGTATCGTAATCGTGTCCCTGCACCATGCGATGCAGCCGTGGCTGGAAGGATGGATTGATGACGCTCTTCCCCGGATCGTATTCCGGCGTGCGGATATCCAGCAAATCCAGCAGCGTGTGAATGAAGTCGTCCGTCATATAGGGACGATTTACCGCTGCTTGCAGTGCCTGCCATTTATCCGGATGATGCGCCTTGTAGGCAGGCGAAGCCCAGAAAATCATCGGCACCTCGAGCGTTTCCTTCGTCGGATGCTCCTCTACGTGCCCCGAGAACGTACTGCCATGATCATACAGGGCTTCCCCATGATCAGGGATGTATACGACCAGTGCATCCTTATCCGCAAATTTGCCCATGAGACTCGTCACGACGAAATCATTGTAGAACAGGGCATTCTCATACTGCGCGATTTCCGTGCGCTTCTCCAGGGACAACGTATCCTGCGGCGGCGGCACATCGGCAGCCGTGAACTTCGAGAACAGATATGGGAAACGCATATAATAGAGCCCATGGCCGCCCATCAGATGGATGACATAGAAATTCTTAGCTGCCGGCTGTGCGAGAGCCTCATCGACCAGCGGGAAAAGTGCCTCATCGTAAATGCCATTGTCTTCGTGCGACTCACGCAGGCGCGTAAACCGGCTGTAGCTGCTGCGGCCGGCGAAGAGCTGCGCCACATTGCCCCAGATCCCTGAACTCTCCTGATTCGAGAGCCAGTAAGTCCGATACCCCGCAGCCTTCATGACATCGATCATGTTGTTGTATTGATACCAGGGCTGCGAAGAATCCATATCCGCAAAGGTCAGCAATTTGCGCAGGACTGCAACAGTCGCGGCCTCCGGGCTGATCGCATCCCGGAACACCGCCAGCTCTCCCTTGGCCGCCAGCTCATCGAGATTCGGTGTATTTTCCAGAGGGTATCCGTAAAGGTGCATGCGGGCGCGATTCGTCGATTCGCCAAGGATGAAAACCACATACGGCGTATCGCTATGATTCTCCGTGATGGTTACATCATTTGCCGCTTCATCCCTGAGCTTCTCGAATGCCTGGATATTCTCGATGGAAGTCGTGGTGGCCCGGCTGACCCGTACCACAGGCACATCGAGCGAATCGTTGATGATGAACGAATAATATTCCGAGAGCAGGATGAGCCCTGCCAAGATGGAAGCCAGGAATACAAACGGCAGTACATGCGAGAGACGGTGGCGCGACAGGAAAGGGATGTGGAATCGTTCCAAGCGGCGATAGACAAACAGGCCGGCCGCCATGAGCAGCACACTGGCTGCCACGCCTTTCCAGCCCACATACATGCGCAGGAACTCACCGGCTTCTCGCGGATTCGTCTGCAGGATGGCCGTCACGATGCCCGCCCCGATGAGCGAACTGTACTGCACGATGGAAAAGAACTCAAGGCCCCCCAGGAGCAGCGACAGGAAAAATGATGCTGCAAACAGGAACCGCCGCAGGCGGCGCACAGGAATCCCCCCCAATAGGAGGACGTAAAGCAGCACTCCGCCCAACAGGAATACCGCGTCAGCAGTCAGCACCCCGAGCTGTTCTCCCTTGTACATATGGATATTGAACCAGGCAATCGGCGCAAGATTCAGCAAGTACAGAACTGCCAAAAGCCCTGCCTCATGCTCCACGATATGCGTTCCCCGTGCCCAGGCACGCAGCAAAAAACGTTTCAACACAGGCACATTCCCAAACCTCCCACAGACATGATATAATTAAGTATTATACCATACTATCTGGAGGTTTTTTCATGACACAAGATGATTTTCATAATTTCTGTGACCATTATCTAGACAGGTTTTCCCTTATTCCCCGCGCTGCAGAAATCGTGAAACTCATTGACTGGAATCCCTGACCTTGTTTTTCACGACTCACGGATTCAAATGCCATACGCAGACAAATTGCAGACAACCCGAAAAATTGACTCGTGTTAAGATGGCTTCAAGATTACCGAATCAATCCTTCGGTAAAATCGATTCTGATGGGCCTAGCGGGCCCGTGAAGCCCCGTCTAGGGATAAACCTATATAGTTATATACCCTTGATAGAAATTCGCGTCAGAATCGATTCTACGAGGTCGACTTTCTGGTGTGACAAAACATTCACACCTGCACAAAACCCGCAAGCCCTTGTGGCACAAGGCTTCCGAACTATTCTTGCTCGCTCGGTGTGAATATGTGAAGCTCGTTTCTATAAATATAACGACTATAAATACGATTACTATTTTTACGAATCTACTTTTATAAAAATAGTCATTAGAGAAAACATTCACTTCACAGTATATAAAATAGCGGAAAGCCTTATGGCACAAGGGCTGAAGGGTGTGAATGTTTTATTTATGCAATCGGTGAAACTGTGACAGAAGTCACTAATAGAACAAAAAAAGCACCCGAAAAGGACCGTCCTAAAATCCTTTTCGGGTGCTTTGAGTCACACTATAATGTTGCTTTAGTCACGCCGTTGCGGTCGTGTTTGCCGTTGCCGACGAGAGCGAATGTACCAGTACAAATTTGAATGCTGCTACACAGCCCTGAAGAAGAAGCGGAAGAACAATGCCATCGCGGATGCGGCACCAACCGGATTCCGATGGGGCCTGTGCCTTAATCTGTTCGGCGAAGTTATCCGTTACCTCTTCGATAGGCGGAATGACTTCATCAATGACCTTCTGGGTGACTTTGTTTTTCAGTTCTTCCGTCACGGTGTCTACTTTGAACGTTTTAACCGTGTTGTCTCGAATGTCTGTCCACTTGCTCATATTGCTACCTCCTGTAAAACATGATATAATGAACTCAGGTTATCAAAAATCATTTTTCTGCCCTCAGCGCGTTGCTGAGGGTCTTTTGTTTTACGCCGTGTGAGTAGTCATGCGGTATTTTTTTTATACCGTCATGCACTCATAGTCCGTGATGCCGCGAGCAATAGCCGCTGCGAACTCGTCGGTGCGGTCACGCAGCTTCACTGCGTCGTCATAGTTGCTGATGAACGCGGTCTCCACAAGGACTGCCGGCATCGCTGTATTGTTCAGCACATAGAGTCCATTGATGCCAGGAACACGTTCTTTCAGACCACGGTCTACTGTACCAAGGGAATCCACAATCTGACGCTGGATACAGTTGCCAAGGGCGTGGCCTACCTCAGAATCAGGATAAACACATACCTCGGTACCTCTTGCCGCGACAGAAGCGCTGTTACAGTGAATGCTGACAAACAGATCCGCACCAGACGAATTTGCCACACTGGTAATGGCATCGAGGGAATCACACTGGAAGTTGCCAACGACTTCCACGCCGGCATTCGTCAGATACTCTTCGACTTTATCGGCGATTTCACGGACGATTCCTGCTTCCGTGAGACCCAGTTCTTCATTGCAGGCACCTGGGTCTGGTTCACCGTTTGGAGCGTGGCCAGGATTCAAAAATACTTTCATCACAATTCCTCCTTACTTACGAAACGGGGATTCCGCATAGAGTCTCCGTTCAATCTCATCCAACATTTCTTCACAGAAGTGGTACTGACGAGCCAGAGCAATAAACTCCTGTGTCGCATTCGCCAGTACGATATAGTGTAAGGACTGCAGCATACCAATCATCTCCTCGGTTATGAGTCCTCCCGTTTTCCCTTTTCCTCGGTAAGCTGTTCCAAGGTATCTCGGAGCTTCTCAGGAATCGGTACACCGGCTTTCGCTGCGTTTTCGACAATGGACAACCCTTCATTCCCTAAGAAAAACCATGTAATCGCCACACAGATGAGCTGCTGATGCGTGGCATAGTCAAGGAAATGCCCGAGCGACACCAGAAGTAGTATCATGATTTTCTTCAGGATTCCGCGGAAGCCCCTCTGACTATTCAGAGATAAGTTCGGATTGATGTAAGCAGCTATCACGCCGCTAATGTAATCAATCAGCATCGTGACTACGAGAGCTTCGATGGCCGTGTTCCATTCACCAAATAGAAAACTTGTTATGACACCAGCAGCTCCGGTAATGCTGCCCCAGATGGTTTCCATCCGAACAGGCATCATCGTTCTAAGGGCATCCCAGAATTCGTTCATGGGCAGCACCCCCAGTCATTCGCGAACAGATCCGTATCAGTCACCGTATAGGGAACGGTGTCACCGTTTCTAGACTGAA
>JAQYBD010000010.1 GCA_029338835.1 Selenomonadaceae bacterium | reverse complement strand
TGAGGCACCGGCGTTCTTCCGCAAGCTCTCGCCGCACGGCGTGCCCGTGCGCGGCATCCTCGTCTCGTCGGGCATCACGCTGATCGTCGTCGCACTCAACTACTTTCTGCAGGGCCATGTCTTCATGTACCTCATGATGATTGCGACGTGCGCCGCCGTCATCAGCTGGGTCGTCATCTGCGTCACCCATCTGAAGTTCCGCGCTTACTGCCGCATGCACAACAAAGAGACGAAGTTCAAGTCCATCCTCTATCCATGGACCAACTATCTCTCGCTGCTATTCCTCGCGGGCGTCATCTTCTTCATGGCGCAGATCCCCGACATGCAGCTTGCCGTGCTGTTCCTGCCCATCTGGCTGCTCGTGCTCTGGCTCGGCTACTGCCAGTACCGCAAGCACCGGATGTGAATTGATTTTTTGATACGAAATGCCACCTAGCAGGTTTTATTTGCCTGATAGGTGGCATTTCTGCATTTGTTTTGTGTAGATGGTCTGGCCTCTTATGTTGCTGGTGCATGTTAGCAGTGATGATGGTAGAAAAAAAGAAGGCAGGAGCTTCAGCTCCTGCCTGAGGGAATATATGAGTAATCAAGTGGCGTCTAAAAAGGGGAAATATGAAGGGGAATACCTGAAAGGGAATCATTTAGCACGGAGCTGCGTGTAGAGATTGACGATCTCTACCGCCATTTCCTTCATGGCCATGCCCGTCATGACATAATCCTGAGCATGGGCGACAAGGACGTTGAACGGTCCTTTGAGTTCATCGTTTGCTTCTTTCTGGAGCAGTTCTTCCGTCTGGATTTTATGAGCTTTGAGCAGGTATTCATCTGCTTCTTTCAGGCAATCTTCTGCTTCGCCGAAGTTGCCGCGGCGAGCTTGTTTCATGGCTTGTGCAATTTTTGCGCGGCCATCTCCTGCAGCAGAAATGATGGCAAAGGCAGTATCTTCTGTTTTGGACATGATCTATACCTCCGTATTCAGGATTGTATGCTTATTTACTGATCGTCTGGTTCAAGGCGTCGATTGACGTACGCAGGCCTGCATCTACGGTCATGGTCAGATCTTCCATTTCCAGAGAGATGTAGCCGTTATAGCCCATCATATGAGCAACAGAGAAGAATTCCTTCCACCACTGCAGGTCCTTGCCACAGCCGACTGCAACATAGTTCCAAGTACGCTTTGCCGTTTCGCTGACAGGCAGCGTTTCGGTCAGGCCATCGATATCGACAAGGCCACGCTCGATACGAGCGTCTTTGCCATGGATGTAGTAAATCTTATCGCCGAGAGCGCGTGCAGCTGCAATCGGATCAGCTCCCTGAATCATGAGATGGGACGGATCAAGATTCATGCCGATGACCTCAGCTGCCTCCGGACCGACAACTTCCAGCAACTTGTTCAGGTTGCGCACGTTGTTGACGAGCTGGCAGGGGAATTCTTCGATGGCGATTTTTTCGACACCGTTCTCTTTTGCGAAATGGGCGTATTCTTTCCACCATTTTGCTGCGACTTCCCACTGGTATTTGATAGAGTCAGCCATGTAGAGGCGCCCTTCGTATTCTGGCCATGATACAGTGGTCGTGAACCAGTTCGGCGTCGTATCACCCGGAGCGCCTTCAGGCAGGCCGGACATGGTGACGATTGTCTTGACGCCGAGCAGGCCGGCCAATACTGCCGTATCGTGGATGGTCTTGCTGTGCGTTTTGCCCATCGGATTGTTGACGAGAGGATTGCCGGAGCAATTCAGAGCGGAAATCTTGAGGCCGCGCTTGTCGATTTCATTCTTGAACGCCTGCAATTTTGCTGGAGATTTGATGAGCTCTTCGGCAGAGGGGACGAAGAAGCAGCCGCCCCAGCCGCCTGTCGTCATCTCGATGGCGTTGATGCCGTAGGCCTTGACTTTGTCGAGCATTTCGGTGAACGGGATTTTACCAAAAACATCGGTGCAGATGGAAAGTTCCATGATGAGTTCCTCCTAATTTCGATGATAGAATATAGTTGTATCTAGCTATTGTAACTGTGCAATTTGAGCCATATCAGATATTGTCCTCACAGTGCTTCCCTGGTGCGTGGAGCACGCTGGTATCATACTGACGGAATTCGCGCTCGATTTCTTCAAGGGTCTTGCCCATGGTCTCGGGCATGAAGAGACGCGTGAAGGTAATCGAGATCAGGCCGATGACACCGAAGATCAGGAAGGTGGACTCGAGGCCGAGATAAGCGAGCAAGGACGGGAAGGCCAGACCAATGACAAAGTTCGTGATCCAGTCAAAGAGTACGCAGAGCCCCATGCCAAAGCCGCGATAGCGAAGCGGTACAATCTCAGAGAGCGTCAACCAGAGCAGCGGTCCGATGCAGCCCTGCATGAAAGCGAGGAAGGTGATCGTGAACAGCAGCACGAGGTACGGGAAGATGGCCAGCTCAGACAGGAATTTAGAGGTCATGGCAATCATCATCAGTGAAGCCGTCGTGCCGCAGAAGCCGATGGTCAGAATCCGGCGGCGGGGCATCTTGGTCATGAGCCAGATGCCGAAGATGGTCGCGATGACGGAAGTTAATCCGTTCAGGGTGTTGGCGATGATGGCTGCCTGCATGCTGAAACCGGCCTGGTTCAGCACCTGGGTACCGTAGAACATGATGGAGTTGATACCGGTCAGCTGCGAGAAGCAGGCAATACCGATGCCAATCCCGATGATGCGCATGACCCATCCCTGCGTGAGTTCACTGAGGCGAACCGCGTCTTGCTGGGCTATTTCCATCAGATTATCCTGGATTTCATTGAGCTCAGCGATAGCGCGTTCCTTGCTCGAACGGATTTTCTTCAGGATTGTCAGTGATTCCGAGATGTGCCCTTTCATGACAAGCCAGCGCGGGCTTTCTGGGCATTTCTGGATGCCGATGAACAGGCAGATGGCTGGGATGGCCGCCATGGCCAACATGTAACGCCAGATATGTGGATTGCCATCAAGGACGACGGCAATGATGGCGTTGCAGATGAAAGCCAAGAACTGACCGCTGACGATCATGAGCTCATTCTGTGTGACCATTCTGCCGCGTTTTTCGGCAGGTGCGATTTCAGCCAGATACGCAGGTACTGTTACAGAAGCACCGCCGACGGCCAGACCGAGCAAGAAGCGGAAAAAGAGGATAACGTGAAAACTAGGGGAGAGACTGCAGCCGATAGCAGCAATGAGGAAGATGAGCGACAGGGATAAGATGTTGCGTTTCCTTCCCTGCAGGTCTGCAATACGACCACCACAGACCGAACCGACAGCTGCGCCAATGAGCAGCGTGCTGACGACCATGCCTTCATGGAGTGGATTGAGGTCCAACTGGTCAGGCTGCGACATATAAGGCAAGGCGCCGTTGATTACGCCGGTGTCGTAACCAAAAAGCAAACCGCCAAAGGTCGAGATGACCATGATTTTCTTCAGATACGATATCGTTTGCGCGGAATCGGACATATCAACTTACCTCCTGTTTATTTCTTGTAGAAGGTTGGCATTTCGTCGTAATGGATCTCTACGACAGTCTGCGTATCGCGTGCCTTAGAGGCGGCTGCTGCAGCAAGCTGGCCAGCATATCCATCCCAAGCGCTCGGGCCATCGACATGACCTTCCTTGCAGGCGTTGATCCACTCCTGGAACTCCGTGTTATATGCTTCTGGGAAGCGTTCGGACCAATCGTGGCAGATCGGCGTCACGCGAGCATCATTCGTACGGATCATGGCATTAGCTGGTTCTGGCAGGTTGAGGCAGCCCTCTTCACAGACAACTTCGCAATGCACATCGTAGCCGTAATGGCAATTGACGAAGGATTCTACGTCGATGCGCACACCACTCTCTGTGGTCAGGATCATGATCTGTGGATCGCGTACACCATCCTGTGCATTGCAGGTTGTTTTCGGGAATACGACCTCAGCCGTCTTGTAGTTCTCGCCGAGCAGCCAACGCAGTACATCGATTTCATGAATCATGGAGTTTTCTACCGAGCTAGAGGTCTTCCAACCGCGATCCGCTGTGTAATTACGATGCGCACAATGGAGCATGAGCGGCTGACCGTACTTTCCGGAGTCGATGTATTTTTTGAGCTGACGATAGCCCGGGTCATAGCGGCGCATGAATCCGACCTGTACGAGCTGTTTACCGCCTTTGATCTCTTCACTGACGATGCGCTTGCAGGCTTCTGGTGTCGGTGCCAGCGGTTTTTCACAAAAAACGTATTTACCGGCATGGATGGCGGCTGTGACATATTCCTCATGGAATGGATCGATTGTCGTGACGATGATGGCGTCGATATCTTCTGCATTGATCATTGCCTCGCCGGTTTCATAAGCTTTGAGGCCATATTTTTCGGCGACGGATTTGCAGAAGTCGATATTTGCGTCGGCGCAAGCGACAACGCGTCCGCCCTGAAGTTTCGTGTTGATGCGCTCGATATGCGTGCGTCCAATCATACCAGTGCCTACGATACCAATTCTTAAGTCAGCCATTTCAAAAGCCCCTTTCTCATTTCTTATTATTTCTCTACATTTTTCTTTACGATTATTGTATGAATTCAAAAGATGTATTTCACAATTCATACGATGCGATGCAGCTTGCATCTTTATAAGGCCTTATCTCGATTGCACTTATATTATAGCGCGTTATTAAGTGCGTGCGTTAGCAAAATGTTGTGTCTATTTGAGATGGTTTTGGTAGATGTAGTATTTATAATTTAAAAATATTGTATAAAAATATAGCAAACGAAGTAGAAAATGACCAGCCAATGCTTGGGGAGCTGGTCGATTTTTTACGGATTATTATTATTTTTGAGGGGCGGACAGGAAGAACTTCCGATACTCTCTTGGAGCTATGCCAACGTATTTCTTGAACATGATGGTGAAGTGCGTGCTGCTGCCGAAGCCAAGGCGGTCTTCAATCTCGGAGATTGGTATGTCGGTTTCGGATAAAAGGCTCTGAGCTTCGCCGATACGTCGGTGGATGACATACTGCATAGGTGAGATGCCGGTCTCACGCTTGAAGAGATGAGAGAGGTAGGTCTCGCTGATGAAGAGATCTTGGCTGATGCGTTTGAGCGTCAGGGGCTCAGCATAATGATGATTCAGATAATCGGTGATCTGTCGCACTAGTGTCTCGTGCTTGCGGGACACGGCGGTCTGATGATTTTGTTGGGAGCGCGCTGCTCGTTCGGCAAGGCGGAAGGCTCCAAGCGCTAGATGCGAATAGATTTCTTTCCAGTTATCATTCTCATGGACCAGTCGATAGATGGAAGTCATGAGCTCTGCTAGGAGATGCTGTGACGACTCTGTCAAAGTCAGAACGGGGATATCGGCTTCGGGCAGCAGGGTGTTGGCTGGCAGCCCCGGTTCTCTGACCTGTGTGAAAGAGAGGCAGTAAGTTGTCATTTCGTGTTCCTGGAAAGGGGCTTCACCATGCAGGATATCTGTGTTACAGATGATGAGGTCACCTGCCTTCACAGCGTATTCACGCTCTCCGACTTGATAGCGGCCGCTGCCATCTGCGATGTAAAGTAGCTCCAGCGTGTCATTGTGCTTATGGATCATATGAGCGTGTTTTTTGCTGTATGCTGGACTGACATAGAATATATTGATGAACGTGGGAGTAGGGGAAATCTGCGTAGATGGGCAATCTGTCATGAGCGAACCTCTTTTCTTTTTAGATTGGATCCGATTCTGTTTTTCTGTGCGGCTCGCCAGGTGCGGCGGAAGGTGCCGGGCGGCATGCCGATGACTTGGCGGAAGACGCGGCTGAAGTAGTTGGGGTCGTCGAAGCCGACGCGCAAGGCGACTTCGGTCAAGGAAAGGTCGGTGTCGATGAGCAGGGTCTGTGCCTTGCCGATGCGCCAGCGGCGCAGGTATTGGAGTGGCGCGTAGTTGGTCGTGTGCTTGAAGGCGTGGGCGATGTAGTCGCGGCTCGCATGGAACTCCTGGGCGATGTCATGGATAGAGAGCGCTTCGGCGTAATGCTGCTCGATGTAGGAGCGAACGCGCTCCATGAGCATGTTTTCCTGTCCAGCGGCGCGGACGGCCCGCTCGGAGATCTGCTGCCAGACCAGATGGACGATGGTCTGGGCGGCGGCGTTGGCCGCTGGGTAGCCGTGCGGTTTGGCGAGGCTCTGCTCGATGATGTGGTAGAGCGTGCGGAGCTCCTGGGCAATGGACTGGCAGGGAATGCACGGATGGAGGCCGGGCGGCAGCAGTGCATTGGGGCGCGCGCCAGGCCGCTTGAGCCCGGTGACGGCGATACAGCAGGCATCCGTCAGGGAGTCGAGCATGAGGCTCTCGTCGTGCATGACCTTGCTGTCGTAGATGATGATGTCGCCGGGCTGTGTATGGCAGATCTCGTTGCCGACGATGTGCGTGCCGTTGCCGGAAATCATGAAGTTGAGCTCGATGCAGTTCTCGTGCTGGTGCATTGTGCGGATGCTGCGGTTCCAGTGATAGAAGCCGATGAGCCGGGGCTCCTGCTCGAAGGGAGAGGCTTCCTGCTGGTCGATGTCGATGGAGACGGGCATGGCGGTAGATCCTTTCTGATAAAAAAGCTCCCTTGCGTATGGGGAAGTGGCAAGGGAGCGGAGGGGGCGGTTTTACTGCAGGCCGTTGCGCCGCAGGAGCGGCGTGTTGACGTGCTGGTTGAAGAAGTTGATCAAGGGGCCCATGCCCAGCGCCATGACGACAGTGCCGATACCAACGAGACTGCCGAGCAGGAAGCCGATGATGACAGTGGTGCTGTCGAGCAGGATGCGCGCGTAGCGGAAGGGCAGGCGCCCATGCGTCATGTCGTTGATGATGCAGCTGGCGGCATCGTACGGGCCCATGCCGAAGTCCAGGCACATGTAGAGCGAAACGCCGAAGCAGGAGACGGCCATGCCGCCCAGCAGCAACAGGACGCGGGGGATGAGGTCATCGGTCGGCACTGCGAGGAACGGCGCAAAGAGGCTGTAACTTAGGTCGGAGACTGGCCCCAAGAGCACGAGGTAGATGAAGGTGCCGATGCGCAGGTAGCGGCGGCCACAGGTCAGCATCGGGATGAACAACAGGATGTTGAAGATGGAGACGCAGCTGCCGAAGCTCAGCCCTGTCAGCAGGCTGTAGCCGAGGTTCATGCACGAGTACGGGTCATTGCCGAACAGGCTCAGGCGCAGCAGGCTCGTCGAGCAGGCCATGCAGCTGATGGCCGCTGCGAAGAAGAGCGAGCGCTTCCAGAGCGTGCGCGTATACTCTGGGTGGATATCTGCCGGCCCCATGATGAGCTTCTGGCAGAGCGCGAATGGGGATGTCATATGGAAACCTCCTTACTTAAGGGAAGAGCTGTTCTCGATACTGACTCCATGATACCCGTTTTTCTGGAGAAATTCCTTCACAATCCCGCCAAATGTAAAATCCGCAAAGCCTTGTCTTATCTGGTTTTATGAATGGATTCGCGCTTGAAACTGGACATTCCTGCTATTGGTCGTTTGCAACAAACCAAAAACGGACCAAAAAACGGACAGGAAAAATCCTGTCCGCTATATCTAAGGGGGCCAGCTGGCTTATTTTGCGCGCAGCTGCGTATAGAGGTTAACGATCTCTACAGCCATGTCCTTCATGGCCATGCCCGTCATGACGTAGTCCTGCGCGTGCGAGATCAGCACGTTGAAGGGACCCTGCAGCTCGCCGCTGGCCTCTTTCTGCAGGAGCTCCTCGGTCTGGAGCTTGTGCGCCTTCAAGAGGTGCTCGTCGGCATCCTTAAGGCATTCCTCTGCCTCGCCGAAATTCCCGCGGCGGGCCTGCTTGAGCGCCTCCGCTACTTTCGCGCGCCCGTCACCGGCCGCCGAGATAATCGCAAATGCGACGTCTTCTGTCTTTGCCATATTATTTCCTCCTTATAGCCTTCCCCTCTGGGAAAGGTGTCTGCGAAGCATGAGCAGACGGAAGAGGTATGTGACATCATTCCGTCCGGCTTCTAGATTACTTCTTCAAGAGCTCATTCTCGATGCGCTCACGTGCCTCTGGTGCCCATTCGTTCATCTTCTCGGGGAAGCCGAAGATGGAGACGCAGGCGATGTTGTCGCCGCCGACCTTCGGGGCATCCGGCTTGAGCTGCTTGTTGGCGAAGTCCATCTCGCGCAGCGTCTCGAAGATGCCGTCGAAGTCGACGTCG
>JAQYBD010000009.1 GCA_029338835.1 Selenomonadaceae bacterium | reverse complement strand
CGCCTTGGCGGAAAAGAAGAATGGCGTCTGCCTGCTCGACAGCGGCTCCTGCCTGCGCGAGCGCATCGCGGGCAGCATGGCCGTCCTCGGACAGAACGAGGGCCATCCGGTCCTCCGCTACGGCTACGGCCTTTACCTTGGCATAAGGGGATATGGGAAGGATGAGGTGGCGAGATGAAGCTTAAGCATATGGACTATGAGATCACCTGCATCGCCCCTGTCCACATCGGCAATGGTACGGTCTACAAGGCGTATGAATACCTCTATGATAAAGCGCACCATCAAGTCTTGTTCCTCAATGAGGCGAAGTGGATCGCCTTCCTGGCGGAACACGGCCTTATGGATCCGTTTGCCGCGTACATGGAGGATACGGCACAGGCGCTGACCAGACGCGGCAATTTCACGGGACAGTATGTCTGGGAATGGCTGCGCGGGAAAGGCGTGTCATCCGATGCGATACGCAGGCTTGCTCTGCGCACGGCCAAGGCTTCGCCGCGCGCCGTTATGGGCAAGAAAAACCATCTCAACGATGTGGCCGTGCAGGCGGCTCTGGCGGATGGCCGCCCGTACATCCCGGGCAGTTCCATCAAGGGGGTGCTGCGCACGGCCATCCTCTGGCGGTATCTCTGCAATCATCCGGAGCAGGCACGCCGCTACTGGAACGGGATGCGTGGCCTCACACGGTCAGATCGAAACAGTCACCGCGCCCAGCAGGCGCAGGTCAGCAGGATGGAGCAGGATATCCTGCATGTCCTGCAGGCCAATGCGAAGAAAAGCACGGATGCGGTCAATAGCGCCATGCGCGGCCTGCGCGTCAGCGATGCGGTGACAGATGCGCGCGGCACCATCATCCTGCAGAAGATCGATGAATCGATGCAGCGGGATAGATTCAATCATTCGGAGAAGGAACTGCCGCTCTTTCGCGAGTGCATTCCGGCTGGCACGAAGCTGCGCTTCTCGATGACGGCCGATTTCTCGATGCTCGCGAAGATCGGTGTGACTTCATTTGCTGACATCATAGACGCCCTGCGCGCCTATACGCAGGACGCCCTGCGCTGGCAGGAAAGTGCTTTCGGGAAGAAGGATGCATATCTCTTCCGCGAGGCAGATGCGGCAGATGCCCTGCTGGGCGGCGGCACGGGTTTCCTGAGCAAGACGCTCGTGCGCGCGCTGGCTCAGGACGAGCGCCAGGCGAGGGAGTTCATCACGCATTTCTTGGATGCGAATTTCCAGGTGAGAGATAGGAGGACGCATGTGTACGGCCCGGCGCATGATCATGTCCGACTCGACCACGTGATTGCACCGCGCACGCTCAAGCTGGCCAAGGAAGGGCAGGAGACGTGGATTCTCGGCCTCTGCCAGATTCAGGAATTGCAGAACGCTGCGGACGAGGTGAAGTGATGCTGAAATTATTCGAGATACCCTTGCAGATGCCGGAGGGGCAGCGGATCCATCCTTCGATGGGTTCGCTCTTTCACGGTGCTCTGATGGAGCGCTTCCCATCGGAACTCGTGGAAGTGCTTCATCAGCAGAATGTGCGGCCGTACAGCCAGAGTGTCTTCTTTGACCGCGCGAGAGGCCCCCTCTGGCGCATCGGCACGCTGGACGACGTGATGGAGAGCGCCCTGCTGTTTGGCATGGCGGATGGCGGCGAGATGCTGCATCTACAGCAGAAGGGATACGAGATCCAGATGAAGGAGATCGACTGTGTGGTGGAGACTTCTTTCGAGGAATTGGCGGATACCGCCTTTACCGCAGAACAGGCTCCGCACGGCGCGGAACTGACATGTCTCACGCCGACGAGCTTCAAGCGGGATGGCCGGTACGCGCTCTTTCCGGAATCGCGCCTCATCGTGCAGAGCCTCTTGCAGCGCTGGAATGCATTCTGTCCGGAGATCCCGCTGGAAGAAGAGGATCTGGCGTCGAAGCTGGCCGATCATGCGCCCATCGTGCGCTACGACCTGCACACGGCGTCTTTTTCCCTAGAGCGCCAGCGCATCACCGGCTTCCGGGGGCGCTTTGCCCTGCACTTCGGCGGGACTGACAGTATGAGGCGCATCCTGGCCTTGCTCGCGTCCTTTGCGCCATTTGCCGGCATCGGCATCAAGACAGCGCTCGGCATGGGAGCCGTGACTTCCGCATTGCAGTACAGGACATCTTCGATAGGAGAATGATGCTTGACGCGTCGATGACCAGCCGCCTTCGGGCGGCTTTTTTGTTGCGCAGATGGCATTGGGATTTAACAAAAGCGTAACATGAAGACAACAAAACCTCCCGTATTCTCTGCTACGATATAGGAGAACGATGAAGGGAGCCGAAGGGCTCCAGGGTTCCAATCAGCAAGTGATTTGGGGAGGAAATAATATGTTCAACAAGATGAAGAAACTTCTTTCCGTCGGTGCTGTTGTCGCGAGTGCGGCGGTTCTCTTGACGGGCTGCGGCGGTGGCCAGCAGGCTTCAAGCTCTTCTAGCAGTGCTGCGCAGGAAATCTCTGGCAAGATCTCAGCGTCGGGTTCGACGGCACTCCTGCCGCTCTTGAAGCCGGCACAGGAAGCCTTCCAGGACAAGTACGATAAAGTGACGGTCAACATCGCAGGCGGCGGTTCGTTCACGGGTATGAACCAGGTCGCAGAGGGATCGGTCCAGATCGGCAATTCGGATGTCAACCTGCCGGATGAGTACAAGGACAAGGGCCTCGTCGACCACAAGGTCGTCGTTGAGCCGTTCGTCTTCATCGTCGACAAGAACAACAAGGTCGACAACATCACGAAGCAGCAGGCCATCGACATCCTGACGGGCAAGATCACGAACTGGAAGGAAGTCGGCGGCGACGACCAGCCGATCACGCTGATCCACCGTGCAAAGTCCTCGGGTTCCCGT
>JAQYBD010000008.1 GCA_029338835.1 Selenomonadaceae bacterium | reverse complement strand
GCATCCATGCAGGGGTTCGGGCAGACGGAGCCGCAGACGCAGCCCGGGAACGGCGTGTAGTCGAGTTCGAGCTGAATGGCCTTGTCGAGCTCGCCGTTGCGGATGTACTTGTAGCGCAGCTGCGTCGGGATGCCCGTCGGGCAGTTGAACTCGCACGGTGCGGCGTACGCTGCATTGTCCCAGCTCGGCACACGCAGGCGGTAGAGGCCGTGCGAGATCGTCGTGTGGACGGCGAAGTCGTCGTGTGCGACATCCGAGAAGATACCGCCCTTGACCCACTCGTGCAGGCGGAAGGAATGGAGGTCCGGTGCCGGTTTCGGCTTGCGCTCAGCAGCCGTCAGCGGGCGCAGCTTGTGCCACTGGCTCCAGTCCGTGAGCTCGGCCTTGAGCTCCGGGCGCTCGATGTGCGCGAGGAATTCATCCATGCCGCCCGCGAGGAAGGCAATGTCGTCCTCGTCGAGAGCCGAGCAGATGATGTCAGCCGGATGCGTACCGATCGGGCCGCGCACGTAGACCGTGCCGCCGACCATGCCGACGCAGGCGCGCTCACCGAGCACCGAGTCGAAATCAGCGCTGTCGTAGCCGCAGACGACGGCCTTGCCGCCGCCCATGAACTCGAACGAGAACGAGCCGACATTCTTGAGGATCCAGAGCTCCGGCTCCTCGTAGAGCGGGTCATGCTTCATCAGAGAGCCCGTGCGCGTGCCGCCGCGGCCGCCGATGAAGATCTTGCCGCCCGACGAGCAGTGGCCGGCCGTATCGCCGGCATCGCCCTTGACGGTGATGATGCCGCCGGCGTTGAGCCAGCCGACATCTGCCGACGTCGACTCCTCGATGACGATCTCCGTGCCCGGCAGGCACATCGAGCCCGTGCGCTGGCCGGCGTTCCAGACGTGGAAGTGCAGCTTCTTGCCTTCCGGATGCCAGAGCGGGCCGCCGATGTCGTGCTGGCCGGAGGCCTTGATCTCAAAGTCTGTCTCACCCTGCTTGACGGCTTCGCCGATGGCCAGGAGCAGGTCCTGGGTGGACATGCGTTCATGTCCTTTCATGGTATCTATCTTAAACATTAAGCTCTCCTCCTGCTATCAGCAAACGTACTGGATACCAAGCTTGTCTGCCACGGCTTTGTCCGTGGAAACGAGCGCATCGCTGCGGCCGATTGGCAGCGAGCTGTTGCCGATTGGCGCCATGAGCTTCTTGAGTTCGGCGTCAAAAGCCAGCACGTAATCGACGATTTTCTGTGCGCCACGGTCGATATCGAGGCGCTTGACAAGGCGCGGATCCTGCGAGCAGATACCCATCGGGCATTTACCCGTATTGCAGGAATTGCAGCGGCCCTGTTCATTGCCGATGCAGCCGAGGAGCTGGATGAGGACTTTACCGACGAATACGCCGTTGGCACCAAGGCACATCATCTTGAAAGCATCTGCAGCCGCGTTGCCCGTCATGCCGATACCGCCACCGCCGTACAGAGGGATCTGCCCCTGCAGGCCCTGTTTGACCGCTGCGAGGTAGCAGTCACGGATCTTCGAGACCACCGGATGCCCCGTGTGGTCGAGCGAAACCTCATTGGCAGCACCCGTACCACCCTGGATACCATCGATGAAGAACCCGCCGCAGATTTTGTAGGGATCGCGCAGCAGATTGTTATAAACGGAAACCGACGTAGCGGAAGCCGCACATTTGATGGCAACCGGTACACGGAAACCGAAAGCTGCATTCATGGAAAGATGCATCTTCTGCACCGATTCCTCGATGGAATACAGCCCCTGATGGTTCGGCGGCGAAGCGAGCGTGGCTTTCGGTACACCACGGATGGCCTGGACATGCTCAGCGACCTTGGCTTCCGGCAGCAGGCCTCCATCGCCCGGCTTTGCACCCTGGCCGATCTTGATGAGAATGCCGGCAGGATCCGTCTTCATATGCGGCATGGCCTTGATGATGCGGTTCCAGCCGAAATGCCCCGAAGCAATCTGGATGATGAAATATTTGAGATAATCCGATTCGAGGAGCTTTACCGGCATGCCGCCTTCACCGGAACTCATGCGGACCGGCAGGCCGCATTTCTCATTGAGATAACCGACGGCAAGCGCCACGGCTTCCCAGGCACGCGTCGAGAGTGCGCCGATGGACATATCGGAGAAAATCAGCGGATAAATCCAGTGGACCGGCGGCGTATGTTTCGTCTCGACAAGCTTGCCATCCTTTATCGTGAACGGCAGTTCCTTGGCTGAGAGTACGCGGCCGAACGGCGAACGGATATCAAAGGTATGGCGCGCAGCATCGAGCGACGGATCCGTCATCTGCGAGATACGGCCGACAACAATCGAATCCAGTGTACGCTGGGCATTGAGGTTCGTGCGGCCGCCGCGCTTGATGGGACCATGATCCTTCGAGAGCAGCGTCTTTCTCGTATCCGGGTTGCGGACCGGGCGGATGGCGTTGTTCGGGCAGACCTTCTCGCAAATACCGCAGCCACGGCAGTAATCCGTGAGGCTGGCCACCTGCTTGATGACCGGACGGGCTGCATGCAGATGTTTCGGTTCCGGCTGCGTGCCCTCAGAAATCGTCATGGCACGGCGTTCCACGCTGACCTTGATGGACTTAAAGGAACAGCTGGCCACGCAGCTGCCGCACATCGTGCAGCGTGAGGGATCGTATTCTATTTTCCAGGGCAGATCATTGACGCCCACATCCTGTGTCTTTACTGCTTCCATCTCTGTACCTCCAGGTCATTGTCGATGACGACGATTTCGCGTTCATTCGGATAAATATCCTGCGTCTGGTCACGATCCGGCATGATTTCATTGAGGCCGCAGACCTCCGAAGAAATGGCCACCATGTCTTCCGTGCGTCCGACAACGACGGGACGCAGCTTCTTGGAATCACAACAGGTAATCATCTTCATGTCCGGCAGGACACCGATGATGGTATTCGGGCCATTGATCTCGAGGTTCGCCAGGCTCTGGCGGATGGCAATCAGCACATCCTTATCCGGACGCTCTGCGATCTCCTCAAACGGCAGCGGCGTGATGACGTGCTTGTAATACGTCAGTGGCCACTTGAGTTCATGATGGACATAATGAAGGGTATTGAGGAAGCACTGCGAATCGGATTCGAACCCGATATAGCCGCGATGCAGAGATTTCTGGAATTCCTTGTTCTTCGTGTAGAACGTGTTCTCACCATTGGCGCAGAGCGTATAACCCTGCAGGAAGAACGGATGCGCCGCATAGCGCACAATGTCGTAGTTTGTGTTCTGACGGCACTGCGCTACGATGGACTTTGCCACGAGGCAGCCATTGTCATCCCAAAGATGGAAATACGTCGCAATATCGCGCGGATCACCGATCTCCTTGAGTGTCAGCACATCCGGCCAGAAGGAATAGACAAAACCGGCGTTTTCCTTTTCCAGCAATTTACGCAGAGCCAGGCGCGTATCGAGCAGCAGATCTTCTTTCTGCTCTTTCGTCATGTGTTCGGCATCCTCCGGATAATCGTAATTACGGAAGATGTAGTACGGCATTGCCTTGATATCAAGTCCCGGACGCTTGTCCGGCACCGGGATCCACTCAGCCAGCTGGACGAAGTTATGGGCATCCATATATTCTTCGACAAGCTGCGCACCGCGCTGGGTGCAGGCCAGAGACAACAGCGGCTTATCTTTATAGTTGGAAAAGATTCCGTACAGGTCCTGCATGACCATGGCGAAACCAGAATTATCGTGCCCTTCCTGCTGCGGCAACATCAGATGAAGTGCCTTGGATGGCTGAATGGGTACTTTACTCTTGATTGAACCTATCC
Organism: Selenomonadaceae bacterium; assembly: GCA_029338835.1. GTDB lineage: Bacteria > Bacillota > Negativicutes > Selenomonadales > Selenomonadaceae > Mitsuokella. The sequence goes on along the minus strand of JAQYBD010000008.1, from coordinate 17,849 downwards.
GACACATGGCGGTCTCTCCTTCTATATACACAAATGTATTTTTACAATGCATATGGGGTTACGTAACTTCTATTATAAAAATGTATACTTGCTATGTCAACAATAATGTAACATGTATACATGAATACCCTTCCTCTCATAATTATTTTTTATTGTTTGCAATTATTAAAAAAAGATAGAAAAAAAATACCACACAAACTCGAAAGAACAAGTTTGTATGGTATTTCCCGCAAATACAGGCCAAGAACGTCTTAGAGATAGCCAACCGGATTGACTGGCGACCCATTGACACGGACTTCATAATGGACATGCGGCCCTGTCGAGAAGCCTGTGCTGCCCATATAAGCGATGATCTGTCCGCGACGTACATGTTGACCAGCCGAAACAACGACCTGCATCGCATGACCATAACGCGTCATGATGCCATTGCCGTGATCGATATCAACCATATTGCCATAACCGCCGGAATTCCAGCCTGCCGTCGTGACCACGCCATCTGCTGTTGCAACGATTGGCGTTCCCATATCGTTGGCAATATCGATACCAGGATGGAAATCCGAGCCGTTCCAGCGCAGGCCGAATGGCGAACTCACATCACCACGTGCCGGCCAGATGGACGGTGTCGTAATGGAGACCCCGGCCATCGTCGTCATCCCCGGCAACGAGGAGCCGGCAGCCATGCCCAGCTGTTCCTGCTGCTGCTTGAGCTGCTCCTGCAGGGCCAGCAACGATTCGCGGCGCTTCGCCACATCCTTCTCGATATTGTCAAGGGCTGCACTGACATTATCGAGATCTGGCGTTACATGCGGGCCGCCCTGACCATCATGCGTGCCATCACTGCTGCTGTCCGTCTGGCTCGCATCATCCTGTGCAGGTCCAGCCCCCGACATGCGGCGCAAATCCGATTCGAGCTGCGTCAACTGGTCCAGCTGATCCTGCAGGGCATTCGCCTTCTTTGAGAGCTGCAGCAGCTGTTCCTGCTGGATATTGTTCACTTCCCGCAATTCGCGGATTTCCGATGCACCATTCTGATTGACGAACGTGCTGTAAACCGAATAACTGAATGCACCGACAAAAAGCAGTGCCCCGGCTGCCAGAGAAGCGGCACCATATTTCAACATGCGCGCCGAAAGCCGGATGCTCTTGACGTCCCCTTTATCATCCGGGATGAGCTTGATCGTATAAATCGTTTGCTTTTTTTTCGGTTTTTCTTGCGTTTTCTCCACTGCATGCTGTACTTCAGTTACAGTCGTCTGTTCTGGCTGTTTCTTTTCTTTATTGTCGTTATCCAAAAACCAAACCTCCAAAAACAAAAATAATCCACGGACCCTTACTCTCCCTGGATTACAACTGACCTAAAAAAATGAACCTTACGCTTTATTATAGCATAAGGTTCCTGGCAATTCAAAACATTATTTTGCCATTCAGGACTCTGTCACAACTTTCCTCATGGCCTCATCGAGAGCCTGCTGTTCTTCTTCCATCAAAGCATACGTGGAGGTTCCATTCTCTACCGGCTTGACATAGCTGCGCGAATCCTCACGGCCAAATATACTGGTGAGGATGACACCATTGTTGTGAGAATCCAGCAAGGCGACGGCATAACTGAGGTCGCTGCCCATGTCATCAAAGGCGCGGAAACGCACGACACTGACACGCGTAATGGCCAGCTGCAACAGAGCATCTATGCGTTCGTTCTCCTGCTTGAGACGCTCATTTTCTTCCGCTACGGCCTTCATCTCATTGATGTGGCCAATCAGCATGCGTTCCAGATTGGAACCATCAGCCCCTGTCATCATCTTGCGGTAGCGCTTCTTCATATAATTGACTTTCATGAAAAGATTGATGGTCAGCAGCAGGAGCAGCAGAGCCAACACGCTCAAGACCGCCACAACCCCGACAATATTATTGAGTACAAGTTTGGTGATTACCTGAATATCCATTGTCTTATTGAAAACTCCTTAGAAATGTATAGCAACGATGTTTCACGTGAAACATCATGGATCAGACTACAAAAGGCTTCGTTTCCCCGGCAGATGGAGCTGGAGGATTATCCGCTCCGGTCAAGAGTTCCAGCAGACGTTCCAGATCGTCTTCTGAATAAAATTCGATCTCGATGCGGCTCTTTTTGCGTCCCGGGCGAATATGTACCTTCGTCCCCAATGCCTCAACCAGGCGGTCGGCAGCAGCTGCAAGGAACGTATCCTCCTGGGTGCTGTGTCCTTCCTGCGCACTGCCATCTTGCTCTGCTTTGGCAGCAGACATATCCTGAAGATAGTGCGGATTCGCCAGCAGCTTATGCACCAGTTCTTCTGACTGACGTGCTGAGCTGCCATGCTCACGGATGAAAGCCGCAGCTTCGCTCTGCAAAGCCGGATCCTCCAGGGTCAGCAAAGGCTTGGCTTGTCCCATGGACAAGCCGCCGTTCGCTATGGCATCCTGGACATCCGGTGCCAGGCGCAGCAGGCGCAGGAAATTGGCAATGTGGGAACGGCTGCGGCCGATTTTCTGCGCGATGAGTTCCTGCGTCATCTGGAACTCCTGCAAGAGCCGTTCATAGGCCCGTGCTTCCTCGATGGCATTGAGATTCTCCCGCTGGATATTTTCAATCAGAGCGATCTCACTGACCTCCGCATCATTGTATTCCCGTACCAGGGCAGGCACCTTGGCAAGTCCTGCCAAACGTGCCGCACGCAGGCGTCGCTCACCGGCGATGAGTTCATACCCCTGCTCGGGCAAGCGGCGAACAATGAGCGGCTGCAGGATGCCGTACTGCTTGATCGAATGCTGCAGCTCCTGCAAGGATGCTTCATCAAATTCCTGACGAGGCTGATAACGGTTGGCCCGTATATCAGCAGCCGGGATTTCCTGCACCTGATCTCTGGCCGGCGTAATCTTACGATCCTTGAGCAGAGCCCCCAAGCCCTTGCCAAGGCCGCCATGACCTTTATTTGCCATGAGCCATCACCTCTTTTGCCAGCTGCCGGTATGTCTCTGCACCTTTGGAACGCTTGTCGTAATAGATGATGGGCTCACCGTATGAAGGAGCTTCGCTGAGCCGCACGGTACGCGGGATCATCGTCTGATAGACGAGTTCGCCAAAATTCTCCCGCACTTCGGCCACGACCTGTTCCGCCAAGCGTGTACGCCCATCGTACATCGTCATGAGTACGCCCTCCACTTCCAGGCGGGCGTTGAGATTCGTACGCACCAGCTCGATGGTATTCATGAGCTGAGAAACGCCCTCAAGCGCATAGAATTCACATTGGATCGGCATGAGTACCGAATCCGCTGCAGCCAGCGAATTGAGCGTCAAGAGCCCCAGAGACGGCGGACAGTCAATGAGAATGACATCATATGTGTCCGCGACAGTATCCAATGCACGCTTGAGACGCGTTTCACGCGAGATGGCCGCCACAAGTTCCACTTCGGCGCCAGCCAGTTCGATATTGGCCGGCAGGACATCCACCTGGAAATCCGTATGCACAATAGCCTGTTCCACTGGCGTCCCCTCGATAATGACCTGGTAAATGGTCGTATCGAGTGCAGACTTATCGATGCCATAGCCGCTGGAAGCATTGCCCTGCGGATCGCAATCCACCAGCAGGACTTTCTTGCCGGCCTCCGCCAGACAGGCCGCCAGATTGACGGACGTTGTTGTCTTGCCGACACCGCCTTTCTGATTGGCTACTGCAATAATCTTTGCCACATAGTTCACCACTTTCCTAGAATTTACTCCCTGTCACAGCATATGGGAATACAATACATTATTCCTTGTAAAAAAAGGCTAAAATCAGTATAATTGTTACATTGTAACATAGGTAAATGACAAAAGCCCTTGCTTGTAACAATCCTAAAATAGAGCAATTTTTCCTATACCATATAATATAATGAATCACTGAAAAATGCTATTGTTTCACGTGAAACAAACAAAAAATTTTCCCAAGGAGGTCTTCCCATGCCCGTATACAATGCCCCACTGCTCAAGATTGACCCCAAGGAAACCCGGCGCTATGCAGGCTTGATGCGCGCCAAGAACTTCGATGAAACACGCATCGAGGATGCATGCCAAGACGCACGCCTGCTGGCAAGACCGCAAGGTATCTGGCAGCTCTACGATTATGACTGTGAAAAACAGACTGTCCTTTCTGATCCTCCCTTCCGGATTGAAGGGACAAAGATTGGCCGGCACCTCGCCGGCTGTGACAAAGTCATCCTGCTGGCTGTCACCGTTGGCGATGATATCGAAGAAATGGTCACCAAGCGTTTCGCGGACGGAGAATATACTTCCAGCGTACTGCTCGATGCAGCGGCGACTACGGCCGTAGAACAGCTGGCCGATGGATTGGAGCGGGCCATCAAGCCAAAAGTCGCCGCCCAGGGCTATAGTATGCGCTGGCGTTTCAGTCCCGGCTATGGAGATTGGCCACTCGAACAGCAGCCCGAACTCATCCGTCTGACGCACTGCGAAACGATTGGCATCTCCCTTTCTGAGGCAAAAATGCTCGTACCTCGCAAAAGCGTCACGGCCATCATCGGTCTCTATAAGGAAGAAAAAACCACTTCGCCCCGGGAAAATAAGCACGATGCCAAGGGCTGCGCAGCCTGCAGCAAACACGATTGTCCTGCCCGCAAACAGGAAGAAGCGGCTGCAGCAGAAAGCGAGCAAAAGGCTTGACATATAATGCATACTAACATAGTATGGTTATAAATAGACATATTGCATCCAAACATGCATCGAGAAACTGCGAAACTGTATGAAAATGAAGGAGCATCATCATGATCCATATCTTCGACGGTGCCATGGGTACCATGCTGCAGGCCGGCGGACTGAAACCGGGCGGCTGCCCCGAACTCATGAACATCGAACATCCTGAAGTCGTCCGTGACATCCACCGCGCTTATATCGAAGCAGGTGCCACCATCATCGAAACGAATACATTCGGTGCCAGCCGCCTCAAGCTCGACCACTACGGCCTGGAAAATCGTGTCCAGGAACTCAATGCCGCTGCCGTACGGATTGCTAGAGAAGCAGCAAAGGGGCAGGTAAAGATTGCAGGCTCCATGGGACCTACGGGCCGCTTCATCAGCCCGCTTGGTGACCTCGATTTCGAAGAAGCCTATGACTGCTTCCAAGAACAGGCCTCGGCTCTTGCCAACGCTGGTGTGGATTTCTTCATCATCGAAACCTGCATCGATATCCAGGAGATGCGCGCTGCCCTGCTTGCAGCCAAAGACGCAGCACCCGATATCCCTGTCATCTGTCAGCTGACCTACAGCGATGACGGTCGTACCGTCACAGGTACAGACCCGCAGTCAGCTGCAATCATCCTCTCGGCCATGGGCGCTGACATCATCGGTGTCAACTGCTCACTTGGACCGGAGCAGCTCGTGCCGATTGTCAAGACGCTGTCAGAAAACTGCAGCTGCCCCATCAGCGTGCAGCCCAATGCCGGCATGCCACAGCTTGTCGATGGCGAAACGCACTTCCCGATGGGCCCTGAAGACTTCGGCAGCTGGGGACCGAAACTCCTTGCAGCCGGAGCCACGTACCTCGGCGGCTGCTGCGGCACAACCCCCGCACATATCCGCGCACTTGCCGCTGCGCTTGCCGGCTGTGCGGAGCCGAAGCGTACCGCACGCCCGCAACGACTCTGGCTGGCCAGCCGCAGCAAATCCGTCTGCATCGACCAAGCACTGCCGACCGTCCTCATCGGCGAGCGCATCAACCCGACAGGCCGCAAAAAACTCGCTGCCGAGATTCGCGAAGGCTCGCTGCTATCCGTCAAGAAAGAAGCCGTCAACCAGGTCAAAGCCGGCGCGCAGCTTCTCGATGTCAACATGGGCGTTGCCGGTATCGATGCCGTCAATGCCATGAAGCAGGCCGTGACGGAAATCGCACAGCTCACCGATGCGCCGCTTGCCATCGATACGAGTGACGCCGCTGCACTGGAAGCCGGCCTGCGCGCGTATCCCGGCCGCGCGCTCATCAATTCCGTCTCCGCAGAAGATGCCCGCATCCGTGATTTCCTGCCCCTCGCAAAGAAATACGGGGCTGCCATCCTCTGCCTGCCTATCACCGAAGATGGCGTGCCGAAGACGGCAGAGGCTCGTCTCAAGACCGTACAGTTCATCATCGGCAAAGCCAAAGAAGCCGGCCTCAAAGACGGTGATTTCCTGCTCGACGCGCTGGTCATGACCGTATCTGCCGACAAAGATGCCTGCCGCGAGGTCCTGCGTACCCTGCAGCTCTATCGCCAGCATCTCGGCTACCCGGCCACCATGGGTCTTTCCAATATCTCCTTTGGCCTGCCGAACCGCCCGCTCATCAACAGCACCTTCTTTGCCATGTGCCTCGCCGCCGGTCTCGATGCGCCCATCATGAACCCTTACGACGAATCCATGCAGAAAGCCCTCAAGGCCAGCGCAGCCCTGCTTGGCGACGACCCTTGCGGCCTGGCCTTCAGCCAGGATGAGAGCAACCTCGCTGTTCCCAGGAAAGCAGCTGTCATGAAAACCACAGACTTGCCAATACTGGACGCCATCAAGCAAGCCGTCATCGAAGGCGAAAAAGATATCATCGTCGGACTGGTCATCCAGGCACTCCAGGAAGGCAAGACCGGCAATGAAATCACCGAGAATGGCCTGACGGCCGCCATGACTGAGATTGGCGAAGATTTCGGCTCCGGCCGCATGTTCCTGCCACAGGTCCTGCTTTCTGCAGAAACCATGCGCGCCGCATTCGACAAGCTCAAAGAACTCATCCCGGCCAGTGCCAATGCAGACAAAGGAACCTTCGTCATCGCCACGGTCAAGGGCGACGTACACGACCTCGGCAAGAACATCACGGGAGCCCTGCTCGCCAACTCCGGCTTCAAGGTCATCGACCTCGGCAAGGATGTCGATGCCGATACCATCGTACGGGCAGCCAAAGAACACCAGGCCGATATCGTCGGTCTCGCTGCCCTGATGACGACCACGATGCCGCAGATTGACAAGGTCATCGCCAAACTCCGTGAGGAAAACGTCAAGGCAAGAGTCATGATTGGAGGCGCTGCAGTCACCCAGGACTATGCCGATGCCTGCGGTGCCGACGCCTACGCAGCCGATGGCGTCAAAGCAGTCAAACTCGCTAAACAGATGGTTGGAGCAGAATAAATCATACTCATTCAAGATACGGATATCGTAACCTTCGGCGGGAGGGCTGGGCAAAAACGAAGCGAAGTGTTGCGCGGCTCTCCCGCCGCATCTCGGTATTGTCGCATCATAAAAAAGAAGCCCGCTTCCTCATCCATGAACGGATGGGAAGCGAGCTTCTCTTTCGTTATGCAAAATCTTGCAATCAGAACAGGACCTTTGCGAGATGCAGATAGTCCGGATCAAGAACCTTCTTGTTGTTGACGGCATCGTGCAGGTCAATCGAAACGACACGCCCCTTGCTGTAGCCGAATACGATATCCGACAAGCCGGAAATCAGCGCGAGTGCAGCCTGCTCGCCAAGCTGGCTGGCACGTACACGGTCGATGACCGACGGAGCTCCCCCACGCTGGATGTGTCCGAGTACCGATACGCGCGTGTCAAGCTGCGTCTTCTCGGCAATGTACTTGCCGATTTCCTGGCCGCTGCCGGCACCTTCTGCCACGACGACGAGGATATAACGCTTGCCCTTCTTGTAAGCTTCCTTCATGTCGTTGCAGATGGCATCGAGATCATATTCTTCTTCCGGGACCAGGATGTACTCAGCGCCGCCCGAGATGCCCGAAACAAGTGCGAGCCAGCCGCAGTTGCGTCCCATGACCTCGAGGACGATGACACGGCGATGAGCTGAAGCCGTATCACGCAGCTTATTGATGGCATCGATGATCGTATTGGCAGCCGTATCGCAGCCAATCGTATAATCGGAACCCCAGACATCGTTGTCTATCGTACCCGGCAGGCCAACGATAGGGATCCCCGTCTCCTTCGAGAGCAGCGAAGCGCCGCGCAGAGAACCATCACCGCCGATGACGCAAAGGCCTTCAATGCCGCGGTCCTTCAAATGCTGGTAACCCATCATGCGGCCTTCTGGGGTCTTCCAGCGCTTGCAGCGCGCCGTCCCCAGGAAGGTACCACCACGCTGGATGATATCGCTGACGTCCTTGGACTGCATCTCAAACATATCCTGTTCGAGCAGACCGTGATAGCCGCCACGGATTCCCCAGACCTTGACACCTTCATATAAAGCAGTACGGACTACAGCGCGTGCTGCCGCATTCATTCCTGGGCTGTCGCCGCCACTGGTCATGACTGCAATGCTTTTCAACATAATGGAAGTCCCCCTTGTATTGAGAATATCTAGCATATTGACGCTTGGAAAGTCATCGTATGACACTTGACTACACCTAATAATACCATAAAAAGCCATGGGAAAACAGGGATGAAGGTTATTTTTTCGGACCAGCACAGACCTTGACAAATTTCCAGCAGGATGATAGATTTTAATTAGATGCTGTGCAACTGACGGAAGTGGATGACCACAGGGAGCACAGGGAAGAAGAGCCGACCGTCTGGGCAGAGCCTGGATTTGTGTCGGCTTTTTTATATGTGAAAAAGGAGCAAAGACGAAAATGAAAGAACTGGAACTCAAATACGGATGCAACCCGAACCAGAAACCGGCCCGCGTTTTCATGGAAAAAGGGGAACTGCCTTTCGAGGTCCTCAACGGCCGTCCTGGCTACATCAATCTGCTCGATGCCATGAACAGCTGGCAGCTTGTCCGCGAGCTGCGCGAAGCTACGGGCCTGCCGGCTGCCGCTTCTTTCAAGCACGTCAGCCCGGCCGGCGCTGCCGTCGCTGTTCCTCTCTCCCCTGTCCTCGAAAAAGTATATTTTGTCGAGGGCGTGGAACTCTCCCCGATTGCCACGGCTTACATCCGTGCGCGCGGTGCAGACCGCATGAGTTCCTACGGTGACTTCGTTGCCCTGTCTGACGAATGTGATGCCCAGACGGCTTCGTTCCTCAAGCGTGAGGTATCTGACGGCATCATCGCACCGTCGTATTCGCCGGAAGCTCTCGAAATCCTCAAGTCGAAACGCAAGGGTACCTACCTGATCTTGCAGATGGATCCCGCTTATCAGCCGGAAGAACTCGAGCGCAAGCAGGTCTTTGGCGTCACGTTCGAACAGAAACGCAATAACGTCGCCATCACGGAGGATTGCCTCAAGGATATCGTGACGAAGAATCACGACCTGCCGGAGAACGCCAAACGCGACCTGTTGATTGCTTTGATCACGCTGAAGTACACGCAATCCAACTCCGTCTGCTACACGAAAGACGGCCAGGCCATCGGCATCGGCGCTGGCCAGCAGAGCCGCGTCCACTGCACGCGTCTCGCCGGCACAAAGGCTGACAACTGGTTCCTGCGCCAGAGCCCACAGGTCTTGGATCTCCCCTTCAAACCGGAAGTCCGCCGCCCGGACCGCGACAATGCCATCGATGTCTACATCGGTGAGGAATGGGAAGACCTGCTCGAAACAGATGACTGGAAGCGAGTCTTCACCGAAAAACCCCCAGTCTTCACGCGTGAGGAGAAAAAAGCCTGGCTCCAGAAGGAGACCGGCGTCTCTCTCGGCTCCGACGCCTTCTTCCCGTTCGGCGACAACATCGAGCGCGCCCACAAGAGCGGCGTGACCTACGTCGCCCAGACGGGCGGCTCCATCCGTGATGACAATGTCATCGAGACAGCCGACAAATACAACATGACAATGGCCATGACGCATATCCGCCTGTTCCATCATTAAGATATCATCAATGATGAGATCCTCTCCATTCTGGAACTCAGTCACAGGCCAGGGCTGCTGCCCTGTGCTAGAATAATGCCAAGGAGAGTTTTCCCTGCTAACGATATTTCGTGATAGCCGCCCCGGTTGAGCAGAACCGGGGCGGCTTTTGTTTTACAAAAAATATTTATTTATATATTGATATTCATTCTCATATATGCTATATTATCTATAGGCTTTCGTTAGCACCTCAGTACGAGGCGCAAAGCTCTCCTAAGATATAATACACAGCAAAAATCCCGGCGTACTGCTCATGCGCCGGGATTTTTGTCTATACTGAAAAAACCATTCTCTATATCATCCATCGTGCTGGACAGATCCATCATGATGCTGCCATTCATGATGGAATGTACCTTCCCGATCTACACGGCAGAAGGTATGCGCGCCGAAATAGTCACGCTGTGCCTGGATGAGATTAGCCCCTAGAGACTGACTCCTGCTGGCATCGATGAAAGCAAGGGCATTCATCATCGCTGGAACTGGCAAGCCGCTTGATGCAGCCAGAGACACCACCCGGCGCAAACTCTGCAAGTTATCATTGATTTTCTCTAAAAAGAAAGAATCCTCCATGAGTGCTTCTAGATCCGGATTCTTTCGATACGCTTCTGTGATCTTATCCAAGAAGCGGGCCTGAATAATGCATCCACCACGGAAAAGAGAAGCAATTCCGCCAAGGTCAAGATCCCAATGATACCATTTCCCTGCCGACCGATACAGGGAAAAACCCTGTGTATAGGCAATGATCTTAGCCGTATACAGACTGCGTTGGACATCTTCCACAAAATCATCTTCCGGTACAGGCATCACAGGTGCCTGTATTTTTTTTGCATACCGTTCCCGTTCCGTCAACAGGTTGCTTATGACGCGCGCATTGCAGGCAGCGGTGATGATCGATGTGTTGACGCCTTCCTCCAATGCTTCCACACTGGTCCAGCGTCCGGTTCCCTTCTGTCCGGCACTGTCAACAATCTTATCGATCAAAAATCCTTCCTGTTCCCGCTCTCGGAAAATATCTGCCGTGATACGGATCAAGAAGCTGTTCAGCTCTCCTTCATTCCAGGCACGATAAATATCCGAAAGCTCTTCGTTCGTTTTTTTCCCAAGATATTTCAATAAAAGGTAAGATTCGGCAATCAGCTGCATATCAGCGTATTCAATGCCATTGTGTACCATCTTCACATAATGGCCCGCCCCGTCCGCACCGATATAACGGCAGCACGATTTCCCATCTGCAGCACGCGCCGCAATCGCTTCAACAATGGGTCGGATTTCTTCATAAGCGTCTTTATTGCCGCCTGGCATCAAGGCAGGTCCTTTTCTTGCACCAGTTTCCCCACCTGACACGCCCATGCCAAAATAATGAATCCCCAAACGCTTTAATGTACGTTCCCGGCGAATGGTATCCTTGAAATAAGAATTCCCGCCATCAATCAAGCAATCGCCCTGCTCCAGCAGGCCAGATAAACTCTCAATCACATCATCCACCGGTTTGCCAGCAGGAATCATCATGAGTATTTTGCGAGGACGTGCCAGTGATGCCACAAAAGCAGACAGATCAAAAAATCCTTTTATATTTTTGTGGGGATGCATCTCTATCATCTTTTGTGTCAGATCCGGCGTAATATTATATACAGCAGCCTGGAAGCCATGATCTGCTATATTCAAGGCAAGATTACTGCCCATAACACCCATCCCCAAAATACCAATATCATATTCCTGCATATCAATAACCCTTTCTCGAAAATCCGTATCCTTCTACCTGTATGAATAATTCATGGCAATCACGCCATTTCCTTCCCTGTACCATAAATTTTCTGCACACCACGATGAGAAAGGTAGCAAAAAGTCATGCAGCAGAGCGCACCGCCCATGATCAGATAAAAACCACTATCCCAACCAAAACGGTCTACGACAAAACCAAAGAGTGTTGTCCCCATCGAAGTACCGACCAGATAGCTCATAAAACCGCGCAATCCTACTGCAGAGCCCAAAGCAAAGCTGGGAATGACTTCCATGGCTTGAACAGCGACCATGGACTGTGGAATATAAATCAGGCATCCCGTAATCGTTGCAAAAACAGTAATGGCAAAAACAGAATCCGACTGCATATACCCGAACACACAACCAAAAACCACAATCAGGCACATAAACGGCAACAGCATGACTTTTCCCTTGAAATATTTATCAACCAGCCATCCTGCAATCAGCGTGGAAGGAATGGCCGCCCACTCAAACAGCATAAATGAAACGCCCATTTCTCCTTTAGTCAAGCCTTTTACCGTCAAAAGATATAAGGGAATCCATGTAATCATGCCAAACCGTACCATATAGGTAAAGATATCAATTAAAACAAGGTACCAGGAATTTTCATTCTTAAAGACATACTTGTAAAAAATCTCCCAAGCGGACATATCTTTCGGACGTTCCTGTGTTTTTTTCAGTACTCGTTCCGTTACAGAAGCCTCATGGGAAATTTCTTCCACTGTAGGCAGGCCTTCCTCTGCCGGCCGGCGCTTAACCAGTTTCAGAACCAGCAATACTGCTATAAATGCGACGAGGCCTGGAACAATATATGCTGCAATACGCCAGTGTTCTGTACCTAAAAAGTTCATCGCTGCACCGACAACGGGTGCTACCAAGCCGCCGCCAACATTATGAGAAACATTCCACATCGTGCTGGCTCTGCCGCGCTCTGTGCGCGAAAACCAATGACCGACCGTGATAATCGATGGACCTACGCCCATTCCCTGGCAGAGCCCCAATAAAACAACCAGCCCCACAAAAAGATAAAAACTGGTTGTAAATCCCATGCATAAATTCACCAAAATACATAACAACAGACCGGTTGCCATAAAATAACGAGGATTGGATTTATCTGCTAAGACACTCATAAAGCCTTTGCTGCAGCCATATGTAATCAGCATTGCACTGGAGAGCAGACCGATCTGTGTTGCACTGAGCGATAATTCTTCCTTTAAATACGGGGTAGAAAAAATAAAGTTATTGCGTACGATGTAATAAGCCATATAGCCAATAAAAACACCTAACAGCGATTCCATTTTAAAGCGATTGAATTTCCGTATCACTTCAGGTGAGAAATTTTGACTTGCCATAACAGTCCCTTCCTTTCATATTTTGAAAATTCATGATCGTCAACGATTTGATATAGAGATTATAGCATGTCGCTTCTTTATTTGCAATAAGTATATCATTTATTTTTTAAAAAAATGATATACTTATATCATTTATTGCAAGTAAATGCCTATGTTATACTAATAGAAACAACCAAGCATACACAGAAAGAAGGTTCCTCATGGATAGGCTCTCCCGCTTTCCTTTATTCCGTAGTGCATATAAAACAATGACTCGCACGGAAAAGAGAATCGTTGATTACATTATCACACATGATAAAGAGATCATGACAGAAACGATTGCCGAGCTGGCAAGTCATACGAAGAGTTCCGAGATCTCCGTATCTCGGTTTTGTAAAAAACTGGGTTTTTCTGGCCTGCAGAGTCTAAAAATCGCACTTGCCTCGGATATGGCACAATCAGAAGGTGTTGTTTTTCCCGCACTGATTGCAGAAGATACGACACAGACCATAGCCACACGTATTTTTAAAAATATCTCAGACGGGCTCCAAGACACATTAAAACTCCTTGATTTCCAAGCAATCGACCAATCGGCAGACCTGCTACTAAAGGCCAGACAAATCCTTGTATTCGGCTTCGGCAACTCCGCCACAGTTTGTCAGGACATTGAAACGCGCTTCTTGCGTTTTGGCCTTTCAATCCATGCATACGAAGATGCACATATGCAATTTACCACAGCTGCGTTAGCCAAACAGAATGATGTAGTCATTGCTGTCTCCCATCGTGGCACAACACGCGAATTGCTGGACAGCGTAAAAATCGCCAAAAAAAACGGGGCTTCTCTGATTGCCATCACCAGCTATATCCATTCTCCGCTGGCCGAGCTTGCCGATATCGTCTTATCCGGAATGGGGCGCGAAGTGCGCTTCTGTAGTGAAGCAATATCTTCCCGCTTGATCCACATGGCTATTTCCGATGTATTGTATATGCGTCTTGCCATGCGCATTCCAGATTTGTACGAAAAGAATATGCAAAAAATGCGCGAAGCAATCATCAAGAAACGTGTACCATAAAAATGCATTGAACGAGAAAAGCTTGACACAGACCGCATCTCTCTAAGGCATAGCATCTGATTCCGTAGCTCTAGGGTGTCACACCCCTAGGGCCTTTTTTTTGTGCAATAAAGAATATGAACGTGTTATATATATCATAAATTTTTAGTATTTTATATTTCTGAAAAATAAGTGTATAATATGACTAAATGATAATATATATTAAAATGAAGTGAATATCAAAATGTGATAAACGTCACACAGACGTTTTGGCGGTTTCCGCTACACAAGCATATTCCCTTCGTCCTTGACTGGAAAGGCGGGATCGGACATGAAAGAACGGCCGCGTGTCGTCATCCTCGGTGGGGGTATCGGCGGCATCAAAGCAGCGCAGCAACTGGCCAATCAGCCGTTGGATGTACTGATCATCGATCACAACAACTACCAGGTCTTCCAACCGCTCCTTTATCAGGTAGCGACATCGATGCTCTCAACGGATGAGGTCGTCTACCCCATTCGTGGATTCTTCAAAAAAGCAAATAACGTTGATTTCCTTTTAGCAGAGGTCTACGGCATCCAGCCCAAAGAAAAGATCGTCAAGACGAGTCACGGGAATATTCCCTACGACTATCTCATCATCGCTCTTGGCTCGACGCCAAATTTCTTTGGCAACGAAGAAGTAGAGCGCAACGCATTCCCATTGAAGACCCTGCAAGACGCGATCCGCATCCGCAGCCATCTTTTAAGCGTCTTTGAAGAAGCTTCTGCTGAAACAGACCCTGAAAAGCGCAAGGCTCTGCTGACCTTTGTCTTTGTCGGCGCTGGGCCAATCGGTGTCGAGGGTGCAGGCGGTGTATCCGAACTCGTTTACGATGTCCTGCAAAAAGAGTTCCACCATATTGACTTTGATGAAGTCAACATCCATCTGATTGGCGCCGATCCATGCGTACTCGGCATGATGTCCGAAAAGCTCCGCGCAGAGACGCTCAAGGTCCTGCAGAAAAAACGCATTGACGTACAGTGTTCCATGCTCGTGACGGGCTACGATGGAGAGACGCTTTTCTACCGTCCGATGAACGCTCCAAAAGATGCGTCATGCTCCATGCTCAAGACGAAAACGGTTGTCTGGTCGGCAGGCGTACGCCCTGCGGACTGTCTCAGCAGCTTTGCCTGCGAAAAAGACCGCGGCAAACGCCTGCTCATCGATGCCGCGATCCGTGTCCCAGGCATGCAGGATATCTTTGCTGTCGGGGACTGCTCAAGCTACACGCCGCCCGGGGAACAGCATCCTCTGCCGACGCTTGCCCCCGTGGCACTGGCTGAAGGAGAACTCGCCGCCAAGAACATCCTGCATGATGTACGCGGGGAAGAGATGGAACATCTCCATTACAAGAGCAAAGGCGTCATGGCCATCATCGGCAACAGTGAAGCCGTCATGGAAGCAGGCCCTCTGCGCGGCCGCGGCTTTCTCGCCTGGTCGGCCTGGCTCTGGATCCATCTGCTCACGAAAGCAGGGTTCCATGCCAATGTCTCCGTCACGTTCAAATGGATTTTCAATTATCTTTCGGGGACACGTCTTGGCCGCCTGATCACTCGTCCTGAATTGCAAGGCCTGCCTGAATCCATAAAAAATGCTCCGGAAGCAAAAGATGCCGGAGCAGAGAAACAAGCGTCGTAATGCATGTAAAGCCAAGAGCTTTTACATAAAGAAGATTTACCTTTCAATCCAGATATATAGGAGGGATTCACATGATTCCAGATACGAAACTGAACCGCCAGTATGGCCTTTTCATCGACGGTTCTTGGCATCCGTCAGCCGATGGCAAGACATTCGACGCTTTTTGCCCTGCGACGGGTGACAAGCTTGCCAGCTGCGCAGAAGCCACGCCGCAGGATGTCGATGCTGCCGTAGATGCAGCCTGGAAAGCCTTTGCTACGTGGAAGAATACCACGGTCAAGGAACGTGCCACCCTTCTCAACAAGATTGCCGACATCATCGATGCGCATACGGATGAGCTTGCTCTCATCGAGACGCTCGACAACGGCAAGCCCATCCGCGAGACAAGAAATATCGATGTGCCGCTTTCCGCTGCTCATTTCCGTTACTTTGCCGGCTGCATCCTCGCCGAGGAAGGCTCCGCCACGATGCTCGATAATACGACCATGAGCATCATCCTGCGTGAACCGATTGGCGTTGTCGGCCAGATTGTACCGTGGAACTTCCCGTTCCTCATGGCAGCATGGAAACTCGCACCAGTACTCGCAAGCGGCTGCTGCACGGTCCTGAAGCCGTCAAAGACGACCTCCCTTTCCGTGCTGTACTTTGCCGATCTCATCAAGGACGTCCTGCCGCCAGGAGTCTTCAACGTCATCACGGGCGCAGGCTCAAAAGCCGGTCAGTACATGCTCGACCACAAGGGTTTCTGCAAACTGGCATTCACAGGCTCAACAGAAGTCGGTCTTTCCGTTGCCCAAGCTGCGGCCGAAAAACTCATTCCGGCCACGCTGGAACTCGGCGGCAAATCCGCGAATATCTTCTTTTCGGACTGCAACCTCGAACAGGCTTATGATGGTGCCCAGCTCGGCATCCTCTTCAATCAGGGACAGGTCTGCTGCGCTGGTTCGCGCATCTTCGTCCAGGAGGATATCTATGACGAATTTGTAGCAGAGCTCGTCAACCGCTTCAACAAAGTCAAGATTGGCCTGCCGTGGAAGGAAGACACGCAGCTCGGTGCGACAATCTATAAATCTCAGCTCGATAAAGTCCTTTCCTACGTCGAACTCGCTAAAAAAGAAGGTGCGACCATTGCCTGCGGCGGTGAGCAAGCAACTGACGGTGAACTCAAGAACGGCATCTTCATGAAACCGACACTCATCACAGATGCTACGAATGATATGCGCGTTGCCCGCGAAGAGATCTTCGGGCCTGTTGCCGTTGTCATCAAATTCAAGACAGAAGAAGAAGTAGTCAAGATGGCCAATGACAGCGATTACGGCCTTGGCGGCGCTGTCTGGACACAGGATATCAACCGTGCCTTCCGTGTCGCCAATGCCATCGAGACGGGCCGCGTCTGGGTCAACACCTACAACCAGATCCCCGAAGGCTCGCCGTTTGGCGGCTACAAGCAGTCCGGTATCGGCCGTGAGACGCACAAAGTCATCCTCGAGCACTACACGCAGATGAAGAACATCCTCATCAATCTCTCGGGACAGCCATCCGGCTTCTACTCGCAGAAATAACACGCTGCCGCTCCTCGGCCTACCACTCTCCTATCCTGCTTTTCCACACACAGCAAAGGCTGCCGCAAGTCCGGCAGCCTTTTGCATGTTCAGGATCCGGGCATTTCTCCTAAAAAAATCTCAAATCGTTATTGATATTTATTCTCATGTATGCTATATTATCTATAGGCTTTCGTTAGCAGCTTCTTCCCAGAAGCGCAAAGCTCTCCTAAGATATAATACACAGCAAAAATCCCGGCGTACTGCTCATGCGCCGGGATTTTTGTCTGTGCAAGAGAACTTCCCGCGCCGCACCTTGCGGACAAGATTGTCACGAAATGTTTGTGTGAAAAAAGAGGGCGATGTTTCACGTGAAACGCTCAAAAGAATGCGTGCACGGCGAAGAGCGGAATGTTCTCGACCCACTCGTCTTGGCGGTAATCGTTCATGGACAACCGGATGGTTTTCTCGGGATGGTATTTGCTGTAGTATGCGCGCAGGCTCTTGGCATGGACGTTGCGCTCTGCTTTCACTTCAACGGGGATGACACTGCCGCTTTGCTGGATCATGAAGTCGATCTCGTATCTGCCACTCTCAGAGGTGTAGTAATACGGCTCACAGGATGAGTCAGAGAGCAGCTGCTGGCAGACGTACTGTTCCGTCAGTGC
>JAQYBD010000007.1 GCA_029338835.1 Selenomonadaceae bacterium | reverse complement strand
GATACGTTCGCACTCTCGGCCATCAAGAAGATCCACAAGAACCTGCCTATCTGCTATAAGGACGGCAAGAACGTCGAAGCCCGCCTGCAGATGAGCATCGCAGCGACGGAAGCCGGCATCGCCTTCAACAACGCCTCAGTCACGATTGTCCATGGCATGAGCCGTCCAATCGGCGCTCTGTTCCACATCGCACATGGCGTCTCGAACGCCATCCTGCTGCCGGCTTGCATGAAGTTCGCCATTGAGGAGAACACGGCGCGCTTCGCCACGATCGCCCGCGCCATGGGCGTCGCAGACGATGCTACGCCGGATCATGATGCAGCTGAAGCATTCGTCGCAGAGGTCACGCGCTTCTGCAAGGAAGTCGGCATCCCGTCGGCAGAGTCCCTGCTCGAGCAGCGCGGCTTCAAGAAGGAAGACTTCCTCGCTCAGCTCGACAAGATGGCTTCCGATGCGCTCGAGAGCGGCAGCCCGCAGAACACGATGCGCATCCCGACGAAGGAACAGCTCATCGAGATCTACAAGGAACTCTTCTGATAAGCTGGGAATTCGCACGATAGAATAGGAGGGGTGGTCATGCCACTCGTACATTTGACAGACCTCATAAGCAAGCCGGACAACACATACGCGATCGGCGCGTTTAATGTCTCGGATATGGAGATGGCCATGGGAGCCATCAAGGCAGCGGAAGAGCTTCAGGCCCCGCTGATCCTGCAGATCGCCGAAGGCCGCCTGCGCTACTCGCCGCTCGACCTGCTTGGCCCTGTGATGATCGCGGCCGCCAAGAAATGCTCGATGCCGACGGCCGTTCATCTCGACCACGGCAGCACGATGGAGACGATCAAGCTCGCGCTCGACCTCGGCTTCACGTCCGTCATGTTCGACGGTTCGAAATATCCGCTCGATGAGAACATCGCCCGCACGCAGGAAGTCGTCAAGCTCGCGAAGCGCTACGGCGCTGATGTCGAAGGTGAGATTGGCCGCGTCGGCGGCGCGGAAGGCGACTACAAGAGCGTGGATGTCCTCGTCACGAGCGTCGAGGAAGCCAAGCGCTTTGCCGAGGAATCCGGCATCGATGCGATGGCCGTCGCAATCGGCACGGCGCATGGCAACTACAAGGAGACGCCGAAGCTCCGCATCGATCGCCTCAAGGAAATCCATGCAGCCGTCAAGACGCCGCTTGTCCTGCACGGCGGCACGGGCCTGACGGAAGAGGACTTCAAGAATTGTCTTGCCAACGGCATCCAGAAGATCAACATCGCCACGGCGTCGTACGATGCCTCGGCTGCGAAGATCAAGGAAGTCGCCGCAGCGAACCCGCAGGCAAAGTACTTCGATTTCAGCGATGCCATCGTACAGGGTACCTGCGAGAACGTCAAGAAACACATGCACATCTTCGGTCTCGAACAGAAGGCATGAGGAGGATAAAGAAATGGCACTCATTAGCTTTGATGAAAATAAAAAACGCGATGTCGTCCTGATCGGCCGCGTCACGCTGGACTTCAATCCGAATGAACTGAACCGCACGCTGGACAAGGTCAAGACCTTCTCCATGTACCTCGGCGGTTCGCCGGGCAACATGGCTGTCGGCATCAACAAACTGGGCAAGAACGTCGGCTTCATCGGCTGTGTATCCGACGACCAGTTCGGCGACTTTGTCCTCAATTACTTCAATGAGCGCGGCATCGACACGTCTCAGATGACGCGTGCCAAGAACGGCGAGCGCATGGGCCTGACGTTCACGGAGATCAAGAGCCCGACGGAGTCGAGCATCCTGATGTACCGCGACCAGGTTGCAGACCTCGAGATTGCGCCGGAAGATGTCGATGAGCAGTACATCGCCGACAGCAAGATCTTGATCGTCTCCGGCACGGCCCTTTCGAAGAGCCCGTCGCGCGAGGCATGCCTGCTGGCTGTCCAGTACGCCAAGAAACATGGCACGCGCGTCATCTTCGATATCGACTACCGTCCGTACAGTTGGCGCAGCAAGAAGGACATCCAGATCTACTACTCGCTGCTC
>JAQYBD010000006.1 GCA_029338835.1 Selenomonadaceae bacterium | reverse complement strand
GAATCGAACCGTGAACCTACTGATTAAGAGTCAGTTGCTCTGCCAGTTGAGCTAGTGAGTCATGGTGACCCACCACGGAATCGAACCGTGAACCTACTGATTAAGAGTCAGTTGCTCTGCCAGTTGAGCTAGTGAGTCATCGTTCTGTTCTGTTCTTGGCTGCCCTCGCAACCAACGAATATTATTATAACCGGATGAAGCGCATCTGTCAATATCTTTTTTGTCATCTTTTCTTGAGAACTGGCAGGAATGATCTTAATGGCAGAAAACGCCATGAGCGGCAGGATTTTCTTGCTGCTTCGCGAAAAGTAACTACACAAAGCCAGAGGAAGGACAGGGAATATGGAACTCCAAGAACAACAGGCACAGGCCATCGTACAAGAAATCAACAAGGTCCTGCCGCAGAAAATCAATCTCATGAACAAAGAAGGGCTCATCATCGCCAGCACAGACCCGGAGCGTGTGCAGACATTCCATGGCGGCGCGGCGCGCATCATCCAGGATGGGCTCGATGAGCTGCGCATCTACCGGGACAACGAATACCCCGGCGCACGTCCCGGCACCAATTTCATGCTGCAGGTCGAAGGCGAGCCCATCGGGGTGCTGGGCATCACGGGACCCTACGAGACGATCCTGCCGCTCGCCAACGTCATCCGCAAGATGACGGAACTGCTCGTACACGAACAGGAATACCAGCGCCTGCAGAATCACCAGACGTACCAGCGCCAGCTTTTCCTGCGCGAACTGCTGGCCCACAGCGAGACCTTCCTGACCAAGAAGCAGATTGAGCATGGCCGACTGCTCGGCATCGACCTGACCCTGCCGCGCCGCATCGTCGTGGCGGATTTCGTGCAGTCGGCTGCTGCGGAGAATCACAGCGACATTTTCTCCTTGCTCAGCATGGAAGCCCAGCGTCTCGATGCCGGCTGCCGGAGCGTGCCGACCAGCCAGATGCTGATTTTCGTGACCACGATCCGCCCGCAGGCAGAACTCCGGGCCTTTGCCGGAAAACTCCTCACCTTTGCGCAAAATCACGGTGCAAGACTCTGCTTCGGACTCGATGCACCGGCCAGGGACAATACGGGCTTGCGTCTCTCCTTCGACCAGGCGCAAAAAGCCCTGTATTCCTGTCACCGCAAAGGCAACGTCCGCATCAAGAGCTACGATGAGATCAATATGGAGATTTTTGCCGACCTCATCCCGCTGGCAGCCAAACGCGAATACGTACAGAAAATATTCCACGACTACACGCCGCCGGAACTCGATGAGGCCATCCAGACGCTGGAGTGCTTCTTCGAACACGACGGCTCCATCACGAAGACGGCTGATGCACTATACATCCACAAGAACACCCTGCAGCAGCATTTGCGGAAGATTGCCGCACGCACCGGTTATGACCCCCGCTCTCTGCGTTCCAGTGCTGTCTTTTACGTTGTCCTGTATTTCTATCAGGACATCCACCTGGCCGGCTTTGCCTCACAGGCGCATGGAAAGACCGAATGACCATATCACATACACAATCACGTACGCAACACATGCAAAAGAAAGAATGCCTGACCCTCATTTTCCTGTGCAATGGTATGAGATACATGTATTGATATATTTATATAGTATGTGTACCATATCCTCTCGCAATCCTGCATGCTATACTATTTACAAAAGTAATTATATTATTTGAAATATTAATTACTGTACTGCCATGCAGGTATGCTGTTGAAGGAGGTCTTATCATGACAGGTATTCCACTCTTGATCACATTCTTCCTGGCCATCGTGCTGATGATCGTAGCCATCTCGAAATGGAAGATCCACCCCTTCCTCTCCCTGATGGGTACCTCGCTGCTCCTGGCTATCGTCGTCGGGCTGCCGCTCGCCAAGATCCCGGGCATCATCGGTGCCGGATTCTCCGGTACGTTTGCCAGCATCGGCATCGTCATCATCCTCGGCGCCCTGATTGGCCTGATCCTTGAACGCACCGGTGCAGCCATCCGGCTGGCGGATGTCGTCATCCGCTGCGTCGGGGAAAAACATCCCCAGCTCGCAATGATGCTCATGGGCTGGATCGTTTCCATCCCGGTATTCTGCGACAGCGGCTTCGTCATCCTGAACCCGATCCGCAAGGCCATCTGCCGGAAGATAAAGGGCATCAGCCCGGTCGGCATGGCCGTGGCACTCTCCGGCGGTCTCTACACGGCACACGTGTTCATCCCGCCGACGCCGGGTCCGATTGCCGCCGCCGGCTCACTCGGTGTCGCTGACAACCTGGCAGCCGTCATCCTCGTCGGTATCGTGGCTTCCATCCCGGCCCTCATCGCCACCTACCTCTTCTCGCTGCACATCGCCAAGAAGAACATCCCCGTCAAGGAAACGGGAGAAGAAGAGCCTGCTGCCGCCCAAGATTACGATGAACTCGTCAAGAGTTTCGGCAAGCTGCCAGGTGCAGCAGCTTCGTTTGCCCCGATTGTCGTCCCCATCCTGCTCATGGCACTCGGCTCCATCGTCACGATGGCCGGCATGAAAGGAGTCATGGCCACGGGTCTCAAATTCCTCGGCACGCCGATCATCGCCTTGACGGTAGGTCTTTTCTTCGCCGTCTATCTGCTCGCCGCCACGGACAAGATGAAAGATTTTTACAATGTCACGGATGAAACGATGAAGACCGTCGGCCCCATCCTCTTCATTACCGCAGCGGGCGGCGTACTCGGCAAAGTCATCACGGCAGCCGGTTTCGTCGAATTCATGAAAGCCAATGCAGACTTCTTGGCCAGTGTCGGCATTTTCTTCCCGTTCCTCATCTCGGCGATCCTCAAGACAGCCCAGGGTTCTTCGACCGTCGCCATCACAACGACAGCCGGCATCATGGGCATGTTCTCCGATTCGGCTTCGATGATGACGGCACTCGGGCTCAATACGGAAATGGCCGCGCTGCTCACGGTCATGGCAATCGGTGCCGGCGCCATGACGGTATCGCATGCCAACGACAGCTATTTCTGGGTCGTCACGAATTTCACGGGCATGGATCCGCAGGATGGTTATCGCACGCAGACCATGATGACGCTCGTCGTCGGCATCGTCTCCATGATCGCCATCTTCCTCGCTTCGCTGGTCCTGCTCTGAGCAAAGGCTGCCAGCCTGTATACAGCCTGATTGCTGATTGATTTTTTTGAAAGGAGCGCTGCTAGAAATGAAGACAGTCATTGCCATTGATTCATTCAAGGGCTGCATCTCATCCATGGAGGCCGGCAAGGTCCTGCAGCAGGCGATCCGCTCCGTCTATCCCGAAGATACTACAGTGGTGTTCCCGCTCGCCGACGGCGGCGAAGGCACGGTCGATGCCATGACGCAGGGACTGCACGGCAAGATCGTGGAGGTCACGGTCACAGGGCCTCTGGGAACGCCCGTCAAGAGCCGCTACGGCTTCCTGCCCGCCACCAAGACCGCCATCATCGAGATGGCCGATGCTTCCGGCTTGACGCTCGTGCCGCCTGAAAAACGCAACCCGCTCTATACAACGACCTACGGGCTCGGCGAACTCATCCTCGCTGCGATGGAACAGGGATGCCGCCACTTCATCATCGGCATCGGGGGCAGTGCGACGAACGATTGCGGACTCGGCATGCTGACGGCCCTGGGCTTCCGCTTCCTCAAGGCCGACGGCACTCCGGCAGGTGTCCTGGGCGGGAGTCTCTCCGAAGTCCAGGCCATCGAGACCGGAGCTGCCGATGCCCGGCTGCAGGATTGCACCTTCGAGATTGCCTGCGATGTCACGAATCCGCTTTGCGGGCCGGAGGGATGTTCCCGCATTTTCGGGCCTCAGAAAGGAGCAACGGAGGCCATCATCGAGCGCATGGATCAGGATATCCTCCGATTTGCCAGATTGGCGGAAGCCGTTACCGGCACAACAGGGCGTGAGCTGCCGGGAGCCGGAGCGGCAGGAGGCCTGGGCTTCGCGTTCCACGTATTCCTGCACGGCACGCTGACGCCGGGTGTTGACCTCATCCTCTCCGCCATCGGCATCGACCGGGCTCTGCAGGATGCCGATGTGCTGATCACCGGAGAGGGACGCATGGATCAGCAGACGGCCATGGGCAAAGCCCCCGCAGGCGTTGCACAGCTTGCCAAGGCCTGTCAGCCGGACTGCCTGACCGTCGCCCTCTGCGGCTCAGCCACGCGTGAAGCAGCACGTGTCAATGCACATGGCATCGATGCTTACTTCCCCATCCTCCATGCCCCGATGCCCCTAGCAGAGGCCATGGACCGCGATACGACAGAAGCCAATCTGAGCCAGACCGTCGAACAGGTCATGCGTCTCGTGCATCAAGCCGTCAAACGGTGAGATCCAGGATCCGGGAGACAGCCGCTTGCGATAGCCCCGCGTTATCCCCTGCTTTTATATCCACTAAAAAACTCCAGCTGGGTAGTCCCAACTGGAGTTTTTATGTGCCATATCAGATATGGAAGAAGTTCATGCACTTCATCGTCAGCTGCTTGGCATCGCCGTTCTTGTGCTGGAGCAGGTACTCGAGCGTGTAGACGTAGAAGAACGAAGAAATCGGTACGAAGCGCCGTCCCTTGCGAAAATTGCCCCAGATCAGGAGCTTGTGATAGATTTTCTGGAAATCCTCCGGCGTCGCCTCATACTTCTTCATGATGCGCCGGAGCTTCCAGTCCGACTGGCAGTACGCGTAGATCTCCGGCAGGAGTTCCGGGCTGTGTACGTCATCGCTGTAGGTCCGGATCAGCCGATTGACCACCGAGGACCGGCGCAGGGAATGGTACATCTCCAAGCCGAACACGCCGATGAGTACGATCAGCACGAATAAGTAAAGTGAATATACGTTCATGCCGTCACCTCAGCGCACAGGCTTGCCGACCGTCGCGCCATAGATGGCGAATTCTTCGCGGCCATCGAGCAGAAGCGCCCGATTGAGTGCGTCATCATCAAACGATCCCACAGCACAGACCCCCGTCTTGACCGTCTGTGCAGCAAGATAAAGGTTCTCGCAGACATGGCCGGCATCGAGGAAGATATAACGGTAGGCGCGCGGGCCGTAACGGTAAGTCATGCGGTCGCGCACGGCCGACCAGACGAAAGTCACGGCACTCTTCTCGACCATCCTGCGCCCCGGGAAAGCGGCAAGGAAAGCCTCTTTGTCCACTGACGCCAAGGGCAGCAGGGCATGGTCAAAGGGCAAGAAGCGGTAAAAGCCCGGCTTCAGCCCTTCGACACGCTGTACGAAAAGATACGTCTCAAGTGCATGGCGCGCGCCGGCGGACGGCACATTGCGCATGCTGCCGCCACTAGGCAGCGCCATCTTGACCCCCTGCGTACACCAGAGCAGATAAGAGAGTTCCTTGATAGCGACCGGCTCATCCTGCTGATACTGGCGTATCGAGGTACGAAGCTCCACGGTCTCCAGGAAGTTGACATTGACATCCGGGAAAAAATCCGGCTCGGGCAAGGTCACGAAGCTCCTGCCGTTCTGCGGCGGCACGTATTTCTCGGGAGCCGGCGGCATGGCGCCTTCTTTGGCCGGCACATCACTGGAATTGGCCAGCGTCGTCGCGGCCATGAACTGTTCTTCAAGCGAAAGATCCAACATCATCACCTCAGAGATCCGGGCGGACACCCGTCTTGCCCGTGAATTTATGGTAGCTGCCGCCCTTGCGGCGGCTCATGAGTTCGGCAAAGAGTTCCTCCGGTGAGATATTGTGATAAGCAAGCAATACCAGGCAATGATACCAGAGATCGCCCATCTCGTAGAGGATTTCCTTGCGGACATCATTCTTCGAAGCAATGATGGTCTCGACGGCCTCCTCGCCGACTTTCTTGAGGATCTTATCCTGCCCTTTCTCGAAAAGGTAGTTCGTATAAGAGCCTTCAAGGGGATTGAGGCGACGGTCCTGGATGACGTGGTAGAGATCGTAGATCACCGTTGCCAGGTTGGCTTCTTTCTCCGGCGGGATGACGGCAACGCCTTTCTCCTCCTCTCCGGTGAGCTTGCGTCCGGAGAAGCAGGTATACGTCCCCGTATGACAGGCCACGCCCGTCTGGTGTACGCGCACGAGCAGCGTATCGCCATCGCAGTCATAGGAAATCTCGCGCACGCGCTGGACGTTGCCGGAAGTCTCGCCCTTCTGCCAGAGCTGCTGGCGGCTGCGGCTGAAGAACCAGGTATAGCCGGTCTCAAGCGTTTTCTTGAGGGACTCCTCGTTCATGTAGGCCAGCATGAGTACCTGACCGTTCTCCTCCTGCACGATGGCAGGCACAAGACCTTTCTCGTCAAATTTGACCATCGAGATGTCGACGTTGTTTTGCATTTGTTCCATCAGAATCGAACCTCCACTCCGCGGGACTGCAAGTATTCCTTGACCTGGCGTACCGTGAACTGCCCGTAATGGAAGACGGAAGCCGCGAGTACGGCATCGGCCTTGCCGAGCGTCAGCACATCGTAGAAATGCTCCAGCTTGCCGGCACCGCCTGAGGCAATGACGGGGACATCGACCGCTTCCGACACGGCCCGCGTGAGCTCGATATCGTAGCCGTCCTTCGTGCCATCGGCATCCATGCTCGTCAGCAGGATCTCACCGGCACCAAGAGCGACGGCTTTCTTGACCCATTCAAGACAGTCGAGCCCTGTCGGCGTGCGGCCGCCGTTGACATAGACTTCCCATTTGTGATCGCCACTGCGGCGTGCATCGACGGCAAGGACCATGCACTGGCGTCCGAAACGCTCGGCACCTTCGCTCAAAAGCGACGGATTCTTGACTGCCGCCGTATTGAGTGACGTCTTGTCGGCACCGGCCTTGAGCATGCGGCGCATATCTTCGACCGTGCGGATGCCGCCGCCCACCGTGAACGGGATGAATACCTGAGATGCGCAGTCACGCGCGACCTGCACCATCGTCTGGCGGTCATCACTTGATGCCGTGATATCGAGGAAGACAAGCTCATCGGCGCGTTCTGCGTCATAGCGGGCAGCCAGCTCCACCGGGTCGCCCGCGTCGCGCAGCCCGACGAAATTCGTGCCCTTGACGACACGTCCATCCTTGACATCCAGGCAAGGAATAATGCGTTTTGTATACATATATTTTAGTCCTCCTTTGCCGCGATTTCAATAGCCTGCGCGAGGTCAAGCGTCCCCATGTAGATGGATTTGCCGACGATGACCCCCTCGATGCCGTCTTTTTCATATGGTTTCAAAGCTTCGATATCCGAGAGCGACTTGACGCCGCCCGAAGCGACGACATTGACGCCGCTCTCGCGTGCAAGTTTCGCTGTAGCCTCGACGTTGACGCCAGAAAGCGTGCCGTCGCGTGAGATGTCCGTGTAGATGATGGTCTTGACACCGGCCTTCTTCATTTCCCTGGCGAGTGCAGCCGCTTCGACATCGCCCGAGACACCCCAGCCGTCAACGGCAACAATGCCATCCTTTGCATCAATCCCGACGACGATGCGGTCGCCGTATCTGGCACAGGCTTCCTTGACGAGTCCCGGATCCCTTACGGCAACAGAGCCCAGGATCACGCGGCGCACGCCAAGTGATAGCACATCATCGATATTCTTCATCGTGCGGATGCCACCGCCAAGCTCCACGGGGATATCGACCGCCGCCAGGATGGCTCTGACGGTCTCAAGATTGCGTGACTCGCCCGCCAGCGCTCCGTCGAGATCGACGAGATGCAGGAACTCGGCCCCCTGCGCCTGCCACTTCTTTGCCATTTCCTCCGGACGGTCTGAAAAGACCGTTTCCTGCTTGAAGTCTCCCTTCAAGAGCCGCACGCATTTGCCGCCACGGATATCGATTGCTGGGAAAATAATCATCGGTAGTCCTCCTGCTCTTCGCTTCTCATCCTGAAAAAACGGCAAACGGCCAAAATCGCTTTGGGCCGCTTCGCCGCTTTCTCTGACTCGTATCTTGCTTCTTTATTTCGCTTCTTATTCCGCTTCTATGAAATTCTTCAGGATATGCAGGCCTACATCGCCGGATTTCTCCGGATGGAACTGCGTGGCCTGGATATTGCCCTTCGCGACAGATGCCGTGAGCTGCTCGCCGTATTCCGTCACGGACGTGATGACCGAAGGATCCTCCGGCACGGCATGGTAGCTGTGTACAAAGTAGACGTAAGGTTTCTCGGCAAGGCCCGCGAAAAGGTCGAGCTGCTGTCGCGGCTCACGGATGGCAAGCGAATTCCAGCCCATATGCGGCACCTTGAGGCCGGGAGCCTGGATCTTCTTTACCATGCCGGGAATGAGGCCGAGGCCGCGGACGCCGGGGCTCTCCTCACTGCCGTCAAATAAGATCTGGAGGCCGACGCAGATGCCAAGCAGGGGCTTGCCTGCCGTCACGGATTCCATCAGTACGGGAATCAGGCCGCTCTCCTCGAGATTCTTCATGCAATCGCCGAAAGCCCCGACGCCCGGCAGCACAATCTTGTCCGCCTGGCGGATGACATCTTCCTCACTCGTGACCCTGACATCGGCACCAAGGACGGCCAGGGCCTTTTCGACGCTGAACAGATTGCCCACGCCATAATCGATCACTGCAATCATATTCCTGCCCCCTTATAACGAACCCTTGGTGGAGGGAATGCCCTCGACGCGCGGATCATCCTCCACGGCGATGCGCAGCGCATGGCCGAGTGCCTTGAAGATGGCCTCCACCTTGTGATGCGAATTCTTGCCGTAGAGGACACGGACGTGCAGCGTGATGCCCGCATGGACGGCAAAGGCTCGCAGGAACTCCTCCGTGAGTTCCGTGTCAAAGCCGCCGATCATCGGCGCCATCTCCCCCGCCTCGTAAACCAGATACGGCCGGCCGCTGATATCGAGCGAAACGAAGGCCAGGGCCTCATCCATCGGCAGATAGAATGTACCGTAACGGCGAATGCCCTTCTTGTCACCGATGGCCTTGCAGAACGCATCGCCGAGTGCGATGCCGATATCCTCGACCGAGTGATGACCATCGACATCGATATCGCCGTCACAGGCCAGCGTGAGATCCATGAGGCCATGCGAGGTCATGAGATTCAGCATATGATCGAAGAAGCCGATGCCCGAATCAATGACGCCGTGGCCGTGACCATCGAGATTCAAGATGAGCTTGATGCTCGTTTCTGCTGTTTTGCGTTCAACCGTCGCCGTGCGGATACTCATGCTCTCCCCTCCGTAAATGCCTTGAAATAGCTGTACCAGGTATCATTCTCCTCGCGGCGACCCATCGAGATGCGCAGGCAGTCCCGGAGCCCCGGGGCGTCGCCGAAATGACGCACGCCGATGCCTTTCGCTTCAAAGAGTGCATTGAGTTCCTTGGCCTGGTCGTAATGAACGAGGATGAAATTCGTCTCAGACGGATAAACCGTGACCCCTGGCAGCTTCTTGAGTTCTTCCTGCATGCGTTTGCGCTCGGAAATCATGATCTGGATGTGCGGGATGAATTCCTGGCGCATCTGGTAACAGATATCCGCCGTCACGAGCGACAAGACGTTCATGTGATACGGCATGTACGATTTGTCGATCATCGTCACGATATCCTTGCTGGCAAGCATGTACCCGACGCGGCAGGAAGCCAGGCCGTAAGCTTTCGAGAACGTACGGGCAATGATGAGATGCGGATACTTCTTGAGGAGCCCCGTGGCCGTCTGGCCATAGAACTCGATGTAAGCTTCATCGACGAGGAACGGGCAGGAAATATTCTTGGCGATGTACTCGATCTGGTCGAGCGTGAAGCCGTTGCCCGTCGGGTTGTTCGGATTGCAGATGACGGCAAGCGATGCCTTTTCATCGTTGACCGTGCGCACGAACGCCTCGATATCAAGCGAATAATCCTTGGCGGAAAGGGCAACAGGTACGCCCGTGGCCTCAGCAGCTTTTGCATAAATCGTGTACATCGAGAATGACGGCTGCGGATAGACAATCTTCTGCTCCGGAGAACCGCCAAAGCAGTAAAAGAGCTTCTCGATGATCTCGCTCGAGCCGCTGCCGATGAGGACATTCTCCTTCTGCAGCTGGAAATTCCTCGCTATCTGCTCGCGCAGGGAATCGTACTCCTCATTCGGATAGCGGTTGAAAGCCACGCATGAAAGGCGGCTCATCACGCGCTCCGCCACGAGCGGCGGCATATTCATATTGCATTCATTGGCATTGATCTTGATGTCCCAGTCGCGTTCCACGACATCATAGGATGGCATATCAGCCAGCCCCTTGCGATAATTGAAGTTCGTCAAATCCATTTCCCCCTCAGTCGTATCTCCAGCTCGTCCGTTTGCCGGTTCATTGCCAGGTTATCAGTTCATCGGTCGTCCCGGCTCATTTCTCGCACTTGCGCAGGCGGATGGCGTTGGCATGGGCCTGCAGGCCCTCCGTCTCGGCGAGGCGGATGATGTCCTCGCTGACATCTTCCAGGGCCGGCTGCGTGTACGAAATGATGCTCGTGCGTTTCATGAACGTCTCGACGTTGAGTACGGAGTAATAGCGTGCCGTACCGCCCGTCGGCAGCACGTGGTTCGGTCCGGCGAAATAATCGCCGAGCGGTTCCGGCGAATACGCGCCGAGGAACACGGCTCCTGCGTGACGCACATACGGCAGCAGCTGGAACGGCTGCGCCGTCAAGAGTTCCATATGCTCTGGAGCCGAGACATTGGCGAAATGCATCGCCTGCATCATATCATCGGCGATGATGATGAGGCCGTTGCGGTCAATCGAAGCCTGCGCAATCTCGCGGCGCGGCAGCTTCGCGAGCTGTTTCTCGGCTTCCTTGGCCACTTTTTCCGCCAGCTCCGCATCATCCGTGATGACGATGCTCGAAGCCAGCGGGTCATGCTCGGCCTGGCTCAGCATATCGGCAGCCGTATAGACAGGATCCGCCGTCTTATCGGCCACGATGAGGATTTCGCTCGGACCGGCGAGCATATCGATATCGACATGGCCGTACACTTCTTTTTTGGCCAGCGTGACGAAAATATTGCCCGGCCCCGTGATCTTGTCGACGCGCGGGATAGTCTCGGTGCCGAATGCCATCGCAGCGATTGCCTGCGCCCCGCCGATCTTGTAGATTTTCCGGACGCCGGCCGCACGTGCGGCGATGAGGACATACGGATTGATCTTGCCGTTCTTCGGCGGCACCATCATGATGATCTCACGGACGCCCGCAACGGACGCCGGCACGGCATTCATGATGACCGAGGACGGATACGCCGCTGTGCCGCCTGGCACGTAAATGCCGACGCGGTCGAGCGGGATGATGGACTGGCCGAGGATGGAGCCCTGCTCACGGTACGTCATCCAGGAATTCGGCTTCTGCTCCTCATGATAGCGGCGCACATTGGCAGCTGCCTTGCGCAGCGATTCAACGACGGCAGGATCCGCGGCCTCCTCGGCCGCTTTGAACTCCTCCTCCGTCACGAGGAAGTCTTCCGGCTGGTAATCGACCTTATCGATAAGATGCGTGTAGCGGATGACGGCAGCATCGCCCTCGCGGCGCACATCGCCGACGATCTGGCGCACTAGTTCCGCAGCCGTCATATCGCGGCCGAACGTCTTCTTGTTGGCCTCCCGGATCTTGGGATTGAGTTCGACTTCATCAAAAGCAGCCTTCGTCAAAAGGCGTTCGACTGCCGCTTCTCCTGCTTCACTGGCTTTTACTATCTTCATCTTATGCTTCCTCACTTTCCAGGATTTTCTTCAGATCGGCCGCCATCTGGCTGATACGGTCAAATTTGAGCTTGAAGCTCACGCGGTTGACGATGAGACGTGCCGTTGCATCGAGGATGTAGGCAATCTCCTCGAGGTCGTTTTCCTTGAGCGTCGTCCCCGTCTCGACGATATCGACGATGCTTTCCGAGAGCCCGACGATCGGGCCGAGTTCGATGGAGCCGTTGAGCTTGATGTACTCCATCTGCATGCCATGCTTGTTGAAGAACTGCTCCGCGATATGCGGGAACTTCGTCGCGACACGCGTATGGTCGTAATCGACAAGCTTGTCGCGCTTCTCGGCTTTTGGTACAGCCATCATGAGGTGGCAGCGGCCGAAGCCGAGGTCGAGGAGTTCGTAGACGTCCTTGCCGGATTCCAGCAGCACATCCTTGCCGATGATGCCGATATCTGCTGCACCGTACTCCACATAAGTCGGCACATCGGCCGTCTTCGAGACGATGAACCGGATTTTCTTTTCTTCATTCGTAATGACCAGCTTCCTCGACTTATCCGAGAGACCTTCCGCCGTATAGCCGATTTTCGCGAGCAAATCAGCGGAAAGGGAAAACAGCTTGCCCTTCGGCAGGGCGATGGTCAAGTACTCCATATTGTTTGACGTCATAACGGACCTCCAAAATTTCTGTTACTCTTTATCAAGTTAAAGCGTTAACATGTAAGATATGTTAACATGTAATCCTGGTTTCGTCAAGATTTTTTCTAGTTTTGTTCATCGGCCGCCTTGAGGATGCGCAAAACGGGCGTATCCAAAAGACCGGGCGGCTCATGATGCTGCTCTATGATCGAAGCTTCCTCCTCCATGCCGATGCCCCTGAGCCTGGCAGCGCCGATGGCCGGATGATGGCAATATACATAAAGTGCATGCCCGGGGCGCTGCCAGAGATGATGTGCTTCAGCACAAGCCATGCGTTTTCCCCAGGAGGGCAGCCCGTGCATCATGAGTACGGCAAAAACCTTGCCCACGACATTGAGATCTCCTTTGACGCGGCCCACATCATGGAGCAGCGCACAGCGAGCCAAAAGAGCCCGCTCCTCCCGCGTCAGGGATGCCTCGTCCGCCATCTCCTCCGCCGTCCGCTCCACATGCAGCACATGGCACTGATCCGCCGGATGCATGGCAGCGAAAAGCGGCCAGGCCTTTTCCGGCAACACGGCTTTGACATGACGCCGGTCAGCCGCCGTCACATGCTCCGTCACGGCACGCACGAACTGCCGCACGCGCCGCATGCCCGGCAGCCGGAGAACGCGAGCATCCACAGGCATCATCCGAGATACACCAGCTCATCATACCCCTTGGCCGCCTGCATGGCAGCGGCTTCTTCCTGCGACTGGGCAGCGAGCGCGAGTTCCACGACCTTGCCTTCCCCGCGCAGCTGCTGCGCCCGCTGGATGGCTTCAGCCTCCTGCCCTGCCGCATAGCTCAGATACACATCCTTCGGCTGGTCGGGCTTCTCAAGACCCTGGCGCGTCAAGGCGAGCAGGATGCGCTCAATGCCGATGGCAAAGCCCGTTGCCGGGCAGGCCGTGCCGAACTCCGACAGCAGATGATCGTAGCGGCCGCCGCCCGCAAGCGGGAAGCCCAGCCCCGGCGTGTACGCCTCGAAGACCATGCCCGTATAATAACTGAAATCGCGGATGATGCCGAGATCGAAACGTACATATTGCTCTGCACCATACGATTTGAGCAAGCGGTAGATGGCTGCAAGATTGTCGAGCGCACGGCGGCTCTGCTCATTGAGCGCAAGCGCATAGCTCTTCTGCAGCATCTCCTCACCGCCGTTGAGGAGCGGCAGCTGGTTGAGCGTATCCTTGGCTTTCTGCGGGAGATCGAGTCCTGCGACAATCTTGCCGAAAGCGACGAGATTGTGTTTCTCCATGGCAGCCTTGAGTTTTTCCTGGACACTGCCGGGGAGCTGGAACTGGTTCATGATGCCCGTGACGAATTCCACCTGGCCAAGGCAGATCGTGAAATCCTTGAGACCGACACGCAGGAGACCCTGGATGGCCAGTGCGATGACCTCGGCATCAGCAAAAGCCGTCGCACTGCCCATGAGTTCGACACCGCCCTGATGGAATTCACATTGACGGCCAGCCTGCGTCTGCTCATAACGGAAAGCACTGCTGATATAGGAGAGCTTCAGCGGCTGCGGATAATCGCGCAGACGGCTTGCCGCCAAGCGCGCAATCGGCGTCGTCATCTCATGGCGCAATGCCACCGTGCGGTTGTCCTTATCAAAAAGCTTGAAAAGATGCTGCTCAAGATCCCGGTCCGTACCGAGCGTCAGATTCTCGAGGTATTCAATGGTCGGCGTGACGACCTCATCGTATCCCCACTCAGCAAACAGTGCGGCCAGCTCCGCCTCGATGGCCCGCTTCTCCGCTGCCTCCACGGGCAGGAAGTCACGCGTACCATACGGGATCTCAAGGGCAAATTTCTGATTTTCCATGTTATTCTCTCCTAATTCAGGTCATCTATTTTCCAGCCATCTTCATGGCGTGCTATCCTCACCTGCCGAAACAGGCATCATTTCTGCCGGGCAGGCTTTTTGGCATCCTCTCCGGGTGCAAGCCGGTCAAGCACGATGTGGTAGCCGTCTGCACCGTAATTGAGGCAACGCTTGACACGGCTGATGGTCGCCGTACTCGCACCGGTGCGCGCGACAATCTCATCGTACGTGTGTCCCGCCCGCAGCATGCGGGCAACCTCGAGCCGCTGGCTCATGGCCTTGAGTTCGCTGATCGTGCAGATATCCTCGAAGAACTGGTAACATTCATCCACCGTCTGCAGGGAAAGCATCGCCTTGCAGAGCTGATCATTGAGCTCATCCTTGAGTTTTGGATTCACCATACCCCTCATTCCCCCTCTATCTCGCATAACTTGCAAAAGCTTTTCGTCTTTACTCCTTTAGTTTGTGAAAATTTAATGTCATTATATCACAGCGGGAGACAAAAGAAAAGGCTTACATGCAAAAATGTTACAGATTTTACGGATCCTAGCAATAAGGCATAGGATTATGTAAGCCATTCGGAGCATTTCATCTTACATGATGTTTCTTCTATTATATTTCTTCCCAAGCACTGGCTAGCGCAGCCTGGAGTCCCCCATGAAAAGCCGGCAACAAAAGCAGGGCTGGAAAATGCAAATGCATCTTTCGCATAGCCGGTATCGGCAGAAAGAGGATGCGAATAGCAGGAAACGCGCCCGGTCTGTAGAAATATGCAAAGGGATATCAAAAAGAAACAGGAAGGTACCATTAAAATGACTCAAGATCACAAGCATGATGAAAAAAACGAGAACGAAACGCGGCTCATCACGGCCGGCCAGCAGCAATGGATTGACTGGATCGTAAGGCTCCAGAGCCTCGCACAAGCCGGACTGCACTACGGACGCGACCGTTTTGATCTAGAACGCTACCAAGAGATCCAGGACATCGCCGCCCGCATGATGGCCGCCCAGGCCGACCTGCCGCTTACAAGGATCCGGGATCTATTCTGCAACGAAGAAGGCTACCAGACGCCGAAAATCGACACCCGCGCTGCCATCGTCAAGGATGGCAAGATCCTGCTCGTCCATGAAAACTCAGGCAAATGGGCATTGCCGGGCGGCTGGTGCGATGTCGACCAGTCGGTAGCCAGCAACACCATCAAGGAAGCAAAAGAAGAAGCCGGCCTCGATGTAAAAGTCGAGCGCGTCATCGCCATCGACGACTGGCGCCGCCACAACAAAATCAACAATCCCTTCGGCATCATCAAGATCTTCTCCCTCTGCCGGGTACTCGGCGGTTCCTTCCAGCCCAACAGCGAAACGACCGAGACACGCTACTTCGCACGTCACGAACTGCCCGAAAACATCGCCGAAGAAAAGACAAGCCGCGACCAAATCAACCGCTGCTTCGACGCCGCTGCCGACCCAGACTGGCAGACACACATCGAATAAGCAGGCCTGGCACAAGAAAAAATCCAGTCCATCTGGCATGATCTTCAGCCCCGCTTTCCGCAGGACTTACAGGAACTGCTACCATTGGAAAGAAAAGATTCGAAGCTGCGCTAAAATCTCACTGATGCATCGGCCAAGAATCTGTCCTATAATAAAAGCAGAGACAAGCACTTTGCAGAATACGCAAGGTGCTTTTTTGTCATGTCTAAGCGACGCACAACAAAAAACCGCCTCTTTTGAGACGGTTCATATATTAGAAGCATTTGCTCTAATTATAGGGAATAAGGATTGAGAAAGAATTTCAGAACTCATGCAGCAATATGATGTTGCTTATTGAATCGATTTACACAACCCCCTTGACACATCCGACAAGAAATAATCCCCGCAAATGCGGGGCTCACGGCACTTTGCAGAACATGCAAGGTGCTTTTCTAGATCCCTCCCCGCAGATGCAGGGCTCACAGACTATAAACAACAGAATTGAATCTAGCGTTGGGATCATCCCCGCAAATGCGGGGCTCACAAAGATATTCTTCAATGCCTTCCATGTAGGGTTGTTACGAACTTCCAACTCTTTCAACCTTTGCATGAGCAACAGAATCATCACGCTTACTTTTACGAATCGTCTTTTGCTCAACAGGTTCAGCCTGGGGATTGACTTTGCTGAAATCGATTTCTCCATGTTCACGACTGAGCTTGATCAACTCGCTAAACTCTTCGTCTGACATATCATCGTCTAAAGGCAGTAACCTATCGAGACTTACCATATTCAATCCCACCTTTCGCCGCTTCTAAAACTGCCTCGTTATGGGACAGCTTGTTCGCTAGGAAATCCGCACAAATCGTATCAAAAATCTCTCTTGTCTTATTATAGTCATATTTCCTCGTTTTGTGCAAGACATAAACTTCGCCTTGATTTTTGACAACAGACATTGTTCCTATCTGAGCCTGCAAGAAAAACGTATGGATGTCCGCTAGGGAAAAACGATTCGTACTAGGATGATTATGCAAGTATGCCATTTCATTTCGAGCCGATGTTCTCATCAGCCTTACGGCTTCAGGATTTGACGACAGGTCAACCGTTTGGCTTACTCATCCCCGGTGTCTTCGCATAGGGAACTTTATGCAACATCCGTTATCAAGATTTTATGATCTCGCTTCTTTGCCTGTGACACGTTTCCAATCTTACAGGAACCACCTATTGTAACGCGAATCGGGATTTCCTCCAGATCGATGATTGCCAGTGCCACGCAGCGGTAGCGGATTGGCCTCCCCGGATAACCACCAGACGGCGGGCTGCTCCACTTGTATTTGTGTCCCTGGCGGTCGGCATGTGGTGGACGGATGCAGGAGTCATGGCAGGGAATCATTCCCGCGTATGCGGGGCTCACGCACGGTACGTCTTCTTCGACGAAATCGACAAAGGATCATCCCCGCGCATGCGGGGCTCACCATCGGTTGCATTTTCAAGTGCTTCCGGTAAGGGGATCATCCCCGCGTATGCGGGGCTCACGATGCATCATTGTAGTTCGCATTGCCATTGTTGGGATCATCCCCGCGCATGCGGGGCTCACTAACGATGTGAAACAATGGCTTCACAACGCATAGGATCATCCCCGCGTATGCGGGGCTCACATGACCTCAATG
This sequence comes from Selenomonadaceae bacterium, assembly GCA_029338835.1. Lineage (GTDB taxonomy): Bacteria > Bacillota > Negativicutes > Selenomonadales > Selenomonadaceae > Mitsuokella. The sequence goes on along the minus strand of JAQYBD010000006.1, from coordinate 2,758 downwards.
CCGCCCGGCATTTTGTAATGGGGATCATCCCCGCGCATGCGGGGCTCACCCAGACACGGAAGACGCCCATTCGATGTAGTCGGGATCATCCCCGCGCATGCGGGGCTCACTTATCCCACTATATGGCGATTCCCACAGCAGTGGGATCATCCCCGCGTATGCGGGGCTCACAGCACTCCACATATGCATGTGATTTCCATCCCAGGATCATCCCCGCGTATGCGGGGCTCACTTTCTCGAAATTTTTTCTGATTTTTCTTTGCACGCCTGCTGAATGTAGGCAGACATACTCAAATTGCATTCTTCTGCCCACTGCTTAATCATGTCCTTCGTGCCCTTCTGGGCGCGGAAAGAGATCTGCTCATAATTCTCTTTTACCCATTTTACATTGGCTCTTTTTCTGCTTTCCAGCATCTTTACTCCTCCATTCTTTGTTGTCGCTTACGGTCATCAAGCGCGTGAGATAATCGCCGTCGGGCTTGTCACTAGACACTCCAAGCACTGGAAGCATTGGGCTACCAGCTCTGTACCACTCTATAAGCAGACGCCGCGCTTCACTCTGCGGGTGCTGATAGCCGTACTCCCAGTCGCGTAGTGTAATAATCGACACGCCAGGGATCATCCCCGCGTATGCGGGGCTCACCTTAGATTGCCAAAGATTCCCTCTCCCTCTTAGGGATCATCCCCGCGTATGCGGGGCTCACGTCTCTGTGCCATGCGCCTCGCAGTCAAACGCAGGATCATCCCCGCGTATGCGGGGCTCACTTGTAGTTGCATTTGCTAAGTTCTTAAGTTTAGGGATCATCCCCGCGTATGCGGGGCTCACGTCTTCAAGCGCGTGGATATTGCCGGTGGCTCGGGATCATCCCCGCGTATGCGGGGCTCACGCTGACTTTCTTGAGGGCGTCCTGGTTGACCTGGGATCATCCCCGCGTATGCGGGGCTCACTTCTCAGCGGCATTTTGTAACCTCCTTTTATAAGGATCATCCCCGCGTATGCGGGGCTCACGTCATTGAATTCATGGATTACTTCCCCGACGTAGGATCATCCCCGCGTATGCGGGGCTCACCGCTCTGAGCGGCTTTTTTCTTTGGCGCAGGTGGGATCATCCCCGCGTATGCGGGGCTCACAATCTGTCAATCGATTCAGGAATGCCATGCACGGGATCATCCCCGCGTATGCGGGGCTCACTGCCGCATAATGCAGGAAGCACGCCACTTCATAGGATCATCCCCGCGTATGCGGGGCTCACATATTTGGATGGACACAGCAGCTTCCGTGGCGTGGATCATCCCCGCGTATGCGGGGCTCACCAAGAATCTAGGTTTTTCAATGGTTTGTGAGCGGGATCATCCCCGCGCATGCGGGGCTCACTTATGATACGCGGGACAAGATCCTGGCCTATATCAAGCGCGGGAACAAGGATGGTCGGCTTCGATTTGCTAATCAGACAGTGTTGGCAGTTATTTTGCATGAATTTGGGCATAAATTTTACTACGATACGATAAGAATGGTATCAAAAGCTAAGAATTTGTCGTATAATAAAAGCAGAGAGTTGGTTGACAGTGTTGCCCGGAATTGGATTAATGAACTTCTATTGCAGGATAAGTCACTAGACAGGGCACTGTCCATGTACGCAGATGAAGGCGTTCAGGGCAACTACATGAGTGAAGTCGTTGCGGAAGTGTTTTCTGTACGTAAGACGAATCTGTATGCGGCGGCGATCATGTCTCGATTGAAGGGGTTGATGAAAAAATGATGATTCAGCCAACAGAACGCGAGTCGGAATTGTGGGACCTCTTGGATAAAACGAAAGATCCTGAGAAACGCAAAAAAATCAGGGAAGAGATTCAGAAAGAATTTGAAAACAATCCGATTCGACAGAGACTGAAGAGTATCTTTTCTTAAGGAATGTCGAATCACAAAATCGAATACTAGCACTTTGCAAATCATGCAAGGTGCTTTTTTGTTGTCCGGAGGCGGTGAGCATTGGGCAGGATCAAGGAAAAGGACTGCATGGCAGGCATCACGGCCAGGCTGAGCCCTAGCGGTGGCATGGCAGGCATCACGGCCAGGCTGAGCCCTATCGGTGTAATCCGTGCTCGGATGCTGAGCAATCACATTCGGACACAGGAGAGGGCGGTTGTACCGCAGCCGCAAGATCAGGTAATCATTCCTGATGCAGGATATGATGGCTTTGCGAAGGTGGTCGTCAAGGCCATTCCGAACAATTGGGGTGAGATTATCTGGGATGGAGCTGTCATGACGGTGAAATAGGAGATGATATTATGTCGAAAAGTGTAAAAATCAATGGCGTGACCTATGAAAGCGTGCCGGAAATTGATATCCCGCTCTCTACAGGCGAGGGGTCGGCAAAGTTCTACGATACTTCGGGCGCGAGCGGTGCCGCAGGTGATGTCCTGTCGGGTAAAACCTTCTTTGGCGTCTCCGGCCCGATGACGGGCAGCATGCCAAACAATGGTGCTGTGACTGGCACGTTGGCCAAGAAGGCCGATGTCTACACCGTGCCTGCAGGCTACCATAACGGTGGCGACAAGGTTGACATCAGTGCGACGGAGCAAGCCAAGATTATTGAGGGGAATATCCGAGCCGGTGTCAGCATCCTTGGCGTGGCTGGCAAGAGTACCGTCGTGGACACGTCTATCTCTACTGGCGGTGCTTCGGCGAGTACCATTGTCGCTGGATCCAGCGCGTATGTCAACGGCACGGGATCATCCCCGCGTATGCGGGGCTCAC
>JAQYBD010000005.1 GCA_029338835.1 Selenomonadaceae bacterium | reverse complement strand
TTCAAATCCCCTCGTACGACTTGCATGTGTTAAGCACGCCGCCAGCGTTCGTCCTGAGCCAGGATCAAACTCTCCATAAAATTTAGGAAAGCCTTGATTGGCTCTAATTATCTTTGGTTACTGCCTGCTTCCAATCGCCTTGATGGCTCTTGGACAGGTCAGCAAAGAAATTGCCGATTGCTTATGTTCATAATCAATCGATGTTTTTTTAACATCTGGCTTGAATCACAAATGATTCATGTTGCATTGTTTAGTTTTCAAAGAACAACTTGTTGTCTTTCGAAGCTCTCGCTTCAAGCGACTCATTTATTATATCGCAGCTCGTTCCGCTTGTCAAGAAGTTTTTATTTCTTTTTTCAAGCGTCCCGAGTAGATTTCCACTCACCCGGCTGTCCTTCCAGACGCTCGTTCGTGGTGGCCATATCTCTCAGCGACTTGTATTATGATACAGGATAATGCATCGTTTGTCAACACCCTTTTTTAACATTTTCCAAGAAACAGTCTTCCAGCAATATATTCATACCATAGCAAAAAGCCTGTCAAATTGGAACATCCAACCTGACAGGCTTATACACTCAAAAAAATGGTGGCGGCACAGAGATTTGAACTCCGGACACTGCGGGTATGAACCGCATGCTCTAGCCAACTGAGCTATGCCGCCGAAAAATGGTGGGCAGGGATGGATTCGAACCATCGTAATCCGAAGATGACAGATTTACAGTCTGTTCCCTTTAACCACTCGGGCACCTACCCATTTCTCAACAAGTGCGTCAAGAACAGTATTTATTATAGCTGTCATTCCCGCACTTGTCAACTACTTTTTTAAATTTATTTGCGACGCATCCAAACAGGTATGTCAATGAAGCTGTCAGATCCGACGGTACTGCCAATCGTTTTATCTGCACCAGCAGGATGTTGCTGCGGATTTGCAGATGGCTGAGATGGAGCGTTCTGCTGCTCCTGGATACCTACAGTCTCTTCTGGTGCATCGAACCCCGTAGCGATGACCGTGACACGCACCGTATCCCCCATGGAGTTATCGATAGAAGCACCCCAAATGATGTTGGCCTGAGCATCAGCAGCTTTCTCGATGGCTTCCGACGCCTCTGTGACCTCAAACATGCTGAGATTTTCTTCTGCACCAGTAACATTCAGCAGGACACCACGTGCACCATCGATGCTCGTCTCGAGCAACGGCGAAGCGATAGCTGCCTTGGCCGCCTCCACAGCGGCATTCTCGCCCGAAGCCTCACCAATGCCCATCAAAGCAGACCCTGCATTGCTCATGATACTTTTGACATCAGCAAAGTCAAGGTTGATGAGTCCCGGCAAAGCAATAAGATCCGAAATCCCCTTGACACCCTGACGCAGGACATCATCAGCAATGCTGAATGCCTGCGTGATTGGCGTTTTCTTGTCAACGACCTGCATAAGGCGATCATTGGGGATGGTAATGATTGTATCGACATGCTTCTTGAGATTCTCAATGCCAGATTCCGCATTACGGCGGCGCTTCATGCCTTCAAAAGAGAACGGACGCGTCACTACGCCAACCGTCAAGGCACCAATCTCTCTCGCACATTCTGCTACAACTGGCGCAGCCCCCGTACCAGTGCCACCGCCCATGCCAGCTGTGACAAAGACCATATCAGCACCGCGAAGCGTATCCAGGATATCATCACGGCTCTCCTCTGCCGCTTTCTGGCCGATTTCCGGCTGTGCGCCTGCACCGAGGCCACGCGTCAGCTTCTCGCCGATCTGCATGCGCTTTGGCGCCAGAGATTTCAGCAATGCCTGTGCATCTGTATTTACAGCAATGAACTCGACACCCTGCAGGCCGAGATTGATCATGCGGTTGACCGCATTGCTGCCGCCACCGCCCACACCGATTACTTTGATTTTGGCCAGTTGATCCAACCCATTGTCATCCAATTCAAACACAGCGTTAACCCCCATCACGAAATATCTTGTAATACCTGAGAAATCATCAGGCAGTCATCCGTTTAAGCAAAACATTGTACCTCTACCAGTTTACCATCATTTCATGCTGAATGCTATAGCGAACAACAATTTTCATACCTCGGCAAAACAAAATTTTATCATGCAGACTCGTTTTTCTCTTTTTTCTTGAGAATATGGCGCCGCAAAACAGCCATATTCTTAAAAATACGAAAACCGAATGCCAACAATGCCACATAATAAAGATCTATCCCCAAGCGATCGCCAATGAATACCAGAAAAGCTGCCATCAAGGCATTTGTAAAGAACCCGCTGATGAATACAGCCTGATCGAAGGTATCTGCTGCCACTGCACGCAGACCGCCAAATACAGCATCCAGCGCAGCCAGCAAGGCAACTGAAAATAATTTTGCATATGCAAAAGGAATCAATACAGGGCAAAAATACCCCAGGAGCAAGCCTGCCAGCAGGCCAAGGATGGGCAATATCATTTGTCTTCCTCCCTCTCTGCCGTCTCATGCGCATAGGTATGCCTGAAAGCCCCTTTATACGGTGGTACATAAACAGCATCACTCGTCTCCACTTCGAGTTTGATGCCCCAGACCTTCAAGGTTTCTGCCACGCCGCCACGCATCTTGAGAGAATTCTCAAGCGTTCCCTTGTCACCAATGGCATGGATCACGAAAGGCGGAGCTGAACGCACATTGTTGACGGAAAGCGTCGGACCCGCACAACGGATTTCTGAAGTGCCGACTAGGCGTTGCCCATTGATGGAAATCGCTTCAGCCCCAGCTGCCCGCAATTCATTGATGACACGCAAGAGGTCATCGTCATGGATGAGATATAGATTGGGATTGTCCCCTGCTTTGGAAGCCGCCGTGCTATCATCGAGCCGCACGATGACACCTTCTCCTTCCACCGCCGTCGTCCCCGACAGGATGCGCCATTCTTCCTGCTGTGCATCGGCAGGGTTGCTCTGACCGGATTGCAGTCTCTGTACCTCTTCTTTCAGTACATCCCGTTCCTTTTCTGTCGCCAGCAAACGTTCTGAAATATCCTCGACACGCTGGTACGGAACAGAAGATTTCATATCCTGCGTTGTGCGGAACTGTACGGCCAGCATAAACCCGAGTACCATACAGACACAAGCAACAGACCAGCTGCCTTTACGGATCTTGATCATGGTTGGTCTCCTTCATTTTCATTATCAGAGGGCATGTTTTTCATGCGGATGAAAGGGGCTTCATAGCTGAAATCCACATACTCGATGATATGGCGACTCGTTTTGAGATCGCTGACAAAATCATCGGTCAAACTGGCTTTCTCATCCAGCCGCTCCATTTTCCCCAAACGGATTTCCACCGAGCCATTCGTGTAAGCCACGACCGCATCCGGTCGTGCGATATTGATTTCAGATATCTGATTCAGCGTATCCACATTGAGATGGTTCAGGAAATACAGGACATCCCGGACGTATTCATCACTTACATCGTCGCCGACGTAAAGCCCCGTGAGTTCCATGCCTGTAATCAGCGGGATGGGGACATTATGCAGATTCTTGTACACAGACAGGACTTTTCCGTTGCGATCGAGGTCCAGATATCCGTAGTCACAGGCCATCGTTGCCACAGGTTTGCGCTCAGATACCTCAATCTCCACGGTATCCGGCAGACGGCGCCGTACAACAGCGGATTCCACACGCAAATCATGCATGAGATTCTGCGCTACAACATCGGTCTGCAATTGAAAAAGAGGCTCTCCCTTGTGGATCCGCCCGATGGCAGTGATCTGTTCTTCCGTCAGATAGGTATTGCCATGGATCTCCACGTGCTGCAGAGTAAAAAGCGGCGTATAGATGATGATTGCCATGATGACCCCACAGGCAAATAGGAACAGAAGTCCCTTCAAAAGACGCCGAAAACTCCTGTGTTTCTTATGCTCTTGTTCTTTCAACTCCCGTTCCCCCTTTGTTCAAAAAAACGCCGGACAACGCAAAGTGTCCGGCGTTGACTGCCGCAAGACAATCAGTCCTTGAAACCTGCCATCTCCAGTATGCGCTCACAAAGCTCAGGGAATTCAATGCCCATAGCCCGTCCCGCATCAGGAACCAGAGACAGCTCCGTCATGCCTGGCACGGAATTGACCTCAATGACATACGGTTTCTCATCTTCGCTTAGCATCATATCGACACGAGCCACGCCGCTGCAACCGCAAGCCGTAAAAGTCTTGATTGCCAGTTCCTGGATTTCCTTCGTCTTCTCAGGGGACACGCGTGCGGGGATGATGTGCGTAGATGCTCCTTTTGTGTACTTGCTCTCATAGTCATAACGCCCTGAGGTCGTCGTGATCTCGATGATGGGGAATGCCTCTTTCTGTTCCTCATTGCCCCAGACCGCTACCGTCAGCTCCCGGCCACGGATAAACTCTTCGACAAGTACTTCATCGTTGTACGTGAAGGCTTCCTGCAGGGACTCCTGCAGCTTGTCCTTGGTCTCAACAATGTAGACACCGATACTGGAGCCCTGCGATGCTGCTTTGACCACGACGGGCAAAGAGAATTCTCGCTCAATCTCGCCAGCAAGATCGCGCTTCATCTCATATCGATAATACGTATGCGAACGCGGTGTCGAAATCCCCTCAGCAACAAAAACGCGCTTGGAAGCCGCCTTATCCATAGTGATTGCTGCCGCAAGTACGCCCGACCCTGTATAGGGAATGCCGAGCATATCCAAGGTTCCCTGCAGGACACCGTCTTCACCGAATTTGCCATGCAAGGCATTGAATACAATGGCACAGCCACTCTTCCTGATATCTTCAGCAAAAGTCGGCGGATTGAGTTCCATGCCCTCAGCATGATAGCCTTTCGACTGCAGGGCCTTCAAGATAGCCGTGCCAGTCTGACGGGAAATCTCCGCTTCCGTGGAAGGGCCACCCATGACAACAACGATTTTTTTCTGATTCATCGCGTATAAACTCCTTTTTCGATTCTCATTTCTGCAGCAGTGCGACAAGCTCTTCGCCGGTCTGATAGATATTGCCAGCCCCCATGGTGATGACCAGGTCTCCCGGCTGCACAAATTCTTTCAGGTCGGCAGCAATTTCCTGACGGTCCTCGATATAATGAACCGTCTGACCCGCCTGGCGGCGAACTTCGTCGACAATGGTCTTTCCGCTGATTCCAGGGATAGGGGCTTCCCCAGCTGCATAGACATCCGTGACAAAAAGCACATCCGCTGAAACGAAAGCCTTGCCGAATTCCTCATGCAAGAGCTGCGTACGGGAATAGCGATGCGGCTGGAACACACAGATCAGGCGCTGGGGCGATGTCTCTTTCGCAGCCTTGAGCGTAGCTGCAATCTCAGTCGGATGATGTGCATAATCATCGACCACCCAGACACCATTCACACGGCCCTTCGTCTGGAACCGCCGCTTGGCACCATGAAAAGCTGCCAGGCCAGCTGCTATTTTCTCGAAGCTCACGCCGAGGGAAAGGCCTGTGACAATGCAGGCCATGGCATCAAGGACATTGTGCTTGCCAGGAATATTGAGATTGACATGGCCAAGCTCTTCTTCCCCATGGAATACATCAAAGGAAATGCCCGTACCACTGTGCGTGATATTCTTGGCACGATAATCAGCGTCATGATCAATCGCATAGGAAAGATACTTGCGGTCCAGTGTCTTCGACATGCGGCGCAGATTGTCGTTGTCAAAACAGATGACTGCATAGCCGGTTTCACGGTCAACATTCTGGATGAACTGCGTAAAAGCCTTGATGATGTTTTCCATCGTGCCATAATGATCCATATGATCATCTTCCACATTCGTGACAACGGCAATGTGCGGACGAAGCTTCAAGAAAGAACCATCGCTCTCATCGGCCTCGGATACAAGATAGTCACTTTCACCGAGCTGCGCATTCGTGCCGAGATCCGGTACTTCACCGCCAACAACGACCGACGGGGATGCCCCAGCGTGCGTCAAAGCCACCCCCAGCATAGAAGTCGTCGTCGTCTTGCCATGTGCCCCCGCTACCGCGATGCCCTTGTATTCATTGACAAGCGCTGCATTGATGTCCGAACGGTGGAGTTTCGTGATGCCGAGGTCTTTGGCAGCCAGGACTTCCGGATTATCAAACGGGATAGCCGTGGAAACGACAATGGCATCGGCGCCGCGCACATTCTCCGCTTTCTGGCCGCCCAGTGAAATCCTGGCTCCCATTTGGCGCAGTTTCTCAATGATGCCAGAATCCTCCCGGTCAGAACCGGAGACTTCATAGCCAAGTTCAATCATCATCTTGGCCAACGGACTCATGCCTGCACCGCCAATGCCGACAAAATGAATTTTCTTGATCCCTTTCAGCTCTTTCAACTCTTTATGCACGCCAATCACCTTTGTCCTTTTCTAGCTAGATCGAGTACGAGATCCGCGATATCAGCAGCCGCCTGCGGCCTGCCCAGCTGCTTGCTGGCCACAGCCATATCGCGAAGCTTTTGCGGTTCACTCAAAAGTTCCGTCAAAACAGCACTGAGCGTCTCCGACGTCAGATCCTTATTCAGGATCATCCTTGCAGCCCCTGCTTCTTCCAAGGCTCTGGCATTGTGTTCCTGATGATTCTCTGCCGCATAGGGATAAGGGATCAGGACAGACGGGATGCCACGAGCCGTAAGTTCTGCCAGGCCAGTCGCTCCGGCACGGAATACGGCCAGATCTGCGGCGGCCATGGCCTGTGGCATATTGTAAAGATACGGCTTTACCAGGATATGCGGACACTTCGCCAGTTCCACACCTGCCTTTGCGAGACGAGCGAGTACATCCTCATATTCGTTCTTTCCTGTCACATGCAGGAATTGGACCTCAGGATGATGTGCAGCATGAGAAAGCACGCCGATCATAGCCCGATTGATGGCGCGGGCACCACGGCTGCCGCCGGAGACCAGTACGGTCAATTTGGCGGGATCCAGGCCAAAAACTGCTGCGCCGTCTTCACGCTGAGCAGACAGGACTTCGCTGCGGATGGGATTGCCCGTGAAGACCACTTTATCCTGTGGGAAATGTCGCATGGCCTCTTTTGTCCCTGCTGCAATCCTGGTCACGAAGCGCGACAAGAGTTTATTCGTGATACCCGGCACGACATTCTGTTCCTGTATGAGGGTCGGGATATGCATGAGGCTGGCTGCCAGCAGGATAGGGCCACAGACGTATCCGCCGGTACCGACTGCAACATCGGGATGGAAGCTGCGCACGATGCGCGCAGCCTTGGCCACCCCAATCATGGCACGACCGGCGCGCAGCAGATTCTCTGGCGTCAGATGACGCTCAAAGCCCTGGATATCAACGGTCGTGAAGGGCAGTCCCTCCTTCGGGATGATATCGGCTTCCAAGCCACGCCTGGTGCCGACATAAAGGAATCTGGCATCTGGTACGCGCTGCTGTATCGTGCGTATGATGGTGATGGCCGGGTAAATATGCCCTCCCGTACCACCGCCGGAAACGATGATGTTCAAGATGATCCCCTCCGGTCAATTCTGTTCATAAAGGCGAACCAGGCGCTTGAAATCACGCCCGCGCTCTGCCATGCCATGGTACATGTCAAAACTTGCACAAGCCGGCGAAAGCAATACGACATCCGGTTCTTTTGCCAGTGCATGAGCAAGCTCCACAGCCTTCTCCATCGAATACCCCGCTGCATAGATATGGGCTTCGGGGAAACCGCTCGCTACCGCCGCCTCATAGAAACGTGCAGCAGCCTTGCCGATGAGGATGAGTTCATCCACGCGTTCACAAACCAGCTTCATGAAATCCGTGAGATCCGTCATCTTATCATCACCGCCTGCCAGCAGGATGATGTGTCCGTCAAAGGTCTCCAGAGCCTTGATAGCAGAATCTGTATTCGTCGCTTTGGAATCATTGTAGTACGGGACGCCATCGATGGTCGTCACATATTCGATGCGATGCTCGACTCCTTTGAACGCCTTGAGTACCGGCACCATCGCAGCGGGCTCACAACCAGCCAGGAACGCCGAAGCGACTGCTGCCAGAGCATTCTCCACATTATGCGCACCTTTGATGCCGAGTTCATTCGTGCGGCAAAGTTCATATTCCCTGCCATCCCAGCGTATGACCAGAAGGCCATCGCGTATATCACCACGGATGAAAGCACCTTCTTCAAGCTCCTGCCGGCGGCTGAAGAAGCAAACCCGGGCTTTCGCCCGATCCTTCATGCCGCGCGTACGCTCATCATCGCAGTTGAGTACCAGGTAATCTTCGGGCGTCTGCTCCGCAAAGATCCGCTCTTTCATAGCCTGATAGACCTCCATGGAGCCATGGCGCACGATATGATCTGGCGTCACATTGAGGACAGCTGCGACATGCGGATGAAAATCCTCTGTAGCCTCCATCTGGTAACTGGAGATTTCTGCCGCAATGCAGCCGCCCTTCCCGGTGTCAAGAGCCACTTCAGAAAGCGGCACACCGATATTGCCGCCGACACCGACCTTCGCATAGTGTGTCTTGAGCAATAAGCCAAGCAGTGTTGTCGTCGTCGTCTTGCCATTCGTGCCCGTTACAGCGCAAATCGGCGACTCCGCAATATCGTAAGCGAGTTCCACTTCACTCATGACCCGGATATGGCGTGCATAAGCGGCCTGCAGCAAGGGAATCCGGACCGGTACGGCCGGAGAAACGATAACCAGTTCGATTCCATCGAGCATCGACTCCTGCTGTGGCCCGAAAACCAGTTTTACACCAACTTCACGCAGCTTGGAAAAATCATCGCCAAGCTTTGCTAATTCTGCTTCTGTCTTCGCATCGCTCAACGTAACGTCTGCACCAAAGCGGCGTGCCAGGCGGGCAGCGGCAAACCCGCTGATCCCTGCACCGATGACCAAGACATGCTTTTGATTCCAATCCAATTCCATGATGAATCCTCCCGGATATTACAAAATGCGATCTGACTCCCTGCTCACTTACGGCATCATCATGAGACCAACGACACTGGCCGCCAATCCCGCCATCCAGAAAACAAAGACCACCTTTGTCTCTTTCCAGCCACCAAGTTCGAAATGATGGTGGATTGGACTCATGCGGAATACGCGTTTGCCCGTCGTCTTGAAGGAAATGACCTGGATGATGACCGACAGTGCTTCGCAAACGAACACGAAGCCAATGACAGCCAACAAGACTTCCGTATGTGTGAGGATGCCCGCCGCAGCAATGGCACCGCCGAGAGCCAGTGAACCGGTATCGCCCATGAACACTTTGGCGGGATTCGCATTGAAGCGCAGGAAAGCCAGGCAGGCAGCCGCCATGGCAATGCAGAAAATAGAGAGGTCCGGGTGACCCGTCAGATAGCAGACCAGTGCATAAGCACTGGCAGCAATAGCGACCGTACCAGAAGCCAGGCCATCCAGGCCATCCGTCAGATTGACGGCATTGCTTGTGCCTACCAGGACAAAGAGAACGAGGAAATAGTAACCAACGCCGATATCCAGATTGACATTGGCCACAGGAATCCAGATGCTGGTATCAATCCCCAGGACTCTCGTACCGACCACCATGGTCACAATCGCGATGAAGATCTGCCCCAGCAGTTTCTGCTTGGCTTTGAGGCCCAGGTTGCGTTTCTTGACCACCTTGATATAGTCATCGAGGAACCCCAGCAGGAAATGTCCCAGCGTGATGAAAAGAGCCAGCAGGACCGCCGCTGAAAGCGGCGCTGCCACGACCGTACCGATCGTAAGCCCAAAGATGATCATGATACCACCCATCGTCGGGGTACCGCTCTTGGCCTGATGGCTCTTTGGCCCTTCTTCCCGGATACTCTGGCCAAACTTGAGTTTATGCAGCTCTGGTATGAAAAACGGTCCCGTCAGCAAGACGAATCCGGCGGCAACAGCAGCCGCAATGATGATGCTTTCCAACTTATAACGTCTCCACTCTCTTATTTTGCTCCCTCACCGGCCATAACGCTTAAAGCAGGTCGATGATCTTTTCCATCTGCATGCCGCGCGACCCCTTGAACAGCAGGGTATCGCCAGGCTGCAGGATTTCGTGCAGGCACCGGCCCGCCTCCTCATGGGAATCGCAGGGGAAGACGGCCTCCATGCCGCTTTCCCTGGCACCTTCCGCGATATATCGACCCATCTCGCCGCGCGTGACCACAGCCGTAAAACCATGTTCAGCCAGCTCACGGCCTACCTTCTTGTGTGCCTCCACGGAAACACGTCCCAGCTCCAGCATATCGCCCATGACAGCAATCTTGCGCCCGGAAACAAGTTCCGACAACGTATTGATAGCTGCTGTCATTGACATAGGGCTCGCATTATAGGCATCGTTGACAATATGATATCCTTTGATGTCTTCCACCTCAAAGCGCATTTTCGTCGCTTCAAGATTCTTGAGACCTGCTGCCGCTTCTTCTGGCGTCAGTCCCAGGGCAAAACCGGCAGCAATGGCCGCCAGTGCGTTGCAGACATTATGGCGCCCCACCATGGCAACCGTATAGTCATACGTGCGGCCCTTCCAGAGGACATGGAACTTCGTCGTATGACCATCCACCGTCTCGATGTCCGCGCCACGCACATCAGCCGGCTGATCGATGCCAAAAGTCAGCACGCGCACGCCAGGAGCTGCCTGCTGACGCATGGCAGCCACATACGGATTATCTGCATTGAGGACAACGACACCGCCCTCGGGAATCGCTTCCACGAGTTCAGACTTTGCTTTGGCAATGTTCTCAATGGATCCCAGGAGTTCCAGATGTGTCTCACCGACATTCGTCACGATGCCGACAGAAGGCGCAGCCAGCGGAGCCATGGCTTCAATCTGATGCAGGCCGCGCATGCCGATCTCGACGACGGCAGCCGTATGTTCCTTGCGCAGCCCCAAAAGCGTCAACGGCAGCCCGATTTCATTATTGAAATTTGCCTGCGTCTTGAGTACCGGTCCACGAGCCGACAGGACAGCTGCGGTAAGATCCTTCGTTGTCGTCTTGCCATTGGATCCTGTAATGGCAACAACAGGGATCTTGAAATGCATACGCCAGGCATGCGCAAGCTCTTGATAGGCCCGGAGCGTATCCGGTACGACCAGCACAGTAGCCTTGAGACCAGCCAGGATCTCCCGCGGGCAGGCCGTGCTGACCATGATGCCATTTGCACCTTTCGCAATGGCATCGCGTACAAAATCTTCTCCATTGAAGCGCTCGCCCTTGAATGCCAGGAATAAGACTCCTGGCGTAATCTTGCGTGTATCCGTCACAATATCCGTAAAGGATTCGGCTTCTTCCCGATAAACGCTGGCACCCGTGGCCTCGCGCACCTCATCAAGCGTAAATGCTGGCATCAGTGTTCTCCCTTCTTTGCAGCCACAGCATCGCGGGCCACTTCCTTGTCATCAAAATGGATGGTCTTATCCTTGAGGATCTGATAATTTTCGTGGCCTTTGCCAAGTATGACGACAATATCATCTTTCTGTGCCAGCTCAACGGCACGGAAGATTGCCTGGCGGCGATCGGTGATCTTCTCATGATGTTTGGTGCCAATGGCCTCCTTGACACCAGCTTCCACCTGGCTCAGGATGAAATCCGGATCCTCCGTACGCGGATTATCGGACGTCGCAATGACAACATCGGCCAGCTCTGCAGCCAGGCGCCCCATGATGGGGCGTTTGGTGCGGTCACGGTCGCCGCCGCAGCCAAAGACGGCAATAATGCGCCGCTTGGCAATCTTGCGTGCCGTCTTGAGGACATTTTCCACACCATCCGGCGTATGTGCGTAATCGACGATAATGGAAAAATCCTGGCCTGCCTTGACGAGTTCAAAGCGCCCCGGCACAGCCGTGAATGCCTCGAGCGTCTCCTTGATGACTGCTGCATCGATGTGTTCCGCCAGAGCTGCGCCAACGGCACTCATGACATTGTAGACATTGAAGATGCCCGTGATATGGAGCTTCAGTGCCATCTCACCGAAGCTCTTGTGATGGAGTACAAACTCTGCACCGTTTGCATGGACGAGGATATCCGTAGCGCGCAGATCCGCATCCTGCTCGATGGCATACGTCAGATGCGCGCATTTCGCGTGTTCGAGCATCGTCGCTCCGGCAGCATCATCGATATTGATGACGGCTGTCTTGCCCTGTTTCGTCCCCTGCTCGGAAACATGATCAAAGAGCTTGGCCTTGGCCAGCTTATAATTCTCAAGCGTCTTGTGATAATCCAGATGATCCTGCGTCAGATTCGTAAAGACCGCTGTATCAAATTCGATACCAGCCACACGATTCTGATCAAGGGCATGAGACGAGACCTCCATGACGACATAATCCATGCCTTTATCGCGCATCATGGCCAGAGTATGCTGGAGTTCTACGACATCCGGCGTCGTATTGTGGATAGGCAGCACTTCATCTTCAATCATGATCTGGATGGTACCGATCAGGCCAACTTTATAACCGGCTGCGCGCAGGATAGCGCGCGTGATATAGCTCGTCGTCGTCTTGCCGTTCGTGCCGGTGATGCCGATGACGCGCATCGTGCGTGCCGGATAATCATGGAAGAACGGCACAATCGTATCGAGTGCCGTCTGCAGTTCCGGTACCCGGAGGACAGCTACGCCCTCTGGTGCCATGACGTCGGTGCGCGTCGTCAGGATAGCCTTTGCCCCGGCGGCCACTGCCTGTGGAATGAAGGTATGACCATCGACATGTACACCGGGGATACAGACAAAGAGTGTGCCTTTTCCCACTTTGCGCGAATCGTGTTCGATGCCCGTGATCCCTGTATCTGGATTTCCCGTTATGGCAGCACCTTTTACCAGTGCTGCCAGCTGACCGATTGTTTTCATCTGATTTCCTCCTCAAGGCCCTGCCTGAACGATGCGGGCCGTACACTATTATAAACCGTATCGAAAAAATTTTATAGGCCTTTTTTATTTCCATCCACATCAGTATTCCCAGGAGTACAGCAAAATCTTAAAAAGTGTTTTTCCTGTTGGAAACAGCCTGCGGAATGAAAAGAAGCTGCTTGCCAGGCAGCCTCTCTATAGGATGGAGCGGAACATATCGTCCCCTCTTATTTACTTTCATGTGCAAAATACGTTTTCTTGGGAACCTGCATATTAAGCTGGCTTTCTGCAATCGACTTGATCCGCTGCGGGTTCTTGAGCTTGGCAATCTCGACGTTCAGCCGTTCATTCTCCTGCTCCAGCTGCTCTGCTTTCTGCTGTGTCTCGACAAGTTTATACCCACGGCTCGCACCGATGCCGCTACCGATCGTCACCAGCATGGCCAGCACAGCGATGACCAGGAAAAGGATCTGGCAATGCGAGCGCAGTGATGTATTGAGGACCTTGCGGATCCCAGGAGATTCCGGCACGGAGGATGCAGGAGGGAGTTCAGCCGTATACGATTCATGTGCATGACGTTCATATTCATCTTCCTGTCTTGCCAGCATGATCTTTCGCCTCCTTTTTATCATCCCCTGCCGCTATCGGCAATTTTTCTGCCAGGCGCAGCTTGGCACTCTTCGCTCGTGAATTGTGGACCAGCTCTTCACTCGTGGCCTTGATGGGCTTGCCGAGCAGCCGGATCTCCGGCTTGTGATGGCAGACACACACCGGCAATTCCGGCGGACAGATACAGCCGCTCGCCATTTCCTTCAAAGTCCTTTTGGCAATGCGGTCTTCCAGTGAATGGAACGTAATGATAGCCAGACGTCCGCCCGGCTTCAAATGACGGACAGCCGTGCGGAAAGCCTGTTCCAGGATGCCGAGTTCATCATTCACCTCGATGCGGATGGCCTGGAAGATGCGCTTGGCCGGATGACCACCCGCAGACTGGCGCACTGCCTTCGGCACAGCCTTGCAGATGATATCGACCAGTTCCCCCGTTGTCTTCACTGGCCTTTCAGCACGCGCCTTGACGATGAACTGGGCAATGCGGCGCCCCCAGCGTTCCTCACCGTAATCATGGAAGATGCGGTCGAGTTCCTGCTCACTGTAAGTATTGACAACATCGTAAGCAGAAAAAGAAGCTTCCGGATCCATGCGCATATCGAGAGGCGCATCATGCATATAAGAAAAACCGCGTTCCACTGTATCAATCTGATGCGACGACACGCCAAGGTCAAAGACGATGCCATCGACAAAGGGAGCGTCCTCTCGCTGCAGGATTTCTTCGAGATGAGAAAAATTGCTGTGTACGATGTCCACACGGCAGGCAACATCCCGCAGGCGTTCACGGGCAGCCGCAATAGCTTCCTCATCCTGGTCGATGCCGATGATGCGCCCAGCCGGTGACAGGAGTTCTGCTATACGGTGAGAGTGACCAGCTCCTCCCAGGGTACAGTCCACATAGATACCTGCCGGATTGGTCACCAGCCCCCTGACTGTCTCTTCCAGCATAACGCTGATATGATGAAACTCCACGCTCCTGCCTCCATCTGCTACTACTGCTACTACAAACCCTGCTGCAACGATATCACCGGATTCAAATCCCCAGTTCCGAAAGTGATGCTGCTATCGCGGTCACATCCGGCTCTACTTCACTGTTGTAACGCACCCACTGCTCTTTGCTCCAAACTTCAATGCGGTTATCCGCCCCCGTCAATACGACATTCTGACGCAAGGCAACGCCAGCATACGCCCGCAGATTCGCAGGCACGAGGAAACGTCCCTGCTTATCGCATTCCAGCGTCCTGGCACCGGAGAAGAAGAAGCGCACGATAGCCCTTGCCTCCGGCTTTGCCAGCGGCAACGCGCGCAATTTTGCTGCCAGTTCTTCCCAGGCCTGCTGTCCATACAAGAACAGGCAGCGATCCAGGCCTTTCGTGATGATGAACGAGACACCGAGTTCCTGGCGAAAATCAGCAGGCAGGATGACACGTCCCTTGGCATCGATCGTATGGGCATATTCTCCCAAAAACATCCTGTCCTCCCACCTTTCCGTCAATAGATGACACATTTCCCCACAATTCGCCACTTTACCTATTCTTTTTTATAACAGATAATTCCTGCTTTGGCAAGTGAAAAATCCTTCTTAACTATACGTGATATTTGACACTCCCCCATGGATAAATCCAGGGGATTCTTGGTTCGACGAACACAGCGTTCTGACCGTAGCCAAAGCGACTTACACGTTCTCCCCAAGCGTGATTTCCCGTGTGCCCCACGGTACATATTTATCTTTAGGCAATTTGCTTTTCTTCAAGTGCTCTACGCAGGATATTTACTGCGGCGTTGGTATCTCGGTCATGGTGCGAGCCACATTTAGGGCAAATCCACTCTCTGACACCAAGATTTTTAGTTTCCGTATTCTGATACCCACATTCAGAACAGGTTTGACTGGAAGGATAGAACGTATCTATACGCAAAACTTCTGCACCGTGCAATTCGGCCTTGTATTCAAGCTGACGGAAGAATTCTGACCAGCTCACATCGGAAATGGCACGAGCCAGCTTGTGGTTCTTCAACATATTCTTGATTTGCAGACGTTCAATGGCAATAGTCTTATTCTGTCGAACCAGCATGGTAGAAGTCTTATGTAAAAAGTCTTTGCGAATATTGGTTATACGCTCATGCACTCTGGCTACACGGATTCTTGCCTTGCCTCGGTTTACGGATTTAGGCATTTTCCTAGACAGTTTTCTCTGCTCTCTGACCAGTTTTTTCGTTAGCCGTCTAAGAATTCTAGGATTGGCAACTGTATTTCCGTTGCTATCCGAATAGAACTCTTTAAGACCAACATCGATACCTATTTCACCGCCACTATTGGCACATAGCAAGATTTCCTTATCCAGTTCCACGCAAAGGGAAACAAAATATTTCCCCGAAGCGGTACGAATGACCGTAGCATTTAAGATTCGCCCTTCAAACACGCGGCTCTGCTTGATTTTCACAGCTCCAATTTTAGGAAGTTTGATTCTCTTATCTACGATTCTGATGCCATTGCCCTGATTTCTTGTGCGGTAGGACTGACTATGGTTATGCTTCGACTTGAAGCGCGGGTATCTTGACTGGTGCTTGAAGAAATTCTGATATGCTGTGTCGAGATTTTTTAGGGATTCCTGCAACGCCATACTGTCCACCTGCCTCAACCAGTTGTATTCCTCATACCGTTTCAAATCAGTAAGCATAGCACTGGTCTGATTATAGGTTACAGATTTATGATTTGCAGTCCATTCATCCCTGCGGATAGCAAGAAAATGGTTGTACACCAATCGGCAGCAACCCAAGGTACGGTTGATTAGTTCCTGTTGTGTCTTGTTGGGATATATCCTGAACTTGAAGCCCATAGTGTACTTTTCCATCTTCTCACTTCCTTCCTTAAGAATACTGTACCACAAAACGAGTAAAAAAGTAATTGTCCGCCTTCAATTACTTACGTAAATTCGGCGGACACGCCTTATATCCCCAGCCCAAAAGGACGGGGTTTTACGGCGTTTTCGATAAAAAGCAGTCATTTTCGGAAAAATGACTGCTTCCTGCTGCTTCAATGCTTGGTCCAGCCCAAGTTTGCGAACAGCGGCGTATAACGGATGCGTTCCAGGAAGGAACGGTTTGTATTCTCTGTATGGAAAATCGGCACGCGTTCCAGCGCATAAATATTGCTGCCCTGATTCACACTGCCGTACTTGATGGTGAAAGCCGCCTTGTAGCCAGCCTCACGCACCAGCTGAGCAATGTGTAAGTTATAGGCTCCCGTCGGATATGCCATGTAATCGACAGGGTGACCGAGTTCCGCCTCCGCCTTTTTCTTGGACTCGACCAGTTCCGCCCGCAGCTGATCGTCCGTGAGTTCCGTCATCGATTTATGGTCAACGGTATGGGATTCGATGACAATGCCGTTCTTTTCCATCTCGCGGCATTCGTCCCAGGTCAGATATCCTTTGCGCGTCCCCATGAAACTCGTGACCACGAAGATTGTCCCCTTGAGCCCATATTTCTTGAGGATCGGATACGCATAGTCGTAATTGTCCTGGTAGCCATCATCGAAAGTGATCAACACGGGATTTTCAGGCAGGGTCCCGTTGCCGGCCAAGGCCGCATACAATTCATCCGGTGTAATCGTATGATACCCATGATCGCGCAGATAACGCATCTGGTAATCAAAATCTGACGGGGCAATAGCCAGGGAAAGGAACTCATCACTGACTTTATGGTAATTGAGGACCATGATGTTGGGCCCATCTCCCGGAGCCGCTTTGCTCGTCTCTGCCATCTCAGCCCGATGATTCTCCTGGATCCATAAAGATTCCGCCAATACCAGCCCCATCACCAGGAAGACCGCTGCCAGGCATTTAGCAAGCCTTTCATACTTCTTGTTCATTCCGTACACTCCTTGCTGTCGCACACGTCGAAAGCATCCCCACCCGCTGCATATGCTCTTTATTTTAACGCGATTTCCTGGAAAAAGCCAGCATCCCCTAGTGCAGGAAAGGAAAATATGTTATAATTCCTGTGATGGATATACCCCATCTACGTATATTGTGATATCACTCACAGGAGGTTTCTTTATGGCTATCACAAAAGACATGAGCATTCTGGAAGTTGTCCAGAAGTACCCGGATACGGTTGACGTATTCGTAAATGCCGGCATGGGCTGCCTCGGCTGCGCTGCGGCGCATTTCGAGAACATCGAGCAGGGCGCTATGGCCCATGGCATCGATGTCGATCAGCTCGTCAAAGATCTCAATACGGTCGTTGGCGCCTGAATCTCATCCATAACGGCAAAAAGGCTGCAGTCAAGCGATTTCTTGCTTGGCTGCAGCCTTTTTGCCGTTCCTGGAAAGGGCAGCTGCAAATCCCATCCGACAGAGCAGGAATATTTTTGATTGACAAGTTTACAAAATTCATTTATGATGGAGTAAATTATGTGAATACATATCTGTTTAATATGTAATAAACTGTCATCAAGAGGTACTTTATGAAAAAACTACTCCTGCTTTTTGTCTTCCTGATCAGTACGATGCTGCTTGCCGGCTGCGGGCAGAGTCCTTCCACGCCACGCCCTGCCGAGAACGGCGTGCGGACAATCCGCATCGCGTATCTCCCCATCACGCACGCATTGCCGCTCTTTGCAGCAAAAGAACTGGAGACGCCAGATGGGCCAATAAAGATCGAACTCATCAAGTACGGTTCCTGGCCAGAACTCATGGATGCCTTGAATACCGGCAAAGTCGACGGAGCTTCTGTACTCGTCGAACTCGCGGTCAAAGCACGAGAACAGGGCATCCCGCTCCAGGCTGCAGCACTTGGTCACAAAGACGGCAATGCCATCATCGTCGGCAAAGATATCCACCGGGTCGAAGATCTGCGGGGAAAGGTCTTTGCCATCCCGCACAAACAGTCTTCTCACAAATTGCTGCTCGATCAGCTGCTGGCCGCACACGGCATGACGGAAAAGGATCTCACGGTCGTCGAGATGTCACCACCAGAAATGCCTGCAGGCCTTGCCCAGGGACAGATTGCCGGCTATTGCGTAGCTGAACCATTCGGAGCCAAATCCGTAGTACTCGATACCGGCAAAGTCTTAACGGATACCCGCGAGTTATGGCCGGACAGCGTATGCTGTGCCCTGGTCTTCAACGGCGATTTTTTAGAGGGGAATCACGAACTGGCCCATGCCATGGTACAGGAATACAAAGAAGCAGGACAGTATCTCACCCAGCATCCGGAAAAACAAAAGGAAATCGCCCTCAAGTACCTCAAAGCCAAAGGGCCGATCTTAGATCTCTCGCTGCAATGGATCTCTTATGACGACCTGATGCTGAGCAAACCGGCTTATGACGAATTGATCCAGCGGATGCAGGCAGAAGCTCTGCTCAAGTCCGCACCGTCATACGAGGAATTCGTCGATCCAACATTATGGGAATGAGAAGGTTTTACCGGAAAGGTTGTGTACACATCATGAAAAATCTGCTTCATATCTGCGGGGCTCTGGCCATCGTCCTGGTCAGCTGGCAGCTGACAGCCACGCTGGGCGGCTGGAACGAGGCACTCTTCCCCACGCCATCCCATACGCTGACGGGATTCCAGGAACTCCTGCACGACGGCGTCCTGACAGCGGATATCGCCGCCAGCCTGGGCCGCTTCCTGATTGGCTATCTCACCTCGGTCCTCCTCGCCATGGCACTTGGCCTGATCCTTGGCTGGTATAAGGGAATCTGGGCTTTCCTCAATCCCATCGCCCAGGTACTCCGCCCGATCTCACCGATGGCCTGGCTGCCTTTTATCGTTTTATTCTTCGGCATCGGCGAAATGCCTGCACTTGTCATCATCTTCATCGCCGCCTTCTTCCCCGTACTCCTCGCCACTGTATCTGCTGTAGGCGATATTGACCCGGTTTATCTGAAAGTAGCAAGGAACTTCGGTATCCGTCAGCCCCATATCCTGACCAAGATTGTCTTCCCCGCTATCTTCCCACGCATTGCTACCGGACTCCATCTCGCCCTGGGAACAGCCTGGGTATTCCTGGTTGCCGGAGAGATGGTTGGCGCGCAGTCCGGCCTGGGCTTCCTGATCATCGATGCCCGCAATAATCTGCGTGCCGATCTGCTCATGGCAGCCATCCTGACCATCGGTATCCTGGGACTCCTGCTCGACAGTACCGTCCGTTTGATTGAACAGCGCATCTGCCGTCTCTGGGGCATGCATAAAAGGAGGAATTGATTTGAGCTATATCGATATTCGCGACGTATCCCGTACTTACCGGCAAAAAGACAAGGTGTTCCAGGCACTCAGCCACGTAGACCTCCAGATTGAACGAGGAGAATTCATCTGTCTGCTCGGACCTTCCGGCTGTGGCAAGAGTACCCTGCTCAATATCCTCGCAGGATTCGATCAGGTAACCTCTGGAACGGTATCCATCGAAGGAAAACCGGTCCATGCTCCCACGATCCGCAATGTCACGATTTTCCAGAATTATGGCCTGCTTCCCTGGCGGACGGTAGAAAAGAATGTCGAGCTGGGGCTGGAAAGCCTGCAGATTCCTGCAGAGCAACGCCATGAAATAGCAGAACACTATCTGGAAGTCGTGGGTCTGCAGGATTTTCGTCATCATCATCCTTCTGAGCTATCCGGCGGCATGCAGCAGCGCGTAGCCATTGCCCGTGCCCTGGCGGTGGATCCAGAGATCCTGTTCATGGACGAACCCTTTGCCGCACTCGATGCACTGACGCGCATGAAACTGCAGGACGAGATTTCTTCCATCTGCCGCCAGCAGCACAAGACCATCATCTTCGTGACACACGATATCGATGAATCGGTTGTCCTGGCGGATCGCATCGTCATCATGACCCCCAATCCCGGACACATCAAAACCATCATTCCCGTCGATATGCACGGGCAGCGCGATCGTACCAGTCCGGATTTCCTGCATATACGCGACCGCGTCTTTGAAGCCTTCTCCCTCAAGCCGGAAGACAAAACCGAATATTACATTTAAGCCATCTCATTACAAGACAAAGGGGGTGCAGCAAACGAACCGTCGTTTGCTGCACCCCCTTTCAGGGAATCATGCTTACATATAGATTAAAGTTTTTTCAGGATTTCCTGCACGTTTTCAAGATAATCAGCGCGACTGAAATGGTAAACCTCCCCCGTCTTGCGTACCTTGACTTCGATGACATCCTCATCAACCGCTTTCGGCCCGATGGTCACGCGGACCGGATAACCGATGAGGTCGCAATCCTTGAATTTGACACCGGCACGCTCCTTGCGGTCATCCAGCAGGACATCAAGGCCTGCCTTGCGGCATTCTTCATAAATGCCTTCCGCATAAGCAAGCTGTTCCTCTTTCTTGGCATTGACAGCGACAATGACCACTTCGAACGGTGCGATGGCACGCGGCCAGACAATGCCCTGTTCATCATTGTTCTGTTCGATCGCTGCAGCCATCGTACGACCGACACCAATGCCGTAGCAGCCCATGACCAGCGGCTGCTCCTTGCCGTTCTCATCAAGGAAAGTTGCTCCCATGGCCTGACTGTATTTCGTGCCGAGCGTGAAGACCTGGCCGGCCTCGATGCCGCGCGTCATCTTGAGTGGTGCGCCGCAGTGCGGGCACGGATCGCCTTCCTTGACCATGCGGAGGTCCGTGACGACAATGGCCTCTTTGTCGAAATCACGCTGCGGATTGACATTCTTGTAGTGGACATCCGGCTCATTGGCACCCGTGACAGCATTGTACATGTTCATGACCGTGGCATCAACGAGTACATGCGTCCCCTTCCGGATGCCGATGGGTCCCATGAAACCAGGGCAACCGCCAGCGGCACGGATTGCTTCATCATCGGCCATGCGCAAATCAAGAGCGCCTTCAATCTGATTGATGACCTTGACTTCATTGACATCATGATCGCCGCGGACGAAGGCAAGGACCAGCTCGTCCTTGTCCGTCTGATAAGCAACAGCCTTGATGGTCTTGTCGGCCGGCACCTGCAGGAAATCGCAGAGCGCTTCGATGGTATTCGTCCCCGGCGTGCTGACTTTCTCAAGTGGCTGTACTTCTTCAGCCGGAGCATCCAGCGGCTTGAGTTCAGCTTTTTCATCGCTGGCGGCATAATCACACTTCGTGCAGACGGCGATATTCGATTCGCCCGCATCGGCAAGGACCGTGAACTCATGGGAATGACCGCCGCCGATGGCACCATTGTCAGCCTCGACCGGACGGAACTCCAGCCCCATGCGTGTAAAGATATTCGTATAGGCATCGTACATCTTCTGATACGATTCATTCATGCCCGCAACATCTTTATCAAAAGAGTAAAGATCTTTCATGATGAATTCCCGGCTGCGCATGAGGCCAAAGCGCGGACGCCGCTCATCACGGAATTTATCCTGGATCTGATAGAGCATCAAGGGCAGCTGCTTGTAAGAGCGTACTTCGTCGCGTACAAGAGCCGTAATCATCTCCTCATGCGTCGGTCCCAGGCAGAAGTCACGGCCATGGCGATCCTTGATGCGCATCATCTCATCGCCATAGGCACCCCAGCGGCCGCTTTCTTCCCAGAATTCCGCCGGCTGCAGGATTGGCATCATGATTTCCTGGCCACCGGCTGCATCCATCTCCTCGCGGATGATCTGCTCGATCTTGCGGATTGTACGCCAGGCCAGCGGCAGGAAAGTATACATGCCGCCGGCCGTTTTACGGATCATCCCGGCACGGTACATGAGCTGATGGCTGGCAATTTCTGCCTCAGCCGGCGTATTTCTAAGGGTTGGTGCGTAAAGATTACTTGCTCGCATTCTTGCGTTCCTCCAATATTGCATCGATTTCTTTGAATAATTCTGGTACCAGGTCTGCTTCCGGCACCTTGCGGATGATCTCACCTTTGCGGAAGACCAGGCCTTCGCCCTTGCCGCCTGCGATGCCCACATCCGCACCACGAGCTTCACCCGGTCCATTGACCACGCAGCCCATGACGGCTACCTCGATCGGGTCTTCAATCCCCGCAAGTTTTTCCTCTACCAGGGCGGCGATAGCCGGCAGGTCAATGCTGGTGCGTCCGCAAGTCGGGCAAGCCACCAGCGTCGGGCCATAATCCTTGAGTCCCAGGGACTTGAGGATCTCATTGGCCACACGGACTTCGACCACAGGATCCCCTGTCAGCGAAATGCGGAAGGTGTCGCCAATGCCCTCGGCCAGCAGTGCGCCAATGCCGACGGCAGACTTGATGATTCCCGTATTGACGGTACCTGCCTCCGTGATGCCGAGATGCAGCGGATAATCGACCGTCTGGCTCATGAGACGGTATGCCGCAATCGTCAACGGCACATCGTGAGCTTTGAGAGAAATCTTCATATCGTGGAAGTCCAGATCCTCCAGGATGCGCACATGTTCCATGGCCGATTCAACCAGGGCTTCAGGAGTGATGCCGCCGTACTTCTTGAGGATCTTCCTGTCGAGTGATCCCGCATTGACGCCAATGCGGATGGGAATCTGAGCTTCCTTAGCTGCGCGCACAACAGCCCTGACTTTTTCCTCCCCACCGATATTGCCAGGATTGAGCCGCAGTGCGTGAATCCCTTGATGGATGGCTTCCAGTGCCAGCTTATAGTCAAAATGGATATCGGCGACAAGAGGTACTGTCACCTGACGGATGATGTTGCCGAGATTCTCAGCTGCCGCCATATCCGGCACAGCCAGGCGCACAATGTCACAGCCGGCGGCCTGCAAAGCACGGATCTGCGCAACCGTCGCCTCGGTATCCGTGGTTTTCGTATTCGTCATGGACTGGACGGATATCGGAGCCCCGCCGCCAATGGCCACGGAACCGATGTGAATCTGTCTCGTCATCTTTCTATTGAACAAGTCATTCACTTCCTTCATAAAATCATCCTCCCACGAAGACACGCACGAGATCATTCTTGGTCGCCAATACCATGAGCAGGATCAAGAGGACGATGCCGACACTCTGCGCATACTGCAGGGCTTTGGGACTAAGCGGCTTGCCGCGCACCGCCTCAACACAGAGCGTCAAGAAGTGGCCGCCATCGAGTGCAGGAATGGGAAACAGATTGATGATGCCGAGGTTCAGGCTCAGGAACGCTGCAAAATTCAGCAGCGGCACGAATCCCATCTGCGCAACCTCACCAGCCATCTGCGCAACGCCAATCGGGCCTGCCAGTTCCGCGCCGGAAAGCTCCAAGAGGATCTTGCCGAGGGCTGCCATCATGGCATAGATGATAGCGCCTGTCTGATAGAAAGCCAGTGAAACGGATTCCACGAATCCAGGATAGCGCGTATTGACCGTTCCCATGACACCGACCATGGCGCGTTTCGCGCTGCTGTCATACGCAGGTGTCACCGTGACATCCAGTTGCTGCCCCTGGCGTTCCACGGTGAGGTCAACGGGTTCGCCGCCTTCATCCTTGACGCCATTGACAAAATCGGACCAAGTCGCGACTGGATTCCCATTGACGGTCAGCACACGGTCGCCGTCCTTGAGGCCGGCTTCTGCTGCCGGCTTGCCCGTCAGCACCGTACCGAGGACCGGCTCCGTACTCGGCGTACGGATACCGGCAAAAAAGAAAATCCCAAAGAACAGAATGACCGGCAGGACAAAATTCATGAACGAACCTGCGAGGATAACGATCATGCGCGCGCCCACAGGCTTGGCACAATACCCGCGGCTGCCCGCTGTATTCTGTTCCGGATCCATCCCGGCAATATCATTGAAGCCGCCAAGCGGAATGGCACGGATAGAGTACCGCGTCTCACCACGCTGGAAGCTTACGAGTTTCGGGCCAAAACCAATGGCAAATTCATCGACGCGCATGCCTGTCATCTTAGCCGTAATGAAATGACCCAGTTCATGCACGAGCACGAGCAGGCCAAACACAAAAATTGCCGCTGCAATTGTCAATACCATTGAGTCACCATCCTTCTGCAAGAAGATATCGATTGCGCCATCCTGATCATTTCGTCAACAGGGAAGCCGCATAAGCACGGGCCCATTCATCTTCTGCAAACAGCTCCTCCAGTGTCGGCTCGAGGATGCATTCGCGTTTCAGCATCGTCTGCTCGATGATGTCATAGATGTCCAGGAAATGGATGGCGCCTTTGAGGAACGCTCCAACGGCCACCTCATTGGCCGCATTGAACACACAAGGCATCGAACCGCCCATCCGCCCGGCTTCGTAGGCAAAACGCAGCCCTTTGAACGTTTCCATGTCCGGCTGTTCAAAGGTCAGATCTTTGAGCTTCCAGAAGTCCAGCCGCTCAAAGTCCGAGGTCTGGCGCGTCGGGTACGTCAGTGCATACTGGATGGGCAGCTTCATGTCGGGACAGCCAAGCTGCGCAATGACAGAACCATCACAGAACTGGACCATGGAATGGATGATGCTCTGCGGATGGACCACGACCTGGATCTGATCATACGAGACACCATAGAGCCATTTGGCTTCGATGACCTCAAGACCCTTGTTGACAAGCGAAGCAGAATCCACCGTGATCTTCTGTCCCATGTTCCAAGTCGGATGAGCAAGGACTTGCGCTTTCGTTGCGCCCACGAGTTCATCGCGTTTCTTGCCGCGGAAAGGGCCTCCCGAACAAGTCAGCAGGAGTTTCTCAACAGTCTCGCGCTTCTCGCCCTGCAGGCACTGGAAAAACGCACAGTGTTCGCTGTCGACGGGCAGGATGGACACGCCCTGCTGAGCCGCACGGCGCATGACGATTTCACCGGCTACCACCAGGGTTTCCTTATTTGCCAGAGCAATATCCTTTTTCGCATCAAGGGCTTTCATCGTCGGTTCCAAGCCAGCAAACCCCATCATCGAAGTGACTACCGTATCCGTCTCTGGAAAAGCTGCCGCGTCCACGAATGCCTGCCGTCCACCCATGAGCTGTGTCGGACCATGATAGCGCTCCTTGAGACGGCGATAAGCAGCCTCATCGGCTAAGACAGCCAGCTCTGGGGAAAATTCGCGTATCTGCTGTTCCAGGAGTTCATCGCTTGCATTCGCTGCCAGTACCGAAATATGGAATAAGTCTTTCTGCCCACGGACCACATCGAGAGTCTGCGTACCGATTGATCCCGTAGAACCCAAGACTGCAATATTTTTCATATCCTGTCCTCCATCATTTCAGGCCAACGCCTGAAAGCAGCACAAAATAATACACGAGCGGTGCCGTAAAAAGCACACTATCAAAGCGGTCCCAGACGCCGCCATGACCGGGGATGATATTGCCGGAATCCTTGATGCCCGTATAGCGCTTGGCTACGGATTCCACGAGATCGCCGAGTGTCGCCACAATGGAGATGCAGAAACCAAGGATGGCCATCTCGATAAGAGGCAAAGAAAAGAATATTCCCAGGCCTGCACCGACTGCAGTCGTACCAACGACAGAGCCCAGGAAGCCCTCGATCGTCTTGTTGGGGCTGATGGTGCTGCAGAGTTTGTGACGGCCGATGGCAGACCCCGTGAAATAAGCAAAGGTGTCCGATGCCCAGGTACAGAGGAACATGACCCAGATCATCGCACAGCCGAAGGCCATGGGTCCCGCTGGCGTAGCCAGCACCTGCTCGGGGTAAAGGAGACGCAGCATGATCATGTGGCCAAACGGATAGCCGAAGTAAAAGATGCCACCGATAGAAAGGCAGGCAGCAGGAAAAGAAACACGACCATGCAGGAGAACGGCCATCAGCAGAACGAGCAGGACGATACCAGTACTGACCGCAAGTATCTCGTCCGCATTGCCCAGCCAGGAACATCCCCAGAGCAAAACGAGGCCAACGAGTCCCAGAAGGAACGTCAACCGTTCCCCCTTCCGGGCAAAAGCCCGCGTGTATTCAAACCAGGCCAGCAGGGAAAGCAACAGGGCAAAGCCTGAAAACAAAGCTCCTCCCATCTGGATGACGACCGCAGCCAGCACGATGCCGATTACGCCCGTAATGATTCTAGTAAGCAAAGCAAAACGCTCCTCTTCATGTAATCAAATATTCTTCAAACCGCCAAAACGCCGGTCACGTCCGGCAAATTCAACCATCGCATCTACGAAGCATTCCGGCGTAAAGTCCGGCCAATTCGTATCAGTAAAATAAAATTCGGCATAGGCAGACTGCCACAGCAGGAAATTCGAAAGTCGCTGATCCCCGCTCGTGCGGATGACAAGATCAACGGGCGGGTCGCCAGCCGTATCAAGAGAAGCTTCCATGAGCTGCGCATCGATATCCTCCGGCGATATCTCCCCGGCTGCCGCACGGCTCGCCAAGCTGCGTGCAGCTCGCAGCAGCTCATCCTGCCCGCCGTAATTCGCTGCCACATTGAACCGGATCCCTGTATTCTCCTTCATGAGTTCCTCTGCCGCCGTCATTTGCTGCTGCAGACGCTCCGGCATGCCATCCTTACGGCCAATGAAGCGAATACGCACATTGTAATCGTTCATCTCCTCAAGCTCCTTGATGAGATAATCCGAAAAGAGCTTCATGAGGAAATCCACTTCCGGACGCGGACGCTTCCAGTTCTCGGTCGAGAACGCATAAACGGTCAGGGCTTCCAGGCGCAAATCAATGGCCGTCTTCAGGACATTCTTGAGCGTCTTGACACCGGCCTTGTGTCCAGCCGTCCGCACGAGTCCCTGTCCCTGAGCCCAGCGCCCGTTGCCATCCATGATGATGGCCACATGACGTGGCAGCCGTTCCCAATTGATTCTATCAAACAGCGGGTTGGCATCTTCTTCCGGACTGGACTGCGCCTTGCCGCCAAATATCTTTTTCCACATCTTTGCTTGTCCTCCATCCTGAGGATACCTACACAATAAGGAAAAGCCCCTCTCGACTTTCATAAGAGGGGCCGCTCATCATGCATCAAGGAGCTTCGATTGCGGATACCGGGCAACCGGCAGCGCAAGCACCGCACTCAACGCACTTGTCTGCATCGATCTCGTAGTGCTCAGCACCCTCGCTGATTGCCTCCACCGGGCAAGTAGCAGCGCAGGAACCGCAAGAAATGCAATCATCCGTGATTTTGTATGCCATAACTCATTTCGCCTCCTTTCTCTGCTTAGCCGCAAGGGTAAGCATGATGATGCCCTGCGGCAGATCCCTCTGCCGCACGACATAGAGACAGTGTTCATCTGTCTTGAAAAAATCACGCGTAGGGCGTGTAATTTCCGTTTTCCAGGCACATCCCGCTGCTGCGAGCATATGCTCTGCTTCGTCAAGAGGACGGCCCATCACATCTGGTACCATCTCAGACTTCCATGACCTCTTTCTCCTTGACGGCCTTGGCACTATCTGCCAGTTTCACGTACTTGTCGACAAGCTTCTGCATGGCTTCCTGTCCACGCTTCGACTCATCTTCCGTGATTTCTTTGGCTTTCTCGAGTTTCTTGAACTCTTCATTGCCATCGCGGCGCACATTGCGCAGTGCCACCTTCGCCTCTTCCGTCTTCTTGTTGACGGCTTTGACGAGTTCCTGGCGGCGTTCCTGCGTCAGAGCCGGGATAGCCAGGCGGATGGCCGTGCCATCGGAATTCGGGTTCAGGCCGAGATCTGACTTCATGATAGCCACTTCGATGTCATGCAGGATGGATTTCTCCCATGGCTGAATGAGGATCATACGTGGTTCCGGCACCGAGACTTTGGCCACCTGGTTGACAGGGGTCGGTGCGCCATAATAATTCACCATCACTTTATCAAGCAGCGAAGGCGTAGCACGGCCTGCGCGCAAGGAAGCAAACTCATGTTTGAGGGCTTCGATGCTTTTTTTCATGCGTTCCTCATGGGACGCGAGAATCTCATTGGTCATCTGTCATTTTCCTCCTACCGTCGTGCCGATTTCCTCACCGAGGGCAGCGCGCACGATATTTTCATGATCGTCGATGTTGAACACGAGCAAGGGGATCTTATTGTCCATGCAGAGGCTCGTAGCCGTCGTATCCATGACCTGCAGGCCTTTGTTGAGGATCTCGATGTAAGTCAGCGAATCAAACTTCTTGGCATTTGCATTCTTGTTTGGATCGCAGTCGTAAATGCCATCTGTCCCCTTCTTGGCCATCAGGATGACATCAGCCTCGATTTCAGCAGCGCGCAGCGCAGCCGTCGTATCGGTGGAGAAGTACGGATTGCCTGTGCCGGCACCAAAAATGACGACACGCCCCTTCTCCATATGACGGATAGCCTTGCGGCGGATATACGGCTCAGCGACCTGGCGCATCTCGATGGCGGTCTGCACACGCGTGTCGACATCCATCTTCTCCAGGGCATCCTGCAGAGCCAGGGCATTCATGACCGTAGCCATCATCCCCATGTAATCAGCCGTAGCGCGTTCCATCCCTTTAGCTGAACCAGCCAGACCGCGCCAGATGTTGCCGCCGCCGACAACGATAGCGACATCGACACCATGCTCACGTACCTTCTTGATCTGCTTTGCGATATCTTCGACAACAGCCGGATTGATACCAAAGCCCTGATCGCCCGCCAGGGATTCGCCGCTGAGCTTCAAGACGACTCGTTTATATTTTGCTGTATCCAAAATGCTTACCTCCATCAAGGCCATTGCGCCACTCGATACACTACTGCATCTTCTCTTATTATAACCTTTAAAAAAAGAGAACACAATCCATTATGTGTTCTCTTTCTTCTACCGTTCCCAGTCGATTATTTCATCTGAGCAGCAACTTCAGCAGCGAAGTTCTCCTGCTTCTTCTCGATGCCTTCACCGAGCTGATAGCGCGTGAATGCCGTTACCTTGACATCACCGAGGATATCCTTGACCGTCTTGTCGGAATCCTTGACGAAAATCTGCTCGTTGAGGCAGACTTCCTTGTAGTATTTGTTGATGCGGCCTTCGACCATGCGCTCAACAATCTTTTCCGGTTTGCCTTCCTCAAGTGCCTGCTTGCGGAGGACTTCCTTCTCATGCTCAAGAGCAGCAGCATCGACGCCATCGCGGTCAATGGCAGCCGGAGCAGCAGCTGCAATCTGCATGGCAACGTCCTTGCCGAGTTCTTCGTCGCCGCCCGTCAGGTCAACGAGGACACCGATCTTGCCGCCCATATGGATGTAGCTGGCAACACGGCCTGCACTCTCATAGCGGACAAAGCGGCGCAGGGAAATCTTTTCGCCGATCGTAGCCGTGGCTTCCGTAACGAGAGCCGCTACCGTCTTGCCATCGAGTTCGCTTGCGTTCAGAGCATCGAGGTCAGCCGGGTTCGTATCAGCGATGTGCTTGGCAACCTTAGCGACCAGAGCGCGGAACTGCTCATTGCCGGCAGCGAAGTCCGTCTCGCAATTGACTTCAACGAGGACGCCGACTTTAGCATCTTCGCTGATGTAAGCAGCGACAGCACCTTCTGCAGCGATGCGGTCAGCTTTCTTCTCAGCCTTCGAGATACCCTTTTCACGGAGCCAGTCGATAGCCTTTGCCTTGTCGCCGTCCGTAGCCGTCAGTGCTTTCTTGCAGTCCATCATGCCTGCGCCAGTGGTTTCGCGCAGCTCTTTTACCATTGCAGCCGTAATCTTTGCCATTGGTTTTATTCCTCCTAAATAAAAAGAGGAGCAAGGGATAACTCCCTTACCCCTCCCGGTCTATTCTCGATATGGATTACTCAGCAGCCGGAGCTTCTGCAGCTTCTGCTTCGCCATCTTCGCCCTGACGACCCTCGAGGACAGCATCAGCCATGCGGCCCGTGAGGAGCTTGACAGCGCGGATTGCGTCGTCGTTGCCCGGGATAACGTAATCGATCTCATCCGGATCGCAGTTCGTATCAACGATAGCAACGATAGGGATATTGAGCTTGCGAGCCTCAGCAACGGCGATGCGCTCTTTGCGCGGGTCGACGATGAAGAGTGCGCCCGGCAGCTTGTTCATTTCTTTGATACCGCCGAGGTACTTCTCGAGCTTCTCCATCTCGTGACGGAGACCCTGGGCCTCTTTCTTCGTGAGGACTTCAAACGTGCCGTCTGCTTCCATAGCTTCGAGTTCCTTCAGGCGGGCAATGCGCTTCTGGATCGTCTGGAAGTTCGTCATCATGCCGCCAAGCCAACGCTCATTGACATAGAACTGGCCTGCACGCGTAGCCTCTTCTTTGATGGCTTCCTGTGCCTGCTTCTTCGTGCCAACGAAGAGAACGCTCTTGCCTTCTTCTGCAACGCTGCGCAGGAATGCATAAGCCTCATCAACCTTCTTGACCGTCTTCTGCAGGTCAATGATGTAGATGCCGTTGCGCTCCGTGAAGATGTACTTTGCCATCTTCGGATTCCAACGACGCGTCTGATGTCCGAAGTGGACACCTGCTTCAAGTAACTGTTTCATGGAAATAACTGCCATGTTGGTGCACCTCCTGTTTTTTCTTCCGCGATCTTCATTTCTCCGCACCACCCATTCAGGGCACAGGGCGGCGATCGAATCGCGTGCTATTTTTACACCGCTACCGATTATATCATACCCCAACACAGAAAACAATCCATGCTGAAA
Organism: Selenomonadaceae bacterium; assembly: GCA_029338835.1. GTDB lineage: Bacteria > Bacillota > Negativicutes > Selenomonadales > Selenomonadaceae > Mitsuokella. Next base: position 7,205 of record JAQYBD010000005.1, on the reverse strand, counting down.
AATTATTTTGAAGAGGCTGCCGCATTCCTTACATCTATCATATTTATGATTCATCTGATCATTCATCTCATCTGACTGTAAGGGCCTGACCTGCCACAGCCTGTTTTCCTATGTATACCGTATACTTGGTCTCCATTCATGGACAAAAGCTGCGCTTTTTCCTATAATTTAATCATAAAGATGAGGAGATACCGTCATAATTCATACTAATGCATCAACAAAGGAGTGATTTCTATGAACCTCTCAATCAAAATCTTCATTTCCTTAATTTTATCTGTCATTGTCGGTCTCATCGTAGGAGAATCCGCCCTGCCTTTCATCAACTGGTGGATTGCTCCAATCGGCACAATCTTCATCAACCTCATCAAGATGATGATCGTCCCGGTGGTCTTCTGCTCTCTCGTCGTAGGCATGACGAGCCTTGGCGATACGAAGAAACTCGGGCGCATCGGTCTCAAGACCATCGCACTCTACCTCTGCACGACGGCTATTGCCATCATCATCGGCTTTGGCATTGCCGGTCTCGTCCATCCGGGCGTCGGTCTCCAGATGACCTCGGATGCCGTTGTCAAAGTCAAGGAAGCACCGTCCATCATGCAGGTATTCGTCGCCATGATCCCTGCTAATCCGGTCGCATCCATGGCCAAGGCTGAAATCCTGCCGGTCATCGTCTTCTCGTTGTTCGTCGGTGTCGGCATCCTGAAGGTCGGCGGCGAACGCGCAGAATTCCTCGTCAAATTCTTCGATGCCTGCGCCGAAGTCTCGTACAAGATCATCGGCATCGTCATGCAGTTCGCTCCATACGGCGTATTCGCCCTGTTGCTGCCGGTCGTCGCCAAGAACGGCCCGGCTGTCTTGCTGCCGCTGATTTCCGTCATCGCCTGCGTTGCTGTTGGCTGCATCATCCATGCCGTATGTGTTTATTCCTCGCTCGCACAGATCTGGGGCAATCATACGCCGCTGCAGTTCTTCCGTGGCATGAGCGAAGCGATGCTCATTGCCTTCACGACTTGCTCCAGCGCCGCTGCCCTGCCGGTCAACATGAAGAACTGCCAGGAAAAACTCGGTGTATCCCGCGATGTATCGTCCTTCGTCCTGCCGCTCGGCGCCACGATCAACATGGATGGTACGGCTCTTTACATGGGCGTCTGCTCACTCTTCGTCGCCAATGTCTTCGGCATTGACCTGACCATGGGCCAGATGGCCATGATCGTCCTCACCGGTACCCTCGCCTCCATTGGTACCGCCGGTGTGCCAGGTGCGGGTCTCCTCTTGCTCGCCATGGTCCTGCAGAGCGTCAACCTCCCGATGGAAGGTCTCGCACTTGTTGCCGGTATCGACCGTGTCCTCGATATGTTCCGTACCTGCCTGAACATCACGGGTGATGGTGCTGTCGCCATCGTCATGGATCAGGAAGAGAAAAAGCATGCCACCAAGGTTGCGCACAACGGCTGAGCAAAAACCGAAAATCATGCATAACAAAAGGAAGTATCCGTACGGATACTTCCTTTTTGTATCGTTCGGGTAAGATTGTCTGTGCTTACAGTAGGGTAATCATGACCACGAACGCAGCCACGATGGTAGGTATGGCATTGCGTTTCGCCAGTTCCATCGGATTGACACCGGCCATCTTTGCCAAGATGATGCCGGCTCCGGCGACCGGGCTCATGCAACGTCCGAGTCCGGCACCAATCTGTGCCATGGAGCCGAGTTCCGCGATACCATAGCCGAACTCATTCGCAAACGGCGTGACCGCACCATTAAAGGCTAGCGCCGCCGCGTTGCCGGAGCCTGAGATTGCACCGATCAGGAACGGACCGTACGCAGCTGCAACCTGTGCAATCTGCTGCGAGCTCTTCATGGCCTCGATGAGTGCATCCGTAAGGCCGATGACTTTCATACCAGCTGTAAAGCAGGCAGCTGCCGCAATCAGGCCCACGACATCACACATGCCGTCGCCAACACCGCGGAAGAACTTACAGGTTGTCTCCTTGATATTCGGACGCACGAGGAGCATGCCGAGCGCAACACCGACAAGCATGGCCACCGGCACTGAGATTTCCGGGATCACAGCCACCTGCTTGCTGCCAAGAACCAGCAGCACAAGCGGCACGACCGGCATGACGGCCTTTAAATAATTAACGTGGAAGTCCTTGCTGTCCTCAACATCTTTCGATGCTACATAGCCCTTGTTTTCTTTGCGCACCCAGGCAATGACCGTCAGGAGTACCGCAGCAATCACGGCCGCGAACAGTACTTGGCGGGAAAAGAGCGCGATGACACTCATGACATCCATCCCGGCCAGCTGGGCGACCTGCGGATTGAACATGAGACCCGGACTCATCGTACTGCCCCAGGTTCCCAAGAATACGGCCGATGCCGCCATAGCCGGATGCACGCCCGTGCGGATCAGTGCCGGAATCAGGAGTGCGCCGACAGCCGCTGCACAACCAGCTGCGCTCGGCAGGGCGATGTTCACGAGAAAGGTGACAATGACAGCACCTGGTATGATGATGATGGGGACACGCTTCAGTGCCGAGGAAATGCAGTAGACCATGTGGGCGGAACAACCCGTATATTCCATGACATAGCTGAAGCCGAGTACGGTGCAGATGGTCGGCACCAGGCCGGCGTTGGTGAATTCCTTGATGAACGCCGTCGTGCCGGCCGACAGCATACCGCCAATCAGGCACATCAGCATGCCGGAGATAAACAGCACAAAACGAGTTTCATATTTCTTGACGATCAGAACGAAGGTCGCAATGACGATAACGATACCTGCAATAATCATAAAAATCCTCCTCTTATCGGATCATGCCTCTCATTCCATCGACTGCCCCAGAAGCAGTCCGGCTGCCGAGCTGGCGAGCATTTTCAGAGAGTACACCAGGGCGGTTTCATCAAAGTCGAAATGTGCATCATGATGACCGGCAGCCAGATTTGCACCAATCATCATGTACGCGGCCTGGCCGCCATGAGACTGCACGCGTTCCATGAAGTATGAATAATCTTCGCTGGCTCCGAACGGGCATTTATCCACGATTTTATGGAAGATGCCAAGCGATTTGGCCTGACGCATCAGATATGCGGCCAGCTTTGGCGAATTGCTGCCACCGGCTGCACCGCCGACCTGCTCAATCCTGTACTGTACATCGTACATGGCAGCAGCAGCCTTGATGATGCGCAGGGCCTCCTCTTCCACATAATGATTGATAGCACTGGAGCCGCCGCGTGTCTCCAGCTTGATGAGGCCGGTATCGCCGATGATGTTGCGGCCGCTGCCGGCTTCAAGATGTCCCACATTGATGCGGGTGATGCCCTGCGAATGACGGGAAATGGCATGCAGGTTCAGCGTTGCACAGGCGGCAGCCAGCAGGGCATTCTTCCCCTTTTCCGGTGCCGCTCCCGCATGAGCCGGCTTGCCGATATAATGGGCATCGTATTTGCTCGTGGCCAGGAACCCTGTTACATTGCAGGCAATGCTGCCCGTTTCCTTCATCTTGAAGCCGAAATGCGCGCCCATCATGAAATCCACGTCATCGACCACGCCGCGTTCCACCATGGCACGGGCGCCACGCACACCCTCCTCCGCCGGCTGGAAGACCAACTTGATGGTTCCCGCCAACTCATCCTTCAGCGAAGCCAGGATCTTGGCGACCCCGAATCCCACGGTCGTATGACCATCGTGGCCGCAGGCGTGCATGGCACCGGGATGCAGGCTGGCAAAGCCTTCGACATTCGGGCGATGCTTCTCATCCTGCGTTTCCGATACGTCGTTGCAGTCCATGTCGAAGCGTATGCCCACGACAGGTCCGGGCTGCTTGAAATGCATGATGCCCACGACACCGGTCATGCCGCCCCGCATGCGCTTCACCCAGGCAGGATCTGCACCCTCACGGATTGCGCGAGCCTGTGACTGCTCCAGGACCTCGGCAGACGGAACACCCATCATGTATTCTTTGGCCACGGCCTGTTCGCCCGCCAGCACCTCATAGCCGAGATCATGCAGCTGCTCCGCCACGAGCGCCGCCGTACGGAATTCTGTCCACGCTGGCTCCGGATGCATGTGCAGATCGCGGCGCTGCGTCACGAGCCCATCTTTCATGCCATCTGCCATCTTCATGATTGTTTCCTGGATATCCATTGTCATCTTCTCCTCTCTTATGCAAGACCATCGATTGAAACAGCTTTTGCCTGACAAGCCAGCAGCGCCGTCAAAGCTTTCACGCCATAATAAATGCTTTCCAAACTGGTGAATTCATCAGGAGCGTGACTGACGCCATTGCGGCAGGGAATATGCAACACGACGGCCGGCATTCTGCGGGCAATTTCCTGTGTATCGTGTCCGCCGCCGCCCACCATATTAAGATAGGGAATATGATTCTCTTCGCATATCCTGGCAGCCAGTTGAATCAGATGATCGTTCAGATGAACGGGCTTAGTGACGGAAATTGTGTCAATGGATACATTGATTTTTTCCTCTCTGGCAATGCTCAGGAGGTCGGCACGCACGAGATCGATGACATGGCTCGTCCGTGAAAAATCCCGCCCGCGTACATCGATCCAGAACTCCACTTCACCAGGAATGATATTCATCGCATTGGGCTTGACCTGCATATATCCCACCGTACCGACAATGCCTTCTTCCGCATAGGAACGCGCCCGTTCCCGCACGGAAAGGACCATGCGGGCAGCGGCGGCCAGCGCATCATGACGATTGTCCATCGGGGTCGTACCGGAATGAGCAGCCATCCCCTTCACCTGTACGGACAGGCGGATGGGCGCTGCAATATCGGTTACGATACCAATGGGTGTATGATGCTGTTCAAGCACCGGCCCCTGTTCGATATGCAGTTCTGTAAAGGACGCGAGCTGGGAAAAATCACGTTCACAGCTAGCAAGCTGAGAAAAGTCCAAACCGCATTCCCGAAAGACTTCCGGAATGGTCTTTCCATAGCGGTCAACCAGTTTGCTCCATTTTTCCGTCTCGGTAAAGCCACAGATTGAGCGGCTGCCCAGATGCGCAAAGCCAAAACGGCTGGATTCATGACCGGCGAATACCCATAATTCCATGGAACGAAGCGGCCGCCCTTCCCGCAAAATTCTCCGTATGGCACAAAGTGAACCAATCACTCCGACTGACCCATCAAAATTTCCTCCGGAAGGAACCGTATCGATATGTGACCCTGTCACAACAGCCGGCAACTCCGGCCGACGTCCTTCCAGGCGCCCGATGAGATTGCCCGCAGCATCCATATGGACGACAAGACCAGCTTGTTCCATGGCATCCCGGATCAGCTGCTTCGCCTGCCAGTCGTTCGGCGTATATGCCACGCGCTCATATCCATGCCCAGTCTTCCCGATCTCAGCGAGCTGAGCAAACATCCTCTTAATCCAGTCACGATCTTCCTGCGGAAGAATTTGCTCTCTTGCCATCAAGACTCCCCCTTACCATTTATATTTATTATCGTTTCATAATTCATATACTCATTATAATAGAATTTTCTGTCTATATTATAGATAGATTGAATCAAATCATAGGAAACGTCAATAATAAGAGGTATCATAAATGAGTGAAGTCTATATTATAAGCCGTTCTCCTGTTATACTAATAACATCATAACAAAACCATTACCGGAGGATTGGTCATGGAACTGAAACAATTAGAATATTTTTTAGCGGTCAGCAACACCGGGAGTTTTACGCGCGCCGCAGAACAACTCTACGTTTCCCAGCCGTCCGTCACGACAGCCATCAAGAAACTGGAGGATGAACTCGGACTGGTCCTGTTTGACCGCAATAAAAAGCAGGCCATCCTGACGAGCGAAGGCAAGATTTTCTATCAGCACGCGGGCACCGTCATGAAAGATATTTCGCTGGCCGCGCAGAAGGCCGCAGAACTCAAGAATCTGTCCAGCGGCATCATCCAGATCGGACTTTCACCACTGACCGGCTTAGCCGTGAGTTCGTTCCTGCTGGCAAAATTTCACAATATGTATCCCACGCTGCGGTTCCGTTTCCTTGAGGCCAACACCAAGGAGTTGCGCCACGCACTGGAAGAAGACCAGATTGATCTCGCCTTTCTTCCTCTCCTGCCGCAGGAAGTTGATGCAGAACCTTCACTGGAATGCGCAGTCATTCACCAGGAGCACCTCTCCGCCTATCTTCCCCAATTCCATCTGCTTGCGCACAGGCAGGAACTTCATTTCAAGGATTTGAGACAGGAATTGCTCCTGCTGCCCCCTGAATCCTGCGGCTACCGGCAGGTCATCGATCACTGCTTCCAGCAGCAAGATCTGACGGAACGTCCGATATTTGAAACGACATATCCTCAGATGATCGCCAGTCTCATCATTTCGGGCAGCGGCATTGCCATCCTGCCGTCCGGCGCCATCCAGAACGAAATGGTCAAAGAAGTGCCTCTGGCTGACAGTCCGGTCATCGTATTGACCATTGCACGCAAACAAAAACGGACGATTGCCCATGCCGCTGAAAAGTTATATGCATTTCTACAGGAATCTTATGATGGTTGAGAGAGGAAGGATCCACATGACAACTCGCATCATTGCTGCCGGCAGCAACGAACTCAACGCCGCAGAAGTATTACACGTCGTACGCCGGATTGTCGGCGGCTCTGTCTACATACGTAGTATGGTCAGTGCGAACATTACCGGTCACGAAGACACGGATCTCTATGTATGCGCACTGACACAGCGGGAGAAAATGCTCTCCCTCATCCCGCCCGAAGCCCTCGTCGTACTCGACTTAAGGCCTACAGCAGAGTTTTTCATCGCCCTTTCGCACATTCCTGCCGGCGAACGAGTCTACATTTTCAACTCCAATGACCGCTTTGCCAAACTCATGGTGAAGATGTGCCGCGATTACCATATCAACGATATCCATTTCGAGATCATCGCCTATGAGGACATGCCGGCCAAGCAGGTCATCCAGAAATTGCGGCAGGCCCGCTATATTATAGGCGTCGGCCATCTCGTCGATAAGGAAGTCCTGCTTTCTCCACAGTACAGCTCCTATCTGAGGGATGACGTCACAATCATCGGCTGTGTGCGTATGGCCACGATGGTGTCGGCCTGTGAACTGATTGAAAGGATGGCATCGATTGAAGGTGATTGTCTCAACAACACCCGCCTCCAAAGGCAGCTGCTGAATTCGCTGGCCGGCCAGTTTTCCGATACGCTCCATGC
>JAQYBD010000004.1 GCA_029338835.1 Selenomonadaceae bacterium | reverse complement strand
TCGGTGTGAGGCTCTTAGGGATTAAAAGCATTTAACACTGAGTTCGCACCAGTTTTCCTGATACGAAGAGTATCCTGTCGATAAATTTTTACAGATATTTATCCGTTTGAGTAAATATCTGGCAACAGTTTAGTTACCCATGAACGCTACGGCCTGCCGCTCCCCCTTTCGAGCCCTTCGGGCTCACTTTCCCCAAATAGGACAGCTCTCTGCTACTGGCGTCCCCTCCGTGGAAGCTGGCAGTGCAGCTGCCTGAAGGGGCAATGAACGCCTCATCAGCAGCATGCCAAAATGCTACTGGGTCACATACAGCGGACGTTTTTCATGATAACATAATAAAACAATATCCAACGAACACGACAAATAAGAGGGGGACAATGACATGAACGAAAAAGCCATCATCGAAACAGTAAAGACAGCGCAACCAAAGCTGAGCCGCGAGGATTTGCTGCAAGTCCTGAAATACCGCTATGCGACAAAGGCATGGGACAGGAACAGAAAGATCCGCGATGAGGACATGCAGACAATCTTAGAAGCGGCGCGCCTTGCACCAACGTCGTTCGGCTTTGAGCCGTGGAAGATCATCGTCCTGCAGGATCAGGAAATCCGTCAGGCCATCCGGCCGTATGCCTGGGGCGCAGACGCCGCACTCCAGGACGCCAGCCACTTCCTGGTGTTCCTGGCGCGGAAAAAAGTGGATATCACCTTCGGCTCGCCCTATCTCGGACACATCACGCACGACATCATGGAGTTGCCCGAACAGGCATACAACATGTTCAAGGCAGCTTATACGGGATTCTGCCGCGACCAACATAAAACCCTCGAATCCGAGCGATCAGCATTCGACTGGTCAGCGAAACAGGCCTATATCGTCATGGCCAACATCCTCTTCGCAGCCGCCTATCTGGGCATCGACTCCTGCCCCATCGAGGGCTTCACGAAAGACAAGGTCGAGACGATCCTTGCCGACACTTATCATCTCTATGATCCCGCACACTTCGGCGTCGCCTGCATGACTGCTCTAGGCTACCGCGGCGAAGCGCCGCATCGCGACAAACGTCGCCGCCCCCTCGAAGAATCCGTCATCTGGAAATAATCAGCTTTACGCCCGCCCTCTTCTCCAGACGTCCCCTCCGGGAAGCTGGCGCGCAAGCGACTGAAGGGACAACTGCTCGCGGTCACTGCTCCGCCCCGTGTAAATCGACTCCAAAACAAAACCAGGTATCCTGCCCACCAGCAAGATACCTGGTTTTGTCATTGCATTTGCCGGAAATACTCCACAGTTCTTCGCAAGCCCTCCGGCAATGAAGTCACAGGCTGCCAGCCGAGCCCCCTGCGTGCTGTCTCATTGGCCAGCACCGAACGATATCGCCCTCCCTGGCTGGTCCATGATGAGGCTGCAAACCCTTCCCCGTCACCTCGCCATAAAGCGTGACCAGCGTCCGCGCATCCCTGCGCTTCGAATGGACACCTTCCTTCCGGTGTTCTTCCCACCATTCATCGTCGATATGCTGAAACACTGTGGCGATGATCTGGCAGGCCACCTGCCCTACATACGCATGCAGCTGCTTCCCGCGCTCAATAATATCGCTGCCGAGTATTATTTTGCACTAAGCCTCCCGTTTTCACAGGAAAATCTAACCTTGCAGCCATGTATGCAAACAACATGGCTGCGATGACGCATCTGTATGTCCTTTCCCGCAGGCAGCATCGTGATGCATTTGACAACAGCGTCGCGATGACGTATACTGAAAAGCGTATCTTAATCAACTAGTTAATTTAACCAATTGATTAACTAGTTGATTTTATATATAAAAAGGAGTTGGGAATCCATTTATGACAAATGAGAAACTTTGGTCACGGAATTTTATCGCACTGGTTGCAGCCAACGGCCTGCTGTTCGCAGGCTTTCACGTCCTGCTGCCGACCCTGCCCCTCTATGTGGCAGGTCTCGGAGCCTCGGGCTCGGAGATTGGTCTGATTGCCGGTATTTTTGGTTATTCTGCTATCTTCATCCGCTTATTCACGGATACAGGCGTACGCGCTTTCGGCAAGAAGAAGTGCCTGTATGCTGGCCTGTTCTGTTCCCTGCTGGCCACGGTGGGCTATGCCTGCTTTGATTCGATCCATGCCATCATCGCCGCCCGCATCATCCACGGCTTTGGTTTTGGCCTGAGTACGACGTTCGCCGCAGCGCTCGTGGCCGACGTCATCCCTGCTTCGCGACGCGGCGAAGGCATCGGCTATTTTGGCCTCGGCAGCACAATCGCAATGGCCATGGCTCCCGCCTTTGGCCTGATGCTGCTGTCGGATATCAGTGCCATCGCGCTGTTTGCCGTTTCCGGCCTGGCTTCGTTTTTGGCCCTGTTCGCCGCACACGAGGACCGCATGCCTGAGAAGGAGCCGGAACTCCCACTGCCAGCCGTGCATCTCTCCTTCCGCAACCGCATCTATGAAGCGGGTACGGGCATCCCGTCGGTGCTGACGATCCTTTTTGGTGCAGCCTACGGCAGCGTCAATACGTTCATCGCGATGATGGCCGCTGAAGCAGGTATCGAGCATGCAGGCCTGTTCTTCATTGTCGGGACCTTCTTCATCATCTTCTCGCGTCCCTTCGGCGGGCGTCTCTTGGACCGCCGGGGTGCCTTTGCCGTCGTGATCCCGGGTGCCCTGTTCTACAGCGCGGCTTTAGGCCTGATTCTCATAGCAGACAGCCTTGCCCTGCTGCTGGGTGCTTCCATCCTCTATGGCCTCGGTGCCGGCCTGCTGCTGCCGGCCCTCATGACCTGGATGCTCAACGTCGTGCGCGCTGACCGCCGCAGTGCCGCCAGTGCCACATTCTACAACATGCTCGACATCGGCACGAGTACGGGTATCCTCGTGCTGGGCAGCCTGGCCGGCAGCATCGGCTACATCGCCATGTACCAGTATGTACTTGCCATCATGGGCGTATTCCTCGTGTTCGGCATCGTGCAGCACCATTTCTCCCCCATCGCGCAGCGAACAGAAGGAATCGAAGAAGCAGAGGAGTAATCTATGGATACAACTATTTGGCAGGAAAATGACGCCGACCGCCTGATGCATCAGATTCATCAGACGATGCGCCTGTTTGCAAAGACCCTGAATCAGGAGATTGCCAAATCCGGCATTTACAGTTCCGAATGGACGATCCTGAATCTCCTGCACCACCGTGGGGAATGCGCTCAGGCGGATCTCAGCCTCTATCTCGGCATCGAGCCGGCAGCCATCTCGAAAACGCTCATGAAGATGGAAGAAAAAAGCGTGATTGCCCGGGTGTTCTGCAGGGAGCCACGGGGTAAATCCGTCCGGCTGACCGAAAAAGGAGAAATGCTTTACGCGCACTTGTCCGATCTCGTGGCACAGCATCGCCGTCAGGCCCTGCAAGGGCTGTCGGCGGAAGAATGCCGCCAGCTCCATGTGCTGATGCACCGGATCCAGGAAAACTTGCGACAAGAATAATGCCACAACATACGACCCGCAAAAAAGACTGCTGCACGAAACGTAATGCTTCATGCAGCAGTCTTTTTTCTGAAAATCTTTCAATAAGGTGGATAAGCTGGAGCAGGACATCTCAGTGCGTGGAAGCCACCCACTCTCCTTCGTAGGCACGGCGATAGAGTTCAACGACTTCATCCTTCGTGTATTTGCGCGGACTCGTCAGAGCGCAGGCATCCTTGAGGGCATTCTCAGCCATGAGTTCGAAGTCCTGTGGCTGTACGCCAAGTTCCTTGAGCGTGCGCGGGATGCCGACCTCATAGCTCAGACGGCGAATGGCATGAATGCCCTTGTCGGCTGCCTCATTCGTGCTGAGTCCGTCGATGATCTCGCCCATCGCCTTGGCGATGTCGCGGAAACGGTTGAGATTGCTGATGAGGTTGAATTCGCAGACATACGGCAGCAGGATGGCATTGCAGACGCCGTGTGGCAGGTTATAGAAACCGCCAAGCTGATGGGCCATGGCATGGACGTAGCCGAGGGATGCGTTGTTGAAAGCGATGCCGGCGAGGTACTGGCCGTAGGCCATCTTGTCGCGGGCGTAGAGGTAATCTCCGTTGGCAACAGCTTTCGGCAGGTATTTCTGGATCATGTTGATGGCCTGCAGAGCAGCAGCATCCGTCAAGGGATTGGCCGCGGAAGAAACGTACGCTTCAATGGCGTGTGTCAGGGCGTCCATGCCCGTAGCAGCCGTGAGACGCGGCGGCATGCCTTTCATGAGAGCTGGGTCGTTGATGGCGATCTGCGGTGTGACGCGCCAGTCGAGGATGGCCATCTTGACTTTGCGGCGCGTGTCCGTGATGATGCAGAAACGCGTGATCTCAGAAGCCGTGCCAGCTGTCGTGTTGATGGACATGAGCGGCACCATCTTGTTCCTCGAGATATCAATGCCCTCGTAATCGTAGATTTCGCCGCCGTTTGAGACAATGAGACCAATGGCCTTGGCGCAGTCATGAGAAGAACCGCCGCCAAGGGAGATGATGCAGTCGCATTTCTGCTCCTTGAAGGTCTTGACGCCTGCCACGACGTTCTTGTCTGTCGGGTTGGGTTCGGCGCCACCGAAGATGTACGTCGGCAACCCCTCTGCCTCGAGGATTCCCTTGACCTGCTCTGCCATGCCGGATTTCGCGAGGAAAGCATCCGTAACGATCATCGGATGCGTGCCGTCAAGACTCTTCATGAGTTTGCCGGCTTCGTTGACAGCTCCTTCACCGAAGACATTGCGGGTTGGCAGGAAATAATACGTTAACGACATGGAAAAGACTTCCTTGAATCATCAAATATCTTGATTGAACTCTTTTTTTATTGTTTTGATGCTTTTATTATAGTATAGAATTGAATATAAGTATAATACTAGATATTTTATGAAATCAATAGGTATATAATGAATATATTCGTGTGCCTTTTCCATGCATAAAGACGATGAATACTTATATTTTCCTTGTTTGACAAAACTTTTCAAGTATCTGTGACTTTGTTATAATAATAACATAAGTAATGGAAACTTATAAAATCAATAAGTTTTTTCCTATGATTATCTTATGTGGAGGTCTTAGCCATGGAAACTCGTCATTTTCATTATATCTGGACCATCTACGAGGCGGGTTCCATCTCGCGGGCGGCTCAGCAGCTCTACATCTCACAGCCATCGCTGTCGCAGCTCCTGAAGAATATCGAGAAAAAAGTTGGGGCGCCGCTGTTCGATCGCAGCATACAGCCACTGCGGCCGACGACCATCGGCCGGAAGTATCTTGCAGCCGCAAAGCACATCATGGAAATCGATGCTGAGTTCCGCCAGTACGTTGAGGATGAACTCGGCTGCGCGCAAGGCAATCTCATCGTCGGCAGCTCGCCATTCCGCAGCACGTATTTCCTCGCGTCGTTCCTGCCTCAGTTCCAGACACAGTATCCCGGTATCCGTCTGCAACTGGCCGAGCATACATCGAAACGCCTGGAGGAAGCCGTACTCTCCGGTAACGTCGATCTCATCATCGCCACGCAGCCTGTCGATACCGAAGCATTTGCCTGCGCCGAACTCTATGCCGAAGAGATGATCCTTGTGCTGCCAGCCAAGCACCCGCTCGCGAAAGCTTACGACCTGCCGCAGGATTGCCGCGGCAACCTGCCGGTACTGCCCATCTCGCTGCTCAAGGATACGCCGTTCATCCAGATGCACAGCGAGCAGAAGCTGCACCATCAGCTGCTTTCCATCTGCGAGGAGGGCGGCTTCACGCCCAAGATCTATCTGCAGACGCGCAGCATGGAAACGGCACTGACACTGGCGAGTGCCGGTCTCGGAGCGACATTGATGCCGATGACACTCCTGCGTGCTTTCCATCCGCAAACACCGCCGTGTTTTGCGGCTTTGCCCACGCGTCCCTGCCGCCATGCTCTCGTTGCCTGGCGCAAGAAAGCCTATCTTTCGCATGCCGCCCGCGCCTTCATCGATTCACTTGTCAACTATTGCCGCGACAAGGGCGATGAGTCCTGATCCGATGATGACATGACAAAAGCCGCCCGCACCGCAGGGTGTCTTGACAGACATCCTGGATGCGGGCGGCTTTCCTGCTTCTATCGTTGCATGCCCTTTGCTTCTTTATGCTTCTTTGCGGTCAAACGGCACATGGTTGAGCAGGAGATCTGGGTTGTTGTCCATGATCCAGCCGAGTGCCCATTCGTTGCTGACCAGCAGCACGGGGTTGCCCTTGCGGTCGTAGACGAACATGCCGCGATCGGCACCCTTGAGGGAAGCCGGTGTGACTTCGCGGCCGTCTTCGTAGGCGAGCCAGCGCGCCACTTCATACGGCTGCATGTTCATCGTGATGTCGACATTGTACTCGTTCTTGAGACGGTACTCGAGGACTTCGAACTGCAGCGTACCGACCGTGCCGACAATATACGATTCCATGCCGGCACCAGCCTGCTGGAAGAGCTGGATGGCGCCTTCTTGCGTGAGCTGCTCAATGCCCTTGACGAACTGCTTGCGTTTCATCGTGTCCTTGGCCTGGACGCGCGCAAACTTCTCAGGCGGGAATACCGGGAAATCCGCGTATTTGAACTTGTGGCTCTCATCGCAGATGGTATCGCCAATGCCAAAGATGCCCGGGTCAAAAAGACCGACGATGTCACCGGGATATGCCGTATCGATGATCTGACGGTCCTGTGCGAGGAACTGCTGCGGCTGTGCCAGCTTAATGGCCTTGCCGGAACGCTCGTGCCAAACGCTCATATTGCGCTCGAATTTGCCCGAGCAGATGCGGATGAAGGCCAGGCGGTCGCGGTGGGCCGGATTCATGTTGGCCTGGATCTTGAAGACAAAGCCCGAGAATCTCTCGTCATCCGGCGCGATGAGGCCGTCACTTGACATGCGCGGCTGCGGCGTCGGCGCCATGCGGATATACCCTTCGAGGAAGTCCTGCACACCGAAGTTCGTCATGGCCGAACCGAAGAACATCGGCGTGAGTTCCCCGGCATTGACCTTTTCCATGTCAAATTCCTCACCAGCCTCGTCGAGCAGCTCGATGTCATCCTTGAGGGCCTGCCACGTATCCTCGCCCACGCGTTCGATGACAGCTGGATCATCCGGCTCGTAGACGTCGGCGATGCGCGCCTCCTGGCCGTGCGTCGTATCGGCGGCGAAGAGCAGGACCTTGTCGTTGCGACGGTCATAAACGCCCAGGTACTGGCCATCCTGACCGATTGGCCAGTTCATCGGATAGGAGCGGATGCCAAGTACATTCTCGATCTCGTCCATGAGGTCAATCGGCAGTTTGCCGTAATGGTCGAGCTTGTTGACGAACGTGAAGATGGGAATGCCGCGCTGTTTGCAGACTTTGAAGAGTTTCTTTGTCTGCGCTTCGACACCCTTGGCGACATCGATGACCATGACGGCACTGTCAACAGCCATGAGTGTGCGGTACGTATCTTCCGAGAAGTCCTGATGGCCCGGCGTGTCGAGGATGTTGATGCGGCAGCCATCGTAGTCGAACTGCAGCACCGACGAGGTGACCGAGATACCGCGCTGCTTCTCGATTTCCATCCAGTCGGACACAGCATGGCGCTGCGTCTTGCGCGACTTGATGGAACCGGCCAGGTGGATGGCACCACCGTAGAGCAGGAGTTTCTCGGTCAGCGTCGTCTTACCGGCATCCGGGTGCGAGATGATCGCAAACGTGCGGCGCTTCTTGATTTCTTTATCGAGTTCTTCGCTTAAAGCTGACAAAATCGTGTTCCTCCTAATTTATGTGAATGATGTATGTCAAGTTACACTGCTTACCATTCTATCATATGGGCTTCTCCTACTGCAATCCCCAATTTCTCGCAAGCACCCGCTATGCTATAATGAGAGTGACACATCTTTCCTGCAGGAGGTTCTCTTATGATTGAAATCAAACCGTCCGTCTGCCCCTACGATTGCCCCGACTGTTGCGGGCTGCTCATCGAAGTCGAAGATGGCAGGGCCGTACGCATCGCAGGCGATCCGGAACACGCCTTCACGCGTGGCACGCTCTGCCCCAAGATGGCCCATTACGAGCGCACCGTCCACTCCGAGAAGCGCCTCATGACGCCGCTGCGGCGCGTCGGCCGGAAGGGCGAAGGGCGCTTTATCCCCATCCGCTGGGATGAAGCCATCGCCGAGATTGCCAGCCACTGGCACGCTATCATCGCTGATTATGGGGCGGAAGCCATCCTGCCCTACTCCTACGCCGGCACGATGGGTACGATTGGCTACAGTGCCGGCCACGCGCTTTTCTACGCCCTCGGCGCCACGAGCCTTGACCGCACCATCTGCGCACCCGCCAAGAGCCGCGGCTACCGCGATGTCATGGGGGCAACGCTGCCGACTGCCCCGCAGGAAGCCCAATCAAGCGACATGATCATCCTCTGGAGCATCAGCATGCTCGCGACCGACATCCACTTCTGCCATGATATCGATGCTGCCCGCAGGAACGGCGCCAAAATCTACTGCATCGACACCTATCGCACGAAGACCGCGGACTACGCCGACGCTTTTCTCTGCCCACGCCCCGGCACCGACGGTGCCCTCGCCCTGGGCATCCTGCACATACTCGTACAGGACGGTCTCGCCGACCGCGCCTTCCTGAAGGAGTACGTGCAAGGCGCCGATGCTCTCGAACGCGAGATCCTGCCACGCTACACCCCAGAAGCTGTGGAGGCCATCACGGGAATCTCTGCTGAGGCTATCCGCTCCTTCGCCCATGCCTATGGCAGCGCCCGTGCCCCTTTCATCCGACTGGGCAGCGGCCAGTCCCGCTACATCAACGGCTCCATGACCTCGCGTCTCATCACCTGCCTGCCCGCTTTCGTCGGCGCCTATGCCAGGAAAGGAGGCGGACTCCTGACCTCCGCCTCCGGCAGTCACGCTTTCGACAAGAGCATCATCCGCCGCCCCGACCTCGAACGCCCCGGCGTGCGCCACATCAACATGTGCGAGCTGGGACGTGTACTCAATGATGCCAGCCTGACGCCACCTGTAAAATCACTCTACGTCTATTCCTCGAACCCCGCCTGCACTGCTCCCGACCAGAACCAGGTCCTGCGCGGTCTCCAGCGGGAAGACCTCTTCACCGTCGTCCACGAGCGCTTCATGACCGATACCGCCCGCTACGCCGACATCATCCTGCCCGCCACCACTTCACTCGAGAGCGAAGACCTCTACTATTCCTACGGTCACTACACCATCCAGCGCGCCCGTGCCGTCATCCCGCCCGTCGGCGAGAGCAAGAGCAACTGGCAGACCGCCTGTCTGCTTGCCAGAGCTATGCACCTCAACGATCCCATCTTCCAGAAGACCGAAGAAGAGCTCGTCCAGGAACTCATCGGCTCCATCAGGAAAGCCTGGCCTCTGCCCCTTACCAGCAGCCAGCTCCAGCAGCTCAAAGACTGTCGCCCCGTCGATCTGCCCCTGCCCGCAGACTACAAGCTCCACTTCGCCACTCCCTCCGGCAAAATCGAGATCGAGAATCCCTGCTGCCAGCCGCCCCTGCCTGACTACCTGCCGTCCCACAGGGACAGCGAGCCGTTCCATCTCATCAACGCCCCCGACATGCGCATTCTCGACAGTTCCTTCAACGAACGCGATGAACTCACTCGCGGCAACATCATGACCCTCCTCATCCACCCGGACGACGCCGCTGCGCGCGGCCTCCAAGACGGGGATCCCGTCCTGGCACGAAATAAGCGCGGCCACGCCCATTTCACGCTCAAGCTTTCTGACCGCGTCAAAAAAGGAACTCTCGTCACCGAGGGCATCTGGTGGCAGACCTGCACCAAAGATGGCAACGTCAACCGCCTGACTTCCATGCGTCTCACGGACAAAGACGGTGGCAGCACGTTCTACGATGTCAGCATCGATCTCGAGAAAGCCTGACCTCACGCACACGGCAAGACCAAAAAACCGGCACGAGTTCACCTCGTACCGGTTTTTCCTATCTGGTTCCAGCAAATTTTCTTGCCAGCCTAGAACGCTCTCCCATCCAGTGCCTTTTCGACCAGCGTATCACCCACATAGCGCAGCTTGAGTGAGAATACCGGGCGCTGCTCGCGCATGAGACGGAAGAAGATCTTGTCGCCTTCCCAGATGGGCAGATCGTAGACAGCATCTTTGTCCACCCATTCGAGCGTCCCCTCGCGGCAAGCGTCACGACCGATGAAATCGCCATGGAAGCGGTCGGCTGTATAAAGGAACATGTATTCTGTCTGCCACTTATCCGACATGAAGGTGATGATGCCGCGCAGCGCGAAACGGTCGAGCATAAGGCCCGTTTCTTCGCACACCTCGCGCAAAAGGCATTCTTCCGGCGTCTCGTCAGGCTCAAAATGCCCGCCGACACCGACCCATTTGTCGCGGTTGATGTCGTGTTCCTTCTTGACGCGATGCATCATGAGATACTTGCCGTCGCGTTCGAGATAGCAGAGTGTCGTGAGATTCGTCTTTTTCTGCCCCTTCATGCCTTGAGCTCCAATCCCACCGGGCAGTGGTCGCTGCCGAAAATCTCGTTGTGGATAGTAGCATCGGCGATGCGGTCGCGCAGCCGCGCCGAAGCCACGAAGTAATCGATGCGCCAGCCGGCGTTCGTATCGCGCGCCTTGCGCAGGTATGACCACCAGGTGTAGATGCCCGTGCGTTCCGGATAAAGCGTGCGGAACGTATCGAGGAACCCGGCAGCGAGCAGCTCAGTGAATTTGCCGCGTTCTTCATCGGTGAATCCAGCATTGTGATGATTCGTCTTCGGATTCTTGAGATCGATTTCCGTATGAGCGACATTGAGGTCGCCGCAGACAATGACAGGCTTCTTTGCATCGAGCCCCATGAGGTAGGCACGGAAGGCATCCTCCCACTCCATGCGGTAAGCGAGACGCTCAAGGCCGCGCTTCGAGTTTGGCGTGTAGACCGTCACGAAATAGCAGTCAGGGAATTCCAGCGTGATGACGCGGCCCTCATGGTCATGCTCTTCGATGCCGAGCCCGTACGTCACCTCAAGCGGTTCGAGGCGCGAAAAGACGGCCGTCCCCGAATAGCCCTTGCGTTCAGCGCTGTTCCAGTACTGCCGGTAGCCCGGCAGGTCAAGGATGGCCTGATCCGGCTGCATTTTCGTTTCCTGCAGGGCAAATACATCGGCATCCAGTTTCACGAAGGACTCCATGAAGCCTTTTTTAAGGCAAGCCCGGAGCCCATTGACATTCCAGGAAATGAGTTTCATGGCACGTCCCTCCATCAAGGCAGCGTCTTGAAGGCATCAAGCGGCCAGAAGACGAGTACGGCCTTGCCCTTGATCAGCTTGTAGGGAACAAAGCCCACATCGGCAAAACGGCTGTCTTCCGAATTATTGCGGTTGTCCCCCATGACGAAGACCGTACCTTCCGGGACGGTTGCCTTCGGGTACTCGCTGCGGGTCTTCTCAAGGATGTAATCTTCTTCGAGCATCTGGTCATTGACGAAAACGCGGCCGCCCTTGATTTCAATGGTATCGCCCGGCGTGGCGATGACTCGCTTGATGAAATCGCGGCTCGTATCGCGCGGATACTGGAATACCAGGATCTCACCCTTCTTCGGCGCACGGAAGTCATAGATGAATTTATTGACGACCAGGCGTTCCTGCGACTGCAAGGTTGGACGCATGGACGGACCATCGACGATGTAGAGTTCGACGACGAATTGACGGATGACAAAAGCCAGAGCGATGGCAATGACGATGGATATGATCCAATCCTTTGCCTCTTCTCCCAAAGAACTCATATATTTTCCTCCTCTAAAACAAATAGGGACTGCCAAAGCAGTCCCTATCCGTACGCAGATTAGCGTTTCTCTTTGATACGAGCAGCTTTACCCGTAAGGTTGCGCAGATAATAGAGTTTTGCACGACGGACGATACCCTTGCGGACAACGTCGATCTTCTCGATGCGCGGGGAATGTACCGGGAACATACGCTCAACGCCGATGCCGTAGGAAATGCGGCGAACCGTGAACGTCTCACGGACACCCGTACCCTGACGAGCAATGACGACACCCTCGAACATCTGGATACGCTCGCGGGAACCCTCGACGATCTTCGCGTGAACGCGAACCGTATCGCCAGGTGCGAACTCCGGGATATCCGAACGGAGCTGTTCTTTCTCTAAAGTCTCGATGATGTTCATTCTTTTTCCTCCTTATGTCAGACGTTCATGGCAAGCAGCAGGCTCACTCAGAGGACCGCCCATATACTCAAATAGTATATCATAAAAGGAGATTCCTTTCAACTGGAAATTTTATTTTTTCGCAATGCGTGCCGCCATTGCCGCCTGAACGATTTTTGCAGGCACATCATTGCGGCAGCTCACGCGGCCAATCTCGTCGACGAGTACCCAGTTGACCTTGCCATTGATGGTCTTCTTGTCGTGGAAAATGTCCTTGTACATGCCTTCGACCGTGCAGCCCTCAGCCTGCACCGGCAAATGCAGTTTCTCGATGAGTGCCTGGATGCGCGCAGCGCAGGACGCTGGGATCATGCCGAGACGGACACTGATATCTGCGGCACCGACCATGCCGATGGCCACGGCTTCCCCGTGATTATAGTGGACATACCCGGTTTCCTTCTCGATGGCATGACCGATGGTATGGCCAAAATTCAGGATGCGGCGCAGCCCCATCTCTTTCTCATCTTCGGAAACCACAGCGGCCTTGATCTCACAGGAACGCGCGATCATGTGGATGGCTGCTTCCGGCTCAAGTGCCAGCACCTCCTCGCTGTGCTGCTCCAGGAAGGTGAAGAAATCAGCATCGTAGATGATGCCGTATTTGATGATTTCGCCAAGGCCCGTATAGATCTCGCGTTTTGGCAAGGATTTCATCAGCGAAAGATCCATGATGACGGCGCGCGGCTGATAGAAAGCACCGATCAGGTTCTTGCCCAGCGGATGGTTGACGGCAACCTTGCCGCCGACACTCGAATCGACCTGTGCGAGCAGGCTCGTCGGCAGCTGCACGAATGGCACGCCGCGCATATACGTCGCCGCGATAAAGCCCGCAAGGTCGCCGACCACACCGCCGCCCAAGGCAAAAATCGGTGATTTGCGGTCAAGTCCCTGCTCGATAGCTTTCGTATAGAGTGTTTCCGCCATCGCAAAACTCTTGGAACTCTCGCCGGCGGGGATGGTTGCCAGACAGACGGACAAGCCGGCTTCTTCCAGGCAGCTCCTGACCTGCTCGCCGTAAAGCGGGCCGATGTTGCTGTCCGTCACGAGCATTGCCTGACGGGAAAAACCAGCCTGCTGCACGAATGGCACCAGGATCTCCCGGAGAATATCATAACCTATGTATATCGTATAACTGGCTTTGCCAAGCTCGACTTCTACCTTACGCATGGCTGCTGCCCCCTATCTTCTCATGCCTGATTTGTCTGAGGATCTCATCGACGACTTCACGCGGCGTGCGCGTACTCGTATCGATATAGAAATCCGCCACTTCGTAAAGCTTGCGCCGTTGTGCCAGCAAAGATGCAATGGCCTGACGGCGGTCGCCCTGATCCTCCTGATCGAGTACAGGGCGCGTGCCATGTTTTTCTGTACGCGCAAGGATAGTATCGATGTCGGCCTTGAGGCAGACAATGATGCCCCCCGCGTGTAGAGCCGCCATATTCGCCGGATCCTTGACCGTACCGCCGCCCGTCGAGATGACCGTGTTGCGGCGGCTGGCCGTTTTCTCCACCATCGCGTGTTCACAGGCACGGAAATAGGCTTCGCCTTTCTGCTCAAACATCGCAGGGATGGTCATGCCGTATTCTTCTTCAATGGCCCGGTCGAGATCGATGAACGCAGCTCCCAGGCGCTTGGCGAGCAGTTTGCCCGTACTCGTCTTGCCCGTTCCCATGAAGCCGATCAATACTATATTCTTCATCAGCTCACCAGTCCTTCCGGATCCGTTCCTGATAGGCAGCAATTGCGGCCTTCAGATCCACCATGGCATCGGAACCGAATTTCTCGCAGATGGCCTGAGCCATGACGAAAGCTGTCATCGCTTCACCGACAACAGAGGCAGCCGGCACGGCACACGTATCACTGCGTTCCTTGCAGGCCAGCACTTCCTGATGACTCTCGATATCAACCGAGTGCAGCGGCTTCATCAGCGTCGGGATGGGCTTCATGACGGCGCGTACGACGACGTCTTCCCCGTTTGTCATGCCACCTTCAAGTCCGCCGGCTCGGTTTGTCTTGCGATACGGGTTGCCTTCATCATCCAGGAAAACCTCATCGTGGATCTGGCTGCCCGGCAGCAAGCCGCAGGTAAAGCCTGCACCAATCTCGACACCCTTGATGGCCTGGATGGCCATCAAAGCTCCTGCGAGCTTGCCATCGAGACGGCGATCCCACTGGATATGACTGCCGAGACCTGCCGGCAAGCCGCGTACAGTGATCTCAAAGATACCACCGAGCGTATCGCCTGTCTTCTTGGCTTCATCGATCTTGGCCTTCATCTTGGCTTCGGCTTCCGGATCGTAACAGTTGAGTTCCGAATCCTGTGCATTGCCGAGCTGGCTGCGGTCAATCTTGGCAGGATCAACGGAAACACCGCCCAACGTCACCACCTGTGAGACAACCTCAACACCAAGAGCCCGCAAGAATTCCTTGCAGACAGCACCGACAGCCACACGCATCGTTGTCTCACGGGCGCTTGAACGCTCGAGGATATCGCGGACATCGTGGCGATTGTATTTCTTGATACCGGTCAGATCAGCATGCCCGGGCCGCGAAGCCGTGACCTTCGGCCCCTCCGGCTCGCCAAAAGCTGCCATGCGGCCGCCCCAGTTCTCAAAATCACGATTGACGACCTGCAAGGTAATCGGGCCGCCCAGCGTCTCGCCAAAGCGCACACCGGAAAGGACCCGGATCTTATCCGTCTCGATCTTCATGCGTCCGCCACGGCCATAGCCTTGCTGGCGGCGAGCCAGCTCCCGGTTGATGGCTTCCTCATTGAGTTTCAGTCCGGCAGGCAGACCCTCGAGGATTGCCGTCAGGCAGGGTCCATGCGATTCGCCGGCAGTCATAAAACGTAATGTTGTCATATTTTTCCACCTCACGTTAATTCAAAAAGAGTTATTTCTAGTTTAAAGTATCTTTCCTGATAAATCAAGAACCTGCAAAAGATACAATTGTCATGTAAAGAAAGACTTTCAACGAAAGAAAAAGACATCCCCAGCAGCTTCCCGCTGTCAGGGATGTCTGATCCGCCCGCCATTCAGGCAGGCATGGCATAGGCGCGCAGCTCCAGTTGGCAATGCAAGCGACCCTGCTTTCCCGTCTCCACCTGCAATCCTGCCACCTTGAGGAAACGTGCGGCATGACGCAAATCCCGCAAGAGGTCAAGCAATGCAAAGTAATCCGCTTCGCAGTCAAGCCTGAGCGGCAGTACGAGCAGCCCGCCCTCCTGGTAAGCCGGCTCTGGCAGGATGCCACGCAGTGATACACGATGCCTCAGCGCCAGCTGCTGGATTTCCTGCAGCAGCTGCCCCTGCTGGAGTTCCCGGGGCAACTGTGCCTCTGCGCGAGCCACGTGCTGCGCGAGTTCCTGCTCATACGCCGCACGATCCGGATGTGCATTCCTGAAATTCACGACGGCCACGACTTCGAGATGCTCTTGATGAGCCTCAGCTTGTACCGCTGCCGTATAAGCTGTGAGCGGACGATGAACCAGGAAATAAAATCCGGTCAGTGCCAACAGGCAGAGTCCCGTCGTCACGAGGAATCCCCGAAAGCCAGGAGTTCCCCGCCAAAGTCTTTGCCAGCGTGCCAGGAAGAGCTGCCCCATGCTTCCCTCTTCCTCCGGCCTCATATCGAATCGCCCATCCTGTTCCCCTCCAGGTCCTCAAGCAGATATTTTCTCACTTCATGAGAGCCACGACCAAAGCAGCTGTCCATCATAGTTTCATCATGGCTTCAATACCAGGCGAAAGCGGATCTCGCCTCGTCCCTCTCCTGCCTCATGTTCGGCTTTGGCGAGCAAGGGTATGCCCAGCGGGGCAGGCTCATGGCGAAATGCTTCCATATATTCGGCCAGCGCTGCATAGGTCAAGGCCGTACCGGAAAGTTCCAGTGACTGGTCCCTGCCTAGTTTCAGATCTTGCAGCCAGATCCCTTCTATGGAAAGAGACGGACTGCCCAGATAGAGAAGGATACTATACCAGGGCAGCGCATCCTGTCCCAGCTGCTGGAGCGTTGCATCGCGCGCCGCAGTACTCTGGCGTGCGGACTCAAGGACTTGCATCGCTTTGCGGTCCGGCGCCATGGCCAGCAACTGCTGACTGACTGCCTGCCGCTCCTGACGTGCCTCATACGCTGCCATGCCTGCCCAACTTCCCCAGAAGAGCAACACCATGAGAGTCAGGGCTGCAGCAGCAGCGGCCAAACGCCGCCAGGCCCACTGCGGTCCCTGCTCTGCAGGATTCGCAGAAGAAATCCCCAGGACAAATGCGGAAATGCGGCCCAGACCCCAAAAAGCCGCTCCGATAGCTCCACTTGCCCCTGGAATATCCTGTTCGCGAAAGCCAGCCAGGCTTTCTGGCAGAGTCTCCTGAAGGATAAGGGCAGCCGGCGCCGCTTCGCCCATGCCCTCCGGGATTTCAGCCACCCAGGCAGCGACCTGCATGTCTTCTGCCTCGAAGCACCGCCTCCAGGCAGCCAGTGTCGCCTGCGGCACAGACAAGGCCAGAGAATGGCCTTGTTCCGGCAAATGCCAGCCAAAGCTGAAATCTTCTGCCGAGAGCCCTTCCTCAAGCAAGCGTCCGTCCACTTCCCAATACGCTGCTTCCTTTTTCTCCGCTGGCGTCATCTGCGCAGGCAGATCGACAAGATAGCAGCGGATATCTTTATCCGGCAAGCAACAGGCGATGTACTCCCCACCCCAGCCTTGACGTGCCAGCCCCATGGCCGCACGAGAAGCATATTCCTGCCGTCGTTCGTTTTCCTGCATGCCTGAAATTCCTTCAGTCGGCAGATGATCCTTTGCAAGGCGCAGCAGGCGCACGGCATCCCCTTGTTTCTCCGCCAGCGCATAATAAATCGCATCCCCTTGCCAGCAGATGCCGACACTGCACGTACGCTCCTGATAAAAAGCATGCCCCAGGCATTTCAGGCCCCCGGAAAGCCTGGCAAACTGCAGCTGCCCCCACTCAAGGCACCCTGCCCACCCAGACATAGCCCTCCTCCTTTTCTACAAAGATGCCCGTCACCTCACGATGGCGCTGCCAATAAGAATCCCCGGCCTCATACGCAACCGCCGTGACTTCGACGCAACCAGCTGTCCGTTTGCCATTGGCACGCATCACCAATGATCCTCCGGGCGTGTCTCGCTTTTCGTCATAGAGATGCTGGAGATCTCCGGTCCGCAGGAAATCAGGCTGCCGGCAGACTTCGCAGCGGACACGGTCAAGCACGCCTTCCGCAGCGAGTTCCAGCTGGATTTCCCGCAAGTGTTCGGCCGCCATCAGACGACTGTTCCGTGCAAAGAGGAGGCAGACGAGACCCAGCAGAGTCAGCACCAGCATCAAAGCCACAGCCAGGAAAGACGCCGCACCGCCCTCTCGCGCATGCCCCTGCATTCCTTTCATCGTTACACATCCTTTCCAGCTGGAACAAGCGGCAGTGCAATGCGTGTCGCTAAGGCATATCTATGGCCGGTTACGCGGCTTCTGCCGACCAGGCGCAGCTCATAAAGACGAGTACCGACAGACTCGCAGGAAAACTCTTCGATCTCCACTTCCGCCAGGCTGTAATTGCCAGTCAAGGGCTGGCTCACGTCGCGCCAGACAAGCTTCTGCGTCCCCTTGACCGTATAGAGCCAGTACGCTGTTTTCTGGCTCCGTACTTTTCCCGCGGAATCAGGTACCCGGTACTGATAAAACACGGCTCCTTTCCGGGAATAATGCGGCTGGATATCATACGACAGTTCTGCATCCCGCACGATACGCTGGAATGCCAGCTGGAGTTCCTGATGGAGTTCCGCATCTGCCCAAAAGCAGAAAGCAGCATGCAGGGCCGTTCCAAGCATCATGCCGAATGCCAGCAGCAGGGCCGCCAACAATGGCAAAGAAATCAGGCAGTCTGTCAAAAGGAAGCCCTGTTCAGATCCCCGTGCGCTGTTTTGCCGGAGCAATCGCTTCCATTGGTTCTTCACCGTCATACCACTCCCGTTCCAGCTGCACCAGCCCCGGGCGCTGCATCTCTGTCTCACCTGGCCAGCTTACCGATACGAAGGCACGCCAGCCCGGGATATCCTTGAGACGGCTTACCTCCGCTTCGACGACAAAGGTCATGCCATCCCGGCAAGGCATGGCATCCCCCAGCCAGGGATACTGCCCCGGTGCCAGATGCCCCGCCTGTGCCAGTGCGGTAAGTTCTGCCAGTTCCTGCTTTCCCAGATACACAGCTGCCACACGCAGCACATTTTCCCGTTCCAGGACTGCACTCTGGCGATAGAGTGCAAATGCACCTGCCGATGCCATCAGGATGCCGGTCAGTACCAGGATTTCAAGCAGGAAAAAACCAGCCTCTCCTGTCCGGCCCGGCTGTCCGTGATACTTCATGCCAAACCTCCATCCTCTTTTTGACTTCAGCCTACCCGGTCCAGACGGCAGCGTCCGCTGAGACTCAGCACGATTTGCCGTTCCCTCGCGCACCCTTCCATACGCAGCCGCAGCGAGAACGGTACGTCAATGATTCCCTGCGGATCAAAGCGCAGCAGGTGGCTCAAGGATATCGAACTGACCATCGTCATCCCTTCAGGAAATGTATGGCTTTGTACCACTTCACGACGCCCGCGCATGACCATATACCCCGTACGACTGAAACGCAGCAACGGAACATGATCTCCTCTCTGCGGGGCCATGCCTTCCGGCCAGGCCGCAGCATTGCGCGACAAGGCCTGCACATGGCGGATCGTATGCAAGAGCTGGACAGCCTCGTACTCCAACAGTGCTTCCCGATACATGCGCACCGCCTGCGGAACCGCCAGTATGGCAAAGACAGCCAGTGCCGCCGCTACAACCATGCCCTCCAAGAGCAGGAACCCTGATGAACCGCGGCGGCTCAAAAACAACTTTGATAAGCCTGCCAAAGTTCTCCCCCCTTCAGGTAGCCAAGATAGCCTCCGAGTGACAGAAACGGCCCGAACGGCAGACAGTGACGCCGACCGCAATGTTTCGCTGCCATCAGATACCCAGCCACCAGCCCGCCACTCACGAATGCCAGCAACAAAGCTGGCAAGAGGGCACGCCAGCCCAGCCACAAGCCGAGTACCATACCATACTTGACATCGCCAAGCCCCAAACCGCCGCGCGAAAGATAGCGGATAAGCAGGAGCAGGCAACCGCCCAACAAGCAGCCAAGGACGGCATGCACCGGTGTTACAGTTGTCCCCATCAGCAGGAACAGCAGAGCAAGAGCTGCCAGGATGATATTGCCCCGATCCGGCAGCAGTCCGGTATGACTGTCAATCCATCCCATCACCGTCAAGCCCAGCGTCAAGGTCAGGCCGCCCGCAAGCCGCCAGCCGGAAAGCTCAAAAGCCAGCAGGCCGCCCCAGGCAAGGAGCGTCACACCGAATAGCCCTTTCCAGCCGCATTCCTTAGTCAGCACCCAGCCACCAGGAAGATCCTTCATGATTTTTCTCCGCTGTCGGCACGCTTCCGCTCGCTGAACTCCGCTAACGATTTGCCGTCACAAAGCGCGCGTATCTCCTTGCCATCTCCCACTGTCCCGATGGAATACGCGGCATTATCGGAGAGTTTTGTCACTTCCCCATTGACCAGGCATTGTCCCGTCGGCGGTTTGAGATTCCTGGCATCGACAATATAATCCGTCAAGGCAGTCAAATCACCGGATACCGGCGTAACGCCCTTCTCGATGGTGTAAACACCGATTGCTGTCTCAATCGTCGAAAGGTCTGCCTGGATCTTCGCTGTATTGGCCTTGGCCACGGCCGAATTGAATTTCGGCACGGCAATGGCCGCCAGCACTGCGACAATCCCTACGGCAATCAGCATACCCAGCAAAGAGAATCCCGCTTCTTTTACCTTGTGTTGTGGCATCAAAAAAACCTCCTCCACATTCAGAACACAATCCTCACACTTCAGGGGCCTTGTAGGGTGTATTCTACACACAGTGGACTATCTCCTGCCTATCTATAATAAAATTTTAATTTTTTATTTTTATTATCTAAAAGTATCCGCATGATTCACAAATACTAAGGAACCCAAATAAAAAATACACCCCTTTCAGAGTGTATCATGATTCATTCATCAGCTGATATATCCATGACAAGAAGACACATCGAATGGCCGGGAGATATGACCCACGCTGCAAGTCAGGAAAGCAGGCACAGCAAAAGCCGCTTAATCTGTTTCGACTAAGCGGCTATCTGCTTTCTGTTTGATTTTCCATGTACTCTCACCGCATGGAACCATTAATGGCCCATCGGACTCGCCTCCTTGCTGACTCATCCGTATGTACAAGCACTCACAAGAGGTAAGAAGTCATCCGTTTTCTCTATGGCTTTCTTCCCTTTTCTTGATTCTATTGTAGCAAGAATATGTAACGTTGTCAAGGTTTTATGGAAAATGTACAATTTTATGTAACGTGTGTTCACACTCAACAGTCATGAATAGAATCAATCCTGCTTTTGCTTCGTCAAACCATAATCATCCGGATAACGCTGGATGTCTTCCACCATATGCGTGATGAATTCCCGGCACTTGCCGCAGCCAGTGCTGCAGGTAGTCCGTGCCGATACTTCTTCAAACGTCTTAGCACCAGCTGCTACAGCATCAACAATCTCACCGTAAGTGACGCGGCGGCAATGACAGGCAAGCTTATCCCGTTTCATATATATCCCCCTACTCAAAAATTATGCGTGAAGCCCAAAGAGAACCCGACACCATTATAGCCAGGGTTATGACTCTTGAAGCCATTGGACGAATGATGAAAGATATACGCCAGGCTGACAGCATCGCGGTCGGTGTAATGATACGTCAGACGCGGCCCGATGCGCCAGAGGAAACCATACGCGCGCCCATTGCCGGGATGCGCATGATTGTAAGCGAGGATGCTGCCCGTGCCGTCAAGAGAAGCGTCGAGTTTGCCGGAAACATGACGCGTCCAGCGCATCATATACGAAGGGCCAAAGCCGACAGCTTCTGCATCGCGGTAGATATCATCTTCGGTCGTTGAGCCAACGGCTCTCTCCAACGTCAATCCATAATGCAGGGATAAAGCGCCGAGTGTCTTGTACTGACGATAGACATGGAGATTGTACAAATTGACATCGCGATTCTCAAAGAAACGGGCATCCAGGTATTCAACCTGGACTTCAATATTATCCTGAGAATGAGAAACTTGTGATGATGACTTGGCCGATTCTGCCGAAGAAGTCTGTATCTTCATGGCAGAGGATGCAGGAGCTGCTGATGCATGACTCTCAGCCGATGCCGAAACGGTCTGGCTTGCCGTATCTGGCACAGCAGCTTCTTTGGCACTGACAGAAGTTGCCGTCACCGGCATAACGGGCAATTCAGCCTGCGCAGCTGCGGATACCTGTGCTGCAGCAACCGGCAATGGCACTGCCAGCAGGCAAGCTGCCAATGGATAAATAGAAGCGGATTTTATGTTCATATGATATACGCCGTCCTTCACCTTGATTTCATTCTATTTTTATATATTCGCCCTTCTTTCATGTTCTCCTGCCTGCCACGAACTCCCACTTTTTTAGATGATCAGCCCCTGTTTTGCGCAAGAGGAGCTTGTTCGTCATCATCCCCCCTGCATGACAAGCAGTTCCTTGACAGTAGCCAGGATTTTTGCCAAGTGTCACTTGTCGGATATCATCATGACAAGATGCTTTTCTCTGCAGAAAAATCTGGCACACGGATTTTCAAGAGATCCAGAAGAGTATGGATCATTTCATCGCTCTGCCATTTCTTCTCGGCTGCCCGGCGGATACGGGCTGCATCGTCCGCATGATTCCGCTGGAACGCCGATGACATCCATACCACCATGGGGATATCATGCTGCCAGGCACTGCTTTCATCGCCATGGCCAACGAGATGGCGAATATCATATACTTCCTCTCCATGATCGGATACAAAAATCACAATGGCATCCTGCATTTCAAAACGCTGGATAATCGCATCGACTATGGCATCATCGTAACGCACGGCATTATCGTATTCTGCCCGAAGTTCTCGGACTTCTTCACCAAACGAAGTGCCTTCGCTCTCATCATCCGCTGTGAATACTGCCTGTTCAGCAGGATAACGACGCTTGAAATCCTCATGCGCCCCATGAGATGGAGTACATAAAAGGAAGAACGATACCGGCCCTCATCCCCAGACAGCTTAGCATCCAGCAGTGGCAGGATTTCTTCATCATAACGGTCTGAAAGATCAATCGTGTGCGATAAATGGCTGGTAAAGGCCTGGTTATCACAGCGTCCTGCCAGTGTTCGGCCTATGCTGCCGTAAAAACCGGAAGCTTCCTGATCGGACAGCCAGGCTGTATGGATACCAGCTTGCCGCAAGATATCGAAAAGATTGCCATACTCATACCAATTCCCTGCAGATTCCTTGTCATAGAAAGAGGCATACGGCCAACAGCACAATATCCTCAGACTGAGAGAGGAACGAGAGACCTGCCACGCGCAAACATCCTGTCAAGAGCAGCATGATACAGCCTGCCTGCGACAGCGATCTGCCCTCATACCAATAAAGCTGCAGCAGGGAAGTCAGATTTGTCAAGCAAATTATAAAAAAGAAACTTCCTGAAAAATGCCAGTGTTACCAGCATGCGCGCAGCCATTTTCGCCCCTGCTTGGACCATTTCCCTGTTTTCTGTATAAACCTTTGCACTGAAATTCGCTCCTTCTGAATCGTCAAGCCTGCTTCTGGATTCCTATAGGAATATGTGATAAGATAAGAATAACTTTATTCGTTTACAACTATAGATAGGGATGTGCTAACTGTATGAAAACCACGATTATTGGTATTGCTGGCGGTACGGGTTCTGGGAAATCCACCTTCACCAATCGACTCAAGGATTACTTTGGCGACAAGGTCACTGTAATCTATCACGATAACTACTATGCACCACACGATGACCTGACTTTCAAAGAGCGTCAGACCATTAATTACGACCACCCCAATGCCCTGGAAACAGATCTCCTTGTCAAACACCTCAAAGAACTGCGAAATGGCCATAGCATCCAGTGTCCCGTCTACGATTTCACGCAGCATACCCGCTCCAAAGAAACCCTCGTCATTGAACCCAGCCACGTCATCATTGTCGAAGGCATCCTGATTTTCCAGCCCCAAGAACTGCGCGATATCTTTGACATCAAGATCTTTGTCGAAGCCGATGCCGACGAGCGTATCTTGCGCCGTGTCCTTCGCGATATGAACGAGCGGGGCCGCAATCTTGACGATATCATTGAGCAATATCTGACTACGGTCAAACCCATGCATTATCTTTATGTCGAACCTACCAAAAATGTTGCTGATATCGTCATCAACAGCGGCCGCAACAATGTGGCATTTGACATCTTGAAAACAAAAATCGAAGACATCCTCAAAAAAGATGCAGACGATGACAACACCTGATAACAGCCACGGCAATAAACCTCACAGCGAAAATCTTCTTTTTCAAAGGACGATTTTTTCTGCCAAGTAATAGATAGCCTCATCAAGATTCATCATCCTGATGAGGCTATTATTTCTTATCCTAGAGACCCGAGGAATCAATTCAAATAGAGTGAGGTCACAAAACCTTCCTCTGTCAAATAACGCGGATCAAAAGGACGACAGTCCAAACGATCATGGATGGCCTTCAAATGATACAGCACATCTTCCTTCTTCGCCCCCAGTACTTCAGAAAAGCGGGGAATCTGTGTAAAGTCCAGGCCATTGATAGAACCATACGTGTAAAGGCAGGCCGTCATGATGCCAGGCATACAATCCGGATAATCCAGGGAGTCCGATACGGACAGATAATCCTCAAAAAGTTTCCAGATCAGGCCAATCGCAAACCGACTGAAACCAATATGACGTGCAATCTCTGCCAAAACAGCTTCTTCTTCTTGGAAAGCATCATGGATAAGCGGTTGTTTGGGCAATGCCTTGGGAATCTTTGCGATTGGCAAGACATTGAGTTGAGCAAAGGAAGACATGATATGCAGCGTATGACGGACCAAAGCCGATTCACGCTGTAGAAACTCCTGCACGGGAGCTTTCCTGCGCTGGCAACGGAACATGGCAAGCTGCCGCAGCAAGATCTCTTTCATGCGACGACGCAATCTGGGGCTGGCTGGCAGAGCCACAATATGATTGGTCATCATGAGGCCGCAGAGATGCACATGTCCATAAAAAATCTGCTGTTTGACATCCATCAAAGGCAAATCAGGACGTGGCAGCGTAAGCCTCTCATTCGTCAAGAGATTGCAGCAGGAACAGCTGTCTCCAAAATCTTCTTCGATGGTAAAAACCATGAACTCCGATTGCAACATATCACGCAGCATATCAATCTCGGACAGGGAGAGTTTCTCCTTGTTGCAATGAAGAAAATGCTGCAGAGGAACTTCATCGGACTCAAGCAAGTGATAATCAAACAAAAAATAATCCCAGAATGTCATCCAGGTTTCTGCAGATGATTCTTCTGGCAATTGATGCAGGAGTTCTCCCGTTTCTCCGTCCGGTCCACAGAAAAGATGAGTAGCACGTTCCAGATCATTGAGGTAAATGTCCTGATGATAAAACGTGTCAATCCTCTTGAGCAAACCGTCCATCATCGCATCCAGCTTAGCAAGCATATCCGGGCCAAGGATTTCCTGATAATTCAACGAAGTATAAAATTCCTTCTTCGATCGCAGCTTCGGTATGAAAAATTCATTTTCATCATAAAAAGATGCCAGTGCCTCTTTCAAGGTCTGCCGCTGCAAAGCAGCTTCCTCTGGGAAGGATGAAGGGGAAAGATATCGCCGATAATACGCAAAAAATTTTTTTATGATTGCAAATATATCACGAACAGAAGCTTCATCTGCCTGGAACCCAACATCTTCTTCGATCGCATCATGTACCGTTTTCTGGTAGTCATAAATTGTCAGGGCATAAAGAGAATCCAGTTTCATGTCCCTGACACAGAGAATCATATTCTGGATAACAATCCATATGCGAATAAGTTCATCATCTGGGGTACCATGCCATGCCAGACGTCGAATATAACGCTCTGCATCAGCACGGGACAGGATCCAGTCCGGCTCTCGATAAATAATCGTATAAAAATGATCGATTTTTTTATAAACGTTTCCCATGCGCATCGTTCCTCTATCGCAAAAATAACTCGTCATATTATAACATAAAGAGTTGCACGAAAAAAGACCCCGCTGACGCGGAGTCTTCATTTAACCGGCAATTTCCTATCCTCCCAGTCCGTCTCCAGACAAGTACTTTCGGCCTCTGAATGCTTAACTACTGTGTTCGGTATGGGAACAGGTGGAACCATTCAGGCATCATCACCGGATATCTGAGTGTATGCACACTCAA
>JAQYBD010000003.1 GCA_029338835.1 Selenomonadaceae bacterium | reverse complement strand
GTCAAGGATTACTACGCCTACTACAAGACGAAGCGCGGCTATCATCCGCGTTCCGTGAACTCCAATGAGGGTTGGAACGCGACGAGCGCGCTCTCATTCATGAACATGCCGCTGCTCTCCTACGCCGGTGAGATCGAGAGTACGGTGCTCGTCATCCACGGCGAGAAAGCCCATTCGCGCTACTTCAGCGAGGGTGCTTTCAAGAAGCTCAAGGGTGCGAACAAAGAACTCATGATCATTCCGGGGGCCAACCACACAGACCTCTACGACAACATGGAGAAGATCCCGTTCGACAAGATCACGGCGTTCTTCCAGAAGTACCTGAAGTAAGCCGTAGGCACCAATCTTAAAGAAAAACCGGTACGTCCTTTACTTTATAAGGAATTCAAGTCACATGCATCAAGCACTTTTTTCAGGATTTCGCTGACGGTTCCGGCGGTGAGCTTTGCCATTTGTTGAATTTCGGGATTGCCCTGCGCCATGGCGACGGGGAAGCCCGCGTACTGCATCATCTCTTTGTCGTTTTCTTCGTCACCGAAGGCCATGATATCTTGGGGGCCGATGGCGAGGTACTTGCCGAGATGCGCCAGTGCGGTGGCCTTATTGGTATTCTTAGGCATGAAATCAATCCAGCCGTTGCCGCCGTAGACGACGTGGCAGTCCTTGCCGAATTGCTCGCGGAAGGGTTGACTGTCAATGGACGGGCACCCGTCGGTATAGCAATCGTCAAAAAGAGAAATCTTAAAGTAGGGCTCCGGCATGTCATGGATGTCTGTGGTCAAGGTGACTTGATTGCCGACGTAGTCGCGGACGTGATGATAGAAGGCATCATTGCCCGCAAGCAGGTAACTGCTGTCGATGCTCGATATCATGACATTGGCATGCGGCGTGGCAAGAATGGCATCGATGATTGCGTTGCCGAGCTCGCGCGGCATCGTATCCCGGTGAATCAGCTTGTTCCCCGCAAAGACAAGGCAGCCATTCTCGCAGACATAGTCAATGCGGTCTGCCACAGGAGCAAAGAGATGGCGCAGGTTCTGATACTGACGCCCTGATGCAGCGGCGAAAGAAATCCCGGCATCAAGACAGTTTTCTATCAACTTAAGCGTCTGTTCATCGATGCGGCGGACATGATCCTGCAAAAGCGTACCGTCTAGATCGGATGCAATCAATTTTGGCGTGAACATGATGGAGCCTCCTTGGTTAATCGTGTTTTCTACGGTCATCATAACACGGAGCTGCTGAGATTTCCAGCAGTGTAATAAGGATGACAGAGCGGATCCCATCTTTATTCCATTGTGCGCCAGCAATACGCAAGCATTTGATACCTAGTCAATGAAAAAATCGTTCTTGTGTCTATCACATACTTAATATATCATACAAGTAGATAATAAATATCCATTAAATATTGTAATAGAAATAAGGAGCGATTACCATGAAATCATTGCAGTACATCAACAGCATCATCGTGTCGAAGAAGGACATCGGCCTTCTCGTCTTTCGCATCTTGATCGGCATTGCCTTCGTCTGGCACGGCGTGCCGAAGCTCTTGAGTGGCCCTGAGGGATGGACGGCACTCGGCTCGATGATGGGCGCGCTCGGCATCCATCTCTTCCCGACGTTCTTCGGCCTGCTCTCCGGCATAGCAGAGACATTCGGCGGACTCTTCATCCTGCTCGGCCTGTTCTATCGCCCGATGGCACTCTTCCTCGTCGGCAATCTCATGATGGCGACATCCATCGAGCTCGCCTCCGGTGCACCTCTCTTACAGGCCTCGCGTCCGTTTGAGGAAGGCGTATTCTACCTCGGCGTCGTCTTCGCCGGTCCTGGTCGCTACAGCCTCGACTATCTGCTTCACAATGAAGTCAGTGAAGAAGAGCGCAGCTTGATCTGATATCGGCTTTTTGATGTAAGCTTCTTGCTTGTGCTATGCGTAAAAAAAATAGCAGATGATTTTCGATAAGCATTTCACAGGAAATGCTTATTTTGTTACGATAGAGAAAACGAGGAAATCAAGTGTGCTGCATCTGGCGGCACGGATATACGAGGAAGAAGGAATCATCATGGAAAAACAAACAGCAGGACGCAAGGCATTGGGCGATTTTGCACCGCAGTTTGCGGCGCTCAACGACGATGTGCTCTTCGGCGAGGTATGGGCGAAAGAGGTGGAACTCTCACCAAAACTCCGTAGCATCGTGACGGTTTCGGCGCTCGTCGGCAAGGGAACCGCTGGCGATGCACTGCGCTACCATCTGCAGGCGGCGCGGCAGCACGGCGTCACGAAGGAGGAGATGGCCGCACTGCTCACGCATCTGGCCTTTTACGCCGGC
>JAQYBD010000002.1 GCA_029338835.1 Selenomonadaceae bacterium | reverse complement strand
TGTACTTAAATACACAGGGATGCCTGCTGTACTCGTTGAGCTTGGCTTCATCAGCAATGTCGGCGATGAGGAGCTGCTTGCAACCCGGCAGGATGACTTTGCCCGTGCGATTGCCCGTGGCATTACTGATTATGAGCAGTCTCTTTGATATACGAAATTCGTGGCCACGCGTAAATGTATTGCGCATGATGGACATTTTCAGAGAGGATGATAAAAATGAGTAAATGGACGGACATTCGCGACAACATCGAGCAGGCTGTCAGCGACACACAGATTGATGAAGAGGTTAAGCAGGCGGTCACGCAGAAGTGCTATGATGTGATTCTGCCGAGCCTTCAGAAGCTCGGTGACGTCTTTGTCACTGAGATCAAGGCCCAGAGTGCAACCGAGTCCGGCTGGAATAAGATTCGTGATGCTATCGTACTGCCAGCGCTCATTGATGGCGGGCTCTGGCTTATCGAAAAGGTGCTGAAGAAGACCATCGAGAAAACGACGGCGTCGTCTACAGTTGCAGTATGATGCACTGATAACTAAAGTATGGTGAGCAAAAGCCTCGTCCGTATCATTACGAATGAGGCTTTATTTTTATCGCAATAGACTCCGAAAACGATTGACAAGACGCCTAAAACGATGTATAATAAATATAGAAATTAGGAAAGGAGGATGCGGATGGCAAAGAAAAATAAAAGGTTCAAGCTGCTCACCCTGATAAGCAGATTGCTTCTAGCCCTTGCAGCGGTGATAGAAGCGATAGCTCATCTGATTGATAGCCTGAACCAGTAAAACAAGGCCGGGAGCCCGCAAGGGCTCTTGGCAATAAAATTATAGCATACCATCTGCAAAAAGAAAATGAGCAAAACAAGAACACTGGAAGTGCTGATTGCTATATCCATAATTGGAGATATAGCGGCCCGCTTGTTAGGGCTTGGAGACGGTTTCGCCCTGGCAGTCACGCAAGGGACACTTGGCATCATGCTCCTAGCTGATGTCTATAAAGAATGGAGGGGGAATAGGTGAATGTTCTGGATGAAGTCATGACGGTATCCGAGGCCGCTAGACGTTGGGACAAAGATGTTCGCACCATCAGGCAAGCGTGTACATATTATAAAGGAAATCCCCCACGGTTCGCATCTGATGAAGTGCGTCAGTCTGGTAGAACGTGGCTGATAACCCTAGAAGGCATGGAGCGCGTGTACGGCGTCCCGACAGCGAAGACAAAATCAGTAAATGTACTTGATGGAGTCATGACGGTCGCGGAAGCTGCCGAGCGCTGGGGGAAGGCCAGCATCACGGTAAGGCAGGCATGTACGGGGTACAAAAAGGCACCACCACGCTTTCGTGAAGATGAGGCAAGACGATCCGGAACGACTTGGCTCATCACTGTTGCAGGAATGATACGTGTTTTTGGCTCAGAGAAAGCAAAATAAGCTCATGATATTTTTCACTGTACTGCCTCTGGGCAGGGTAGTGTCAAGGGCCGATTTTGATAGACTTTGATATGTTCCAGATAACACTCTACGCATGTGGAAACAGTAGTATTGCTGTCACGGGTTAAGGATTGACTGCCGAAAGGTGCCGTGTTTCCAGCTTTTTTGTATTAGGCGGTCAGATTGATATACTATAGAAGGGGTTACTGTAATGAGACAATATGTAGTTGATGCATTTACGGATTCTGTGTTTCATGGCAATCAGGCGGCTGTTTGCGTACTGGACCAGTGGCCGGATGATGAACTGATGATGAATATAACCAGAGAGAACAACTTTTCGGAGACAGCTTTTACTGTCCGGGAAGGTGATAAATGGCACTTGCGCTGGTTTACACCGGGTGGAGAAATCGATTTGTGCGGTCATGCCACGCTTGGAACCGCCTATGTTCTGTTCCGTTTTTATGAAAAGGATGCGGACAGACTGGTCTTTACCACTCTGTCCGGTGACTTAATAGTAACAAAAGAAGGGGATCTGCTGGAAATGGAGTTTCCCGCTTATGATCTGGTGCCGGTGAAAGTAACAGATGAAATGGAACAGGTGATTGGCTCCAGACCGCTTGAGGCTTTTATGGGAAGGGATCTGCTTTGCGTGATGGAGAGTGAAAAGACGGTGCGGGAACTTGCACCTGATCTGGAAAAAGTAAAACAGTTGGATGGATTACTTCTTCATGTTACTGCTGCGGGAATGGATACAGATTGTGTTTCCCGCAGTTTTGCTCCGAAACTGGGGGTTGCCGAAGACCCGGTTTGTGGATCGGGTCACTGTCATATCATCCCTTATTGGGCAAATGTGCTTGGCAAAGACAAGCTGGTGGCATATCAGGCGTCCAAACGCGGTGGGACACTTTATTGCCGTCGCGAAGGAAACAAAATCTTTATGGCCGGTAAAGCAGCGCTTTACTCCGTCGATGAATTATTTTTTACCGGGAGATGAATACGATTATGGATAGGTTGGCATACGGGCATCAAGAGGCGGATATCGTCCTTCTCCAGCTAGTGGATGATCATGATCTTACAACCATCGAGCAAGAAGTGGCCTTGATCCGGGAATATACGGGTCTGGATTTCCTGCTGCTGGCCTTCAAGACGGAGGACTGGAATCAAGAGCTTTCTCCGTGGAAAGCTCCGGCAGTCTTTGGCAGGCAGGCGTTCGGCGGCGGGGCGGAGGATACGCTGCGTGAAGTCCTGGCCTCTGTCACCGACCGCACCAAGCGGTATTATATCGGCGGCTATTCGCTGGCGGGGCTTTTCGCCTTGTGGGCGGCGTATCGGACGGAACTTTTCTCCGGGGTGGCTGCTGCTTCACCTTCGCTCTGGTTCCCGGGCTTCACGGATTTCATGAAAGAACAGCAAATCCGGAGCAGGAACGTTTATCTGAGCCTGGGCGATAAGGAAGAACGAGCTAGGAATCCTGTGATGGCCACCGTCGGAGCGTGTATCCGGGACGCGGAGGCCGTGCTGCGGGGACAGGGAGTCCATTGTGTACTGGAATGGAACAAGGGGAATCATTTCCAGGATGTTGCCCAACGAACAGCGAAAGCATTTGCATGGGGGATGAAAGCATGATCCGTGATATTGTCCGTGATACCTTTTTCCTGTCGCAGCCATCGGTGCCGGCGGAGCGCAACGATGTGGCGATTGCAGAAGACCTGGTGGATACGCTCAAGGCCAATGCCGACCGCTGCGTTGGGCTGGCGGCGAATATGATCGGTGAGCGCAAGTGCATCATCGCCATCCGCGTCGGGCATGCGTATCTGGCGATGCTGAACCCGGTGGTCGTCCGCCATGCGAAAGAATCGTACGAGGTACGCGAAGGCTGCCTGTCCCTCGCTGGAGAACGGTCGGCGCAGCGCTATGCATGGCTTGAGGTGGAATATCGCGATTTGAAATTTCGGAAGAAACGTCAGGTTTTCCGCGATTTTCCCGCCGAGATCGTCCAGCATGAACTGGATCACTGTGCAGGGGTCCTGATCTGATACAGGAGCGGATGCCTGTCAGGTCATGTAAAATGAAAAGCTGTCGAGATATCTTGGCTGATGGCGAGATAGCGAAAGGAAGATGACGATGTCATATACGATTTCACAAGCGGCACAGATGACTGGCATCAGTCCATCTGCCATCCGCTATTACGACAAGGAAGGGCTGCTGCCCCAGGTCAAACGAAAGAATGGTATCCGTCTCTTCAGTGACATGGATATCCGCTGGCTCCACCTGCTGGCCTGCCTGAAGAACACGGGCATGCCCATCAAGCGCATCCGGGAATATGCCGAGTTGGTTCAGCGCGGCGATGAAAGCCTCAAGGAACGTCAGGAGCTGATCCGCCAGCAGCGCCAGTTTGTCCTGGATCAGCTTGAACAGCTGCAGTACTATATGGAGGAGCTGGATTTCAAGGAATGGTACTATGAGAAAGCCCTGGAACTCGGTTCGGAAAGCAAGATTGACTTTGATGAATATGAACGGGAGACAGGAAAAAAATCACCGGATAATCCCAAGGCAACGGAATAAAGCATGGCTGCAGGGATGATGGATCAGGAATATTGTGTTGCAGCTTGAAAAAAGGAGCCGTCCTCAAGGGACAGCTCCTTTTTGCGTGATGATCCGTTTTTATTTTTTCAGTTCCAGGATGGGGTCAAAGTAGGACAGTTTCGTATAGTCCACGTTGCCGCCGTCGGTGATGGCCAGATCCGGGATGGCCGTGATGGGGAGGAACGAGAGATAGAAAATCGGGTCGGGGAGGCGGCTGCCGATGGCTTTGGCCGCTTCGTCGAGTTCGTTCTCTTTTGCTGCCAGTTCCTCTGGCGAAAGATCTGAGGCAATGCCGGCGATGGGCAGAGGCAGGAACGATACGATCTTGCCATCGATGACGACAACCTGTCCGCCGCCCTGCTCGATGAGGGTGTTGGCAGCCAGAGCCATGTCTTTGTAATTCGCACCGGCAACGACGAGGTTGTTGTCGTCCGGGGCAGCCGTCGTGGCAATGGCGCCTTTCTGGAAGGACCAGCCGGAAATGAAGCCTTTGGACATGTTGCCGTTCAGGCCGTAACGTTCGATGACCGATACGAGTGCTACGTCTTTTTCAGCGCTGGGACGGACGATGCCGCCTTGGACCTTGAGTTCGACATCGCGGCGCTTGCGCATGAATGGTCCGATGCTGTTGATCGTCTCGACGACGGCGGTTCCTTCATCGAGGTCTACATGGTAGGCAAAATCATCGGCCGTCAGCGGCGCATGCTGTACGGTGTGCAGCAGCGATGCATCGCGTGCCGGGATGACGTAGTTGAATCTGTTTTCGCCGTTCTTGGTGACCAGCATGCCCTTGCTGATGACCGTTTCAATCTGGAAGGTGCCCGGCTGGTCGACGAGCAGGATATCGGCATCTTTGCCCGGGGCAATCGAGCCGACCTGATTGTCAATCTGGTAAGCTTCAGCCGCATTGATCGTCGCCATCTGGATGGCCGTCATAGGCTCGACACCGGCAGCGATGGCCAGATGCACCATATGGTCGATATGGCCGTCCTTGAGGATGCCGCGGGCGTTCACGTCATCGGAGCAGAAGCTCGTGTGGCGGGCCATGCCCGGTGCGCCCTCAGTGATGGCGCGGACATTCTCCTTGAGGAACTTCGTAACGGCGGATTCGCGGATGATTGTGTGGATTCCCTTGCGGGCTTTCTCGAGGAATTCCTCATGGTCATAGCTTTCATGGTCGACGCGGACGCCGCTCATGAGATATTCGTTGAGGTCTTTGCCTGTGGCCAGCGGGCTGCAGCCGAAGATGGGACGGTGGTATTCCTGCGCGAGTACCAGGGCTTCCATGGTGTCTGGATCCTTCGTCTGGACGGCTTCGCGAACGAGTTCCCAGATGCCGTAGCAGCGCGGATCCTGATGGTACTTGGCGTGATCTTTGGCCGTTACATTGTAGGCAATCGTCGAGACCGGGATCGTGTACGGCGTCTTGTACGGCAGCGCCCAGAACACTTTGAGGGGCGAAGCATCGACTTCGTCGAAGATGGCCTTGAGCCCATCGACACCGATCACGGAGATGTATTCATCGAGACCGCTGATGATGCTGGTCGTGCCGTGAGGGACGACTGCCTGGGCAAAACGGGTCATGCTCATCTTGCTGCATTCCACATGGATATGGCAGTCGATGAGGCCAGGTGCCAAGTATTTCCCCGTGGCATCGATTTTCTGCGTGTGGTCGTCGATGTAGTCAGAAATATCGCTTTCAACAGCGACAATCTTTCCCTTGTAGACAGCTACGTCAGCTTTGTAATACTCACTCGTATTGACGTTGATTAGCGTGCCGCCGAGGATGGCTAGGTCTGCTTTTTTCTTGGCTGCACCAGCATCGATGTACTCAGATAATAATTCTTTGGTAAGCATGTCGATTCTCCTTAGAATTTAAGCATGGTCAAGGTGTAGAGCAGGACGAGGAAGAGGACGAACATCACCCAAATGAGGGGGTTCAGCTCTTTACGGCGTCCGGCAATCGTCATCAGGATTGGGTAGAACAGGAAGCCAAAGGCGATACCATAAGAGATGTTGAACGTCAACGGCATGCCGATGATGACCATGAAGGCCGGGAAGGCAACCTCAAACTGATCCCAATGGATTTCGCGCAGGGAGGAGGTCATGAGGACGCCGACG
>JAQYBD010000001.1 GCA_029338835.1 Selenomonadaceae bacterium | reverse complement strand
CAACGTAATGCGGGCTGTGGAGTCCTGAAGTCAGCAGGAAATGGCCATCCATGATGGCATTCGTCTTGACCAGGAGTTCCTTTACTTCTTGTTCCGTCATTGTCATGGTTTTACTGTCTCCATTTCTTTCAAGATTGCCTCGGCTGCTGCCCTGGGGTCTTCGGCAGCACGGATGGGCCGGCCGATGACGAGGTGGCTCGCGCCATTTCGAAGTGCTGCCGAAGGCGTTGCGATGCGGCTCTGGTCATTGACGGCAGAGCCTGCTGGACGCACGCCCGGCGTCACGATCAGGAAATCCTTGCCGCAGGCCTCGCGGATGAGCGCGGCTTCCTGCGGCGATGCGACGACGCCATCGAGGCCTGCCGATTTCGCGAGTTTCGCGAGGCGTACGACGGCATCCTTGATGGGCAGGGTCTGCCCTACCCCGTCCCAGTCTTCCTGGTTGATGCTCGTGAGTACGGTGATGGCAATGAGTTTCGGGCAGGGGATCCCCTGCTCTGCGGCTGCGGCATGCAGCCGGTCTGCAGCTGTCTTCATCATCGTGTAGCCGCCGCCCGCATGGACATTGAGGATATCGGCGCCAAGGCTCATGAGGGAGCAGAGCCCTCCGGCCACGGTGTTGGGGATGTCATGGAGCTTGAGGTCGAGGAAGACATGCTTGCCCTCTTGGCGCAGCCAGGTCACGACTTCGCCGCCGACGCTGTAGAAGAGTTCCATGCCGACTTTATAGTAAGAAACGCTGTCGCCGAGTTTTGCCACGAGTTCCTTCACATCTGCCATGGTGTGGAAGTCGAGTGCGACGATCAGGCGGTCATCTGCTGCTGTCATTCAGCGGCCTCCTTTCAAAAAACCGGGATTGGCTTTGCCGATGAGTTCATCGATGCTCTTGAGTCCGTGATTCTCCAGGTATGCAGCAAGCCCGTCACAGATGGCCATCGTGATGGCAGGATCCGTGAAATTGGCCGTACCGACAGCGACGGCACTGGCACCGGCGAGGAAGAACTCGACGGCGTCTTCCGCACTCGCGATGCCGCCCATGCCGATGATCGGGATGCGGACGGCCTGAGCGACCTGCCAGACCATGCGCACAGCCACAGGCTTGACACAGGGGCCGGAAAGGCCGCCCGTGACGTTGCCGAGTACAGGCTGGCAGCGCTCGATATCGATCTGCATGCCGAGCAGGGTGTTGATGAGCGAGATGGCATCCGCTCCCGCCTGCTCGACGGCCCTAGCCATCGCGACGACATCCGTCACATTCGGCGAGAGCTTGAGGATGACGGGTTTATCGGTATTGGCCTTGGCCGAACGCACGACAGCAGAAGCCGCCTCCGGATCCGTGCCAAAGACGATGCCGCCTTCCTTGACATTCGGGCAGGAAACGTTGAGTTCAATCGCAGCGACGCCCGGTACAGCGAGGCGTTTTGCCAGCTCACCGTATTCTTCCACCGTGCTGCCCGAGATATTGACGATGACATTCATGCCGTACGCGGCGATGCGCGGCAGGGTTTCCGCCAGGAAAACATCGACGCCGGGATTCTCCAGGCCGATGCAGTTGAGCATGCCCTGGGGCGTTTCCGTGATGCGCACGCCATCGTTGCCGCGGCGCGGTTTCAGCGTCGTCCCCTTGACCATGACGCCGCCCAGGCGCGAGAGGTCAACAAAATCCGCGAATTCCTCACCGAAGCCGAAAGTACCCGAGGCCGTCAGGACCGGGGTCTTCATCTCGATGCCCAGGAGATTCGTGTGCAGGCTTTCATCCATCACAGGAACACCTCCTCTGCCGGAAAGACGGGGCCATCCTTGCAGACCTTCTTGCGCTTGCCGTCCGTCGTGTCGATGGAGCAGGACAGGCAGGCGCCGAGGCCGCAGGCCATGCGCTTCTCGAGCGATACCTCGCACGGGATGCCGTGCTCGCGGGCGATGCGGGCAATGCCGCGCATCATGACATCCGGGCCGCAGACGATGATGGCATCGTACTTGTGATCCTCGAGGATCTTGGGCAGGTATTCTGTCGTAAAGCCCTTGAAGCCCAGGGAACCGTCATCCGTGGAGATGAAGACTTCACCGCAGAGTTCATCGAAGAGGTCTTTCCAGAAGACTTCTTCCTCAGAGCGGCCGCCGATGAGTACATCGCCCTTCTTCTGCATGGCTGCTGCGTAGTAAAGGAGCGGGGAAAGGCCCATGCCGCCACCGACGATCAAGGGATGCTCATAGTCCATATGGAACCCGTGGCCGAGTGGGCCAAGCACGTTGACCATTTCACCGGGCATCAGGGTCGCCAGGGCTTTTGTGCCCTTGCCCACCACGCGGTAGATGAAGGCCACGCTGCCCTTCTTGCGGTCAACGGCAGCCACGCCGACCGGGCGGCGCAGGATGAATTCCCCGAGGGGGATGCGGAGCTGGACGAACTGCCCCGGCTCCGCGGCCTGTGCGATATCTGGCGCCTCGACGACCAGGAAGAAGACGCGCGGGGCGAGTTCCTGCTGAGCAAGGATCTTGGCGTTGCGAAGCATCTTAGGCAAGGTCATCACCACCGCCCACATAATCCTGGATGGCCAGCGAATAGACCAGACGGCGCTCACGCATGAAGGACAGCACGCGCAGGACTTCCCAAGCCGTATCGAGCGAGGTCAGGCAGGCAATGCCATGCTCGACCGTGGCGCGGCGGATCTTGAAGCCGTCCTTGGCGGAATGCTTGCCCTGCGTCAGCGTGTTGATGACCATGTTGATCTTGCCGTTCTTGATCATCTGGATGATATCCGAGCTGCGCTCGTGGACCTTGCCGACGACTTCGGCGTCGATGCCCATGGACTGGATGGCCTTGGCCGTGCCCTCCGTTGCCACGATCTCGAAGCCGAGTTCTGCAAAGGCTTTTGCGAGCTGTTTCATTTCTTCCTTGTCCTTGTCGGCCACTGTGAAGAGGATGCACCCCTTCGTCGGCACGTTGATGCCCGAGCCGATGATGGCCTTGTAGAGCGCACGGGCATAGTGGTAATCGATGCCCATGACCTCGCCCGTCGATTTCATCTCAGGGCCGAGCGCGATATCGACATCCGTCATCTTCGCGAAGGAGAAGACCGGCGCCTTGACGGCAACGTAC
The DNA here is from genome assembly GCA_029338835.1 of Selenomonadaceae bacterium. Classification (GTDB taxonomy): domain Bacteria; phylum Bacillota; class Negativicutes; order Selenomonadales; family Selenomonadaceae; genus Mitsuokella. The sequence goes on along the minus strand of JAQYBD010000001.1, from coordinate 1,093 downwards.
GGCTTCGGCGGCACGAGGCCGGAGTGATAGCCGAGTTCCTTGAGCATATGGCCCATGGCGATGCGCGTCGCGAGATTGACCATATCGACGTTCGTGACTTTCGAGAGGAACGGGACGGTACGCGACGAACGCGGATTGACCTCGATGATGTAGACCTCGCCATCGACGACGACGAACTGGATGTTGAGGAGCCCCTTGACGTGGAGCGCCATGGCCAGGCGTTTCGTGTAGTCGATGATTGTGTAGATGACTTTCGAGGAAAGCGTCTGCGGCGGGTAAACGGCAATCGAGTCACCGGAATGGACGCCGGCACGCTCGACATGTTCCATGATGCCCGGGATGACGACATCGACGCCGTCGGAGATACCGTCGACTTCGACTTCTGTGCCCTGCATGTAGCGGTCGACGAGGACCGGATGATCCGGCGTGACCTTGACGGCACGGCTCATGTAGTCGCGCAGCTCTGCCTCGTTGTAGACGATTTCCATGGCACGGCCGCCGAGTACGTACGACGGGCGGACCATGACCGGATAGCCGATATTGGCAGCGCCTGTGACCGCCTCATCGAGATTCGTGACGCTGATGCCCTGCGGACGCGGGATGTGCGTCTCGGTGAGGACTTCATCAAAGCGTTCGCGGTCCTCCGCGCGGTCGATATCGTCGACAGACGTGCCGAAGACCTTGACGCCGGCTTTCTGCAGCGATGCCGCAAGATTGATGGCCGTCTGCCCGCCGAACTGGACGATGACGCCTTCCGGCTTCTCTTTGTCGATGATGTTGAGGACGTCTTCCGTCGTCAGCGGCTCGAAATAGAGGCGGTCGGAAATGTCGAAGTCCGTCGATACCGTTTCCGGGTTGTTGTTGATGATGATGGCTTCGATGCCCATCTCGCGCAGAGCCCAGACGGAGTGGACCGAGCAGTAATCGAACTCGACGCCCTGGCCGATGCGGATCGGGCCGGAACCGAGTACGATGACCTTGCGGGCAGCCGATACCTTCACTTCGTCTTCCTGTGCGCGGAACGTCGAGTAGTAGTACGGCGTGGCTGCCTCAAACTCGGCGGCACACGTATCGACCATCTTGTAGCACGGCA